>JAFAMV010000158.1 GCA_019233055.1 Curvibacter sp.
GGTCGCGGCCGTAGCCGCCGCCCATGGCGAAGGCCAGCGGCAGCCCACGTTGGTAGGCCCAGTCGAAGACGCGCCGGTCACGCGCCTCCAGGCCGTCGTAGCTCAGCTTGAGGCGGCCCAGGCGGTCCCCCTCGTGCGGATCCGCACCGGCCAGATAGAGCACCAGACCGGCGTCGAAGCGCTGCTCCAGGGTCTGTAGTGCCAGCTCCAGGGCCTGCAGATAGGCCTCATCACCACAGCCGTCGGGTAGGGGAACGTCCAGATGCCCGTCGACCTTGCGGAAGGGAAAATTCTTTTCGCCATGCAGCGACAACGTGAAGACCGAGGGGTCGGCACGGAATATCTCGGCCGTGCCGTTGCCCTGGTGCACATCCAGGTCGATGATGGCCACCTGCAGCGGCCGGCGCCGCGTCCGCGACCATTCGGCCTGCATCAACCGGGCGGTGACCGCGAGGTCGTTGAAGACGCAGAAGCCCCCGCCCTGCGCCCGGCCCGCATGGTGGGTGCCGCCAGCGAGGTTGCCCGCCACCCCTTCGGTGAAAGCCGCCCGGGCCGCCGCCACGCTGGCCCCCACCGAACGGCGCGAGCGCTGCACCATGGCCTCGCTCCAGGGGAAGCCGATCTCGCGCTGGGCCGCCGCCGACAGCGTGCCTTGGCTGACCGCATCGATGTAGCTCGGCGCATGGGCCAGGGCCAGTTCTCCGTCGCTGGCCGGCGGGGCCACCTGGAGCCGCACCTCGGGCAGCTCGGCGCTGAGGCGGTCGCGCAACCAGGCGTATTTCTGCATCGGGAAACGGTGCCCGGGGGGCAGAGGCAAGACGAAATGGTCTGCATAGAAGGCCTGCATGGCGGAATTGTGTCCGAAGCCGCTTTTAGAAAATTCACCCTAGATTTGCTGCGTCGCAACAAATTTGTCTTGCAAGACCGGATGGAGGTCGGCATACTTGCCTCCATGCTGCGCTGCAACATGATGTGATCAGTTCAGAGCAGAGGCGTTTTCAGTTCACTTTCAACCTGGAGTCTCACATGTCCCTGACCACCGAACAAATCCTGGCAGCCCACAAGGCCAACGTCGAAACCCTGTTTGGCCTGACCAGCAAGGCCTTCGAAGGCGTCGAGAAGCTCGTCGAGCTGAACGTCACCGCCTCGCGTGCTGCTCTGCAAGAAGCCGCCAGCCACACCCAAGCCCTGCTGAGCGTCAAGGACGCGCAAGAACTGCTGGCCCTGCAAGCCAGCCTGTTCCAGCCCCTGGCTGAAAAGACCGCTGCCTACAGCCGTCACCTGTATGACATCGCTTCGGGCGCTGGCGCTGAATTCGGCAAGGCTGTCGAATCCAAGACCACCGAAGTGCAGAAGTCCATCGTCGGCCTGGTCGACAACGCCGCCAAGAACGCTCCCGCCGGTTCCGAAACCGCTGTGGCCGTGATCAAGAGCGCCGTGGCCGCCGCCAACAACGCCTTTGAATCGGTCCAGAAGGCCGTCAAGCAAGCTTCCGACGTGGCCGAAGCCAACTTCAACGCCGTGGCCACCACCGCCGTGAACGCTGCCAAGACCGGCACCGCTGCTGCCAAGAAGCGCTAAGCAACTCTGGAGCGGCCTGCGCACCGCGCAGGGCCGCGCCATCTGTTTGTCTCCTCGGATCTTTCGACGCCTTCGGCTCAGGATCCGTTCAAAGCCCGGCCAGTCCGGGCTTTTTTTTCGTCCGGCTCAAGGGGTCCTGGCGTTCGCCAGCGCCAGCTTCAATGCCGGCAAGGCTTGCAACATCGCCTGCCGACCGGCTTCGATGGCCTTGCGACGGGCTCCGAAATCCGCGCTCTTGACCCCGGCCAACGCAGGCCGCACCACGAGATCGGCCTCCTTCAGCTCCCAGGCATTGATGCTCTTGGACATGATCGCGAAGGTCTGCAGCAGGATCTGCAGGGAATCGCCGGCCTGGTTGCCCTCGGGCGGACTCGAGATGTCCACCGCCAGCACATAGGTGGCCCCCATGTCCCGTGCAAAACGCACCGGCACCGGCGACACCAGGCCGCCGTCGACATAGTCGCGCCCGCCGATGCTCACCGGCTGGAAGACCGAGGGTACGGCACTCGAGGCCCGCACGGCGGTGCCGGTGCTGCCCCGGCGGAACAACATGCCCTGCCCCGTCCCCAGGTCGGTGGCGACCACCCCCAGAGGCAGCTTCATGTCCTCGATCAGGCGGTTGCCGACCAGGCCGTTCACGTAGCGGGCCAGCGCCTCGCCCTTGAGCATGCCGCGGCTGAAGATAGGCAGGGTCCAGTCGGTGATGGCCGCCTCTTCCATCTTGTCGGCCACCTGCTGCATCTGGGCACCGCTCTTGCCACTGGCATAGAGCGCCGCCACCACGCTGCCGGCCGAGGTCCCGACCACCAGGTCGGGCCGGATGCCCGCCTCCTCCAGGACCTGGATCACGCCGATGTGGGCAAAGCCCCGGGCTGCGCCGCCGCCCAGGGCCAGACCCAGCTTCAAAGGCGGCTTCACCGGCGCCGGTGCGGGAAGCACTGCCGGCGGGGGCGCGGCGGTGGCCGGCACCGTTGGATCGGCCGGCGAGCGGACCGCGCCCGAGGAGAGCGGTGGCGCCGTCGAGCAGCCACCCAGCAGCAGGGCCACGGCCAGGACCAGCCCGCCACTGCACAGCCGGCCCCTCAGGCCCGACCGATTTTTCACACACGATTTCATGGACATCTTCTTGCGGATGGCACTGCGCCACCTCTGAGGCTGCGCAGCAGAACCAGGCATTGTGCCGCCTGGCGCCCCACCCCGCCGGGGCCGGTGCCATAATTGACGTTTACGTCAACGTCATTCATTCCAGGAGACACCATGCAGATCAAGGACAGGGTATTCATCGTCACCGGCGGCGCGTCGGGCCTCGGCGAGGGCACGGCCCGCATGCTGGCCGCCGAGGGCGGCAAGGTGGTCATCGCCGACATGCAGGTCGAGAAGGGCGAGGCGGTGGCCCGCGAGATCGGCGGGGCCTTCGTCAAGTGCGACGTCAGCCAGGAGGCCGACGGCCAGGCCGCCGTGGCCCAGGCCCTGTCGCTGGGCAAGCTGGTCGGTCTGGTCAACTGCGCCGGCATCGCGCCTGCCGAAAAGACCGTCGGCAAGAACGGTCCCCATGCCCTGGCGGTGTTCAGCAAGACCATCACGGTCAACCTGCTGGGCAGCTTCAACATGATCCGCCTGGCCGCGGAGGCCATGTGCAAAAACGAACCCGAAGCCACCGGCGAACGCGGCGTGCTCATCTCGACCGCTTCGGTGGCCGCCTACGATGGCCAGATCGGTCAGGCAGCCTACAGCGCCTCGAAGGGCGGTGTGGTCGGCATGACCCTGCCCATCGCCCGCGACCTCGCCCGCAACGGCATCCGCAACATGACGATCGCGCCCGGCATCTTCGGCACCCCGATGCTGTTCGGCATGCCGCAGGAAGTCCAGGACGCCCTGGCCGCCAGCGTGCCCTTCCCCTCGCGCCTGGGCACCCCGGCCGACTATGCGCGGCTGGCCAAACACATCATTGAGAATGACATGCTCAATGGCGAGGTGATCCGCCTGGACGGGGCCATCCGGCTGGCGCCGCGCTGACCGGCCAGGCCGTCCGGCCACAACAGCACAAAGGGCTGCGGCGCCCAGGCACCGCAGCCCTTTGTGGCTTCGGCATCGCTTCAGTACGCGAAATACGGACCGGTGCCGCCCGAGGTGCTGGCACCGCTGATGGCGGTGAAGACCGTCCGCCCGTAGAAGAAGGGCAGGCCCCAGGCAAAACTGTTGGAGGACAGCGCCCCGGCGTTCGCGGTCACTGCCAGGGCCGGCAAGGCGGCGTAGGCGTAGTTCAGGCCCTGGGCATTGACCACATTGAAGGCCACGCTGCCCGACGCACTGTTGGTGCCGACGTTCGTGGCGGTCAGCGACAGCGTGCTGGCCGGGCAGTAGAAGCCATAGCCTGTCCAGCCAGTGCCGGTGCACTGACTGATGCTCGCATCGTTGAAGGCCAGCACGCTGGTACCGCTGTCGATGTAGCTGTAGGGCAGCGTACTGCTCTTGTAGACCGTGGTGAACAGGCCGGTGCTCGACGAGATGGTGTAGACCTTGGCCGAGCCCAGGGCATTGTTGCTCTGGGTCCCGATGCCGAAGATCAGGGACCCCGTGGCGCTGGCGGCACCGGTGACTGCCACCGACGGCAGCGTGATCAGGCTGCCGTTGTTGTCGGTGGCAAAGGTCGACACCGGGTTGGGCAATTGCTGGTTCGGCGCACTGCTGCTGGCCCCCTGGGCCGTCTGCACACAGGTGGCGGTGCTGCTGGTGCCGGTACAGGCGTAATAGGGGTAGCCCGAAGACCCGGTCTGGCCGGCTGCGCAGGCCGATCCGCAATCGGTGGCCGTGAAGCCGATGCCGATGATGCCGTTGGCGCCGAACGCCGACACGGTGTTCTCGGCAGTGCCCCCACCGCTGGAACAGAGGCTGGGCGCCGGCGCAAAGCCTCCATACAGGTCGTCGCCAATCACCTGGATGGGCATGGCGGCACTGGTCTCGGCGGCGATCGTGAAGTCGGCCTTGCGCACCGAGCCCCAGACATAGCCGTCGACATACTGGTAGCACTCGCCGATGGGGCGCGAAGAGGCATCGGTCTGGATCGGCAGGCCGGCCCGCATGCTGTTGTTGAGCACACTGCCGATGACCCGCAGGCCCACCGAGCCCGTATCGACCTGGATGTGATCGATGGTCTGGCAATTGGTGGTCGAGCCGGGCACGCAGATCGTCACGGTCACAAAGGGCAGGTTGTTGTCCTGCAGGTCGCTGGGGCCCGAGTCGACGACGATCGAGGCCACGTTGTTGACGGTGGTGGTGGTCGAACCGGAAGAACCCGACCCGGAGCTGGACGAGCCCGACGAAGCACTGGAGCCCCCGCCGCCGCCGCCGCAGGCCGCCAGGCAGAGCACCAGGAGCAGGGAAAACACAGACTTGATGTTCATGATGTGCGCCCTCCTCACTGGATGTCCGCCGCGGTCACGCCGTCGGGCAACAGCGAAGGCAGGTAGGCCACACCAAAGAAGGCGCGCGGATGACCGCCGCTGCGCAGCACCAGGTCGGTGTTGGAGATCAGGATCGGTCGACGGCCCTGCGTGCGGACCTTGGCCGACGCATCCTGCAGGGCCTGGTAGGAGGTGCCCAGCAACTGCTGCAGATTGGGCCGCCAGGGGCCCTGCCAGCTCACGGCGAACACAAGGCCATCGGTGCCGACATACTCCTTGACCACCGTGCCGTCGGCCGATGTCATGGTGTGGAGACTGTAGGCGGCCGCAGAACTGGTGGCCATCCTGGCATTCAGGTGCAGGCTGGCACTGGCCGTGGTTTCGGGTGCGGCACCCAATGCCGCATGGGCACTGAACTGGCAGGCCCACAGCAGGGCTGTCATACAGATCGCAGAGGTTTTCATGGCAAGACAGGAAAAATGCCCGGGACGCACAGGCTAGCACGGGCAGATGTTGAAATGACCCACCGCCCCCGACTGGACAGTCGATCGTCCGACAGGCTGCAGTATCGTTTGGAAATGTAAAAGGAAGCCGGTGTCGCAGAGTTGTTACACAGTGGTACATGTATGACAGCCGACCCCGGCCCGCACGGCATGGTGCACAGGCCTTCTGCGTGCGTGGAGAAGCCGACGCAGGCGAGCCCAGAAACGCCAAAGGCCTGCAATGCAGGCCTTTGGACTTGATGGATGGCGGAGTGGACGTCTGCCGGGCTGCGGATCCAGACCATCCCAGGTGGTCCCAGAATTCTGACGAACTACACGAAAAACAAGCAGACCGCGTGTCATGTCGGCTCATCTAATGCCATGGAGTCTCCATCGCGGACGGAGGTCGATTCGGGGGTTGATCGATTGGGCGGAGGGTTTTCCACGAGCCTGTCAGGATTTTTGTGTGCGAGGCATAGCATGACAACCAGGAGCATCTATGCCAAGCAAGAAGAAGCCGGTGGGAGCCGGCATGACGGCGTTGCCGTCGATCCCCAAGGAACTCATTGAGCAATTGGCGGGCGGCGGCACG
>JAFAMV010000105.1 GCA_019233055.1 Curvibacter sp.
CGAAAGCCCGGTCGCCCTCTGCTGTCTCATCGGCCCCGACCACGATGCGGTCCGGACGCATGAAGTCGTCGATGGCCGCCCCCTCCTTGAGAAACTCGGGATTCGACACCACCGAGAACCCGGTGCTCACACCCCGCTGGGCCAGCACCTCCTGGACACGGGCCTGGACGCGGGAGGCTGTTCCCACCGGGACCGTCGACTTGTTGACGATCACCGTGAATCGGGAGATATGGCGCGCCAGTTCGGCTGCGGCCGCCAGCACATATTGCAGGTCGGCTGCGCCGTCCTCGTCGGGCGGTGTACCCACCGCGATGAACTGCAACGCAGAGTGGGCCACCCCTTCTGCGATGCTGGTGCTGAAATGCAGGCGGCCGGCCGCGCTGTTGCGTTCGATGAGATCCGCCAATCCGGGCTCATAGATCGGCACCCCACCCTGCTTGAGCAGGGCGATCTTGGCCTCGTCCACATCGACACACATCACGTTGTGTCCCAGGTCGGCAAAACACACCCCACTGACCAGACCCACATAGCCAGCGCCTATCAACGTCACATTCATCTGTAGTTCCTAGCAAGCAATCATTCATCTGTGAACCCACCCAGGATCCGACCTCCATCAGGAGAGCGGTCCGGCCGAGGAAATCGCAGATTCCACATCCAAACCAGCATTCACCAAATGCCACGATCGACAAAAACGCTACATCCGTCCGGAGTACGAGCATTTCTGCGCTGGCTTGGAATATACGGCCTGATGATGACGGAACAGTTCACGCGCCCCGGAACTTGCTCACACATTCCTGGGTCCCAACTCAAAATGTATCAATTTGTAGCGCATTTCTGACGCCCATCCGCCATGACTTGGCGTGAAACAGCCCCAACCCCGTACAACTGGGGCATGGCGTGAAATATTTACAGATTCTTTTCAGGTAAAACGGTATAAACCGTATATATCGTTTGTTGACGCATCGAGCGCCACTTTCTCCCCCATCCGGAGGCGCCATGACTTACCTGCTGATCCTGCTCGCCCTTCTCGTCTGTCGCGAGGCCCGCCTGCGCGCCATGCTCCGACACCATCAGCCACTGGGCCAACGGAGCACCGGCCCGGTCCACACGGCCTTGCTTCGACATGCCAGCCTGCAAAGCAGCCCTGGCTCGCCCTTCCCCGAACCGCGCGAGGAGCGCGTGCTGCTCTGGCGCCTCCTGGGCCTCACCCTGCACAGCCGCCGCTGCAGCGTCGCACTGCCAGCCCAATGGGACGCCCGGATCGACAACCTTGGGGCTGAAGAGTCCGACGCCCTCTTCCGTGGCGCCTATCGCCTGAAGGAATGGGCTGCACCAGCCCCTGCCAGGACCACCACCAATCCTCGCCCCCACCCGGCTTCCTGGTACTGGGGGTCCTTTCATTTTTTCGGCTAAGGACAGGTAAACACGCCAGAGACCGGCGTGCAAGACGTTGAAGCGGACGCAATAATCCCCAGGTGCAGGCCCCAGAGTCCACGCCTGCGTCCTCAGCCCCATCGCCCGCATGCCGATCCTCCAGTCCCGCCCTGTCCGACTTGCTCTCCTGTGCCTGTGCCTGTCTCCCGTGGTCGCGGGTCTGGGCGCATGCAGCTTCGCCAAGAAGCCCGGCCCGGGGCCTTCGGCCTACCAGGACGAACGCTTCCAATCGAATGAAAATTTCTCCCGGCTCTTCGATGGCAATGCCCAGCAGACCTGTGAGGCCGCACGCCTGACCCTGCTGAGTCAAGGCTACGTGATCTCGCGCGCCGATGCCGGCTCGGTCAACGGCGAGAAGCGCTTTCAGCCCGACGGCGAAAACCATCTGGAGATCACCTTCAACGTGGTCTGCGTCTCTGACGGCAAGGACAAGCAACTGGCCACCGCCTATGTGTCGGCCCAGCAGGACCGGTACGCCGTCAAGAAGAGCAGCAACGCCACCAGCCTGGGGGTGAGCGCCATCGGATCGATCTCATTGCCGCTGTCCTCGTCCGAGGACTCACTGGTCAAGGTCGGCTCCGAAACCATCACGGCAGCCAGCTTCTACGACCGATTCTTCAGCCTCATGGGCCAGAAGCTCGGCGACATGGGCGACGAACACTGAAGTCTTTGCGAAATCCACCCGGCACATGCCGCGTGGCCACAAAACAAAAACCCCGAGAAGCCGAAGCTTTCGGGGTTTCAATGAGAGCGGATTCAAAGTCCAGATCTCTTGGTGACCCTTCATCCGCTACCAGCTGAAGGGTCGTAAAATGGTGGGCGATACATGGATCGAACATGTGACCCCTGCAGTGTGAATGCAGTGCTCTACCGCTGAGCTAATCGCCCCTGACGTTTACTGCGTCAAGACCTCTATTATGGCACAGTTTTTCAGGCGTTTTCAAGAGTGCGCCAAATTGTTTTGCCACCGCTCGCCTTGTCGAGCTGCGTGAGCAGGTCTTCATGGGCAGCGGACTCCTGTTCGCTGGCGCGCAACACCGGCAACTCGATGCCGCTCAGATCGAAGGCCTGGACCTGCACCTGCTGTGGGTCCTTGTCCGTGGAGACCTCCATCAGCAGGGCGTCCTGCCCTCGCGTCATGTAGATGTAGACATCCGCCAGCAGCTCAGCATCGAGCAAGGCGCCATGCAGCGTGCGGCCCGAGTTGTCGACCCCCAGGCGATCACACAGAGAATCCAGCGAATTGCGCTTGCCAGGGAACATTTCCTTGGCCATGGCCAAGGTGTCGGTGACGCTCGACACATACTGCTTGAGCGGGGGCAAGCCCAGGCGCTCCAGTTCCTTGTTCAGGAAGCCCACATCGAAGGCGGCGTTGTGGATGATCAGCTCGGCGCCCTGCACATAGCGGAGGAACTCGTCCGCGATGGCTGCGAACTTGGGCTTGTCACGCAGGAACTCGTTGCTGATGCCGTGGACCTTGAGCGCGTCCTCATGGCTGTCGCGCTCGGGGTTGATGTAGTGGTGCAGATTGCGCCCGGTCAGCTTGCGGTTGAACAACTCCACACAGCCGATCTCGATCACGCGGTCGCCATTCTCGGCCGACAGACCGGTGGTCTCGGTATCCAGGACGATCTGGCGCGACATCAGTGGTTCTCCTTGGCGTGGTTGATGGAGTATTTGGGGATTTCCACCGTCAGGTTCTCCCGTGCCACGATGGCCTGGCAACTCAGGCGCGACTGCGGCTCCAGACCCCAGGCCCGGTCGAGCAGATCTTCTTCGCTCTCCTCGGGCTCATTGAGCGATCGGTAGCCTTCACGCACCACCACATGGCAGGTGGTGCAGGCGCAACTCATGTCACAGGCGTGTTCGATGCGGATGCCGTTGTCGAGCAGGGCTTCGCAGATGTTGGTGCCTGTCGCCACCTGGATCTCGGCGCCGGCAGGACAGTATTCGGGATGGGGCAGGATTTTGATGACGGGCATGGTGGCCTTGGGTCCAAAAAGAGATCAGAGGGAATCCACCTGGCGACCCGAGAGTGCCTGCTGGATGCCCCGGTTCATGCGGCTGGCGGCAAAGGCCTCCGTGCCCTTGGCCAGGGCCTCGGTGGCGGCTTCGATGGGTTTGGGCTCCTGCAGGGCCTTGGCGGCCAGGGCTTCGGCCATCAAGGTCTCGATGGCCGCCCGTTCAATGGCATCCAGGAGATCCCCATCGGCCTGCAGTGCGCTGCGTGTGGCCAGCACCATGCGGTCAGCCTCGAGTCGGGCCTCGGCCAGGGCCCGGGCCTGCATGTCCTGCTGGGCGGTGCCGAAACTGTCCTGCAGCATGCGGGCGATCTGGTCGTCGGACAGACCATACGAGGGCTTGACCTCGATGGCGGCTTCGACGCCGCTGTTCGTCTCACGGGCCGCCACCTGCAGCAGGCCGTCGGCATCGACGGTGAAGGTGACGCGGATGCGGGCGGCACCGGCGGCCATCGGCGGAATGCCGCGCAGCTCGAAGCGGGCCAGGCTGCGGCAATCGGCCACCAGGTCGCGCTCACCCTGCACCACGTGCAGGGCCAGGGCGGTCTGACCGTCCTTGTAGGTGGTGAAGTCCTGCGCCATGGCGGTCGGGATGGTCTGGTTGCGCGGCACGATGCGCTCCACCAGACCGCCCATGGTCTCCAGCCCCAGCGACAACGGGATCACATCGAGCAGCAGCAGGTCGCCCTGGCTGTCGTTGCCGGCCAATTGGTTGGCCTGGATGGCGGCCCCGAGGGCGACCACCTCGTCGGGGTTGAGGTTGTTCAGCGGGGCCTTGCCGAAATAGCCGTGCACCGCCTGCTGCACCTGGGGCATGCGGGTGGAGCCTCCGACCATGACCACGCCCTGCACCTCGTCGCGATCGAGCTGCGCATCGCGCAGCGCCTTGCGCACGGCGCTGAGGGTGCGGGCGGTCAGCGCCTCGGTGGCGGCACCGAAATCGGCGCGCCGCACCGGGTGGCGCAGCGGTCCGCTGCCCAGTTCGGCCACGAAGTCCGCCGACTCGTGGTCGGTGAGGGCCTCCTTGCAGGCGCGCGCCGCCACGCGCAGACGGGCCAGGTCGTGGGCATCGACTGCCTCGCGCCCGGTCTGGGCCAGCACCCAGGCCGCCAGGGCCTGGTCGTAGTCGTCGCCGCCCAGGGCCGAGTCGCCGCCGGTGGCGATCACTTCGAACACGCCACGGGCCAGGCGCAGGATGGAGATGTCGAAGGTGCCGCCGCCCAGGTCATAGACCGCGTAGAGGCCCTCGCTGGCATTGTCCAGGCCATAGGCGATGGCCGCCGCAGTGGGTTCGTTGATCAGGCGCAGCAGCTTGATGCCGGCCAGTTGGGCCGCATCCTTGGTGGCCTGGCGCTGGGCATCGTCGAAATAGGCCGGGACGGTGATCACGGCGCCGTACAGGTCGTCGTTGAAGCTGTCCTCGGCCCTGTAGCGCAGGGTGGCGAGGATCTCGGCGCTGATCTCGACCGGCGACTTGACGCCTGCCACGGTCTGCAGGCTGACCATGCCCTGCCCTGCTTCGGCCGCGAAACGGTAGGGCAGACGCGACACGTCTTTCAGGTCGTCAAGTCCACGGCCCATGAAGCGCTTGACGGAGACGATGGTGTTCTCGGGGTCGGTGGCCTGGGCCGGCAGTGCATCGAAGCCGATCTGGCGGCCGCCGCCCGCCAGGTAGCGCACGGCCGAGGGCAGGATCACCCGGCCTTCGGCATCGGGCAGGCATTCAGCCAGGCCGTTGCGCAGGGAGGCGACCAGCGAATGGGTGGTGCCCAGGTCGATGCCCACGGCGATGCGACGTTGGTGCGGATCGGGGGATTGGCCGGGCTCGGAAATCTGGAGTAGCGCCATGGAATTCTTTTCGGGTTCGGAGAGTGCAGCGGGGGCCATCCTTGCGGCCCGGCGTCTATTGTCCCAGTTGATCCAGCCGGGATTCGATGTCGCGCTCAAAACGCGCAATGAACATGAGGGCTCTGACCTGCTGGGCGGCCTGGCTGAACTGCTGGTCGACGTCGATCAGGCTCTGGCAGCGGGCGATCGCCTCGCGGCGGGCTGTGCCGACCTCATCAGCCAGGTGCTCCAGCGTCTTGGCGTCAACGGCCTCATCAAGCGCCTCACGCCACTCCATCTGCTGCATGAGGAAGGCGGCGGGCATGGCGGTGTTGCTTTCAGCCTCGATGGGCGCGCCCCGCAGTTCGCACAGGTAGGCGGCACGCCGCAGCGGATCCTTGAGGCGCTGGTAGGCCTCGTTGATGCGCACCGACCACTGCATGGCCACGCGCTGGGCCGCAGCGCCATGGGCGGCGAAACGGTCCGGGTGGGCCTCTTTCTGCAGCTCCTTCCACCGCTGGTCCAGTTGCGCCCGCTCCTGCTCGAAGCGCTCGGGCAGGCCAAACAACTCGAAATCGGTGGATTGAAGATTCATGGATTCAGACACCAGCAAAAAACCGCCAGCACATCGGTGAAGGCGGTCTGGACGGAGAGCAGCGGCAACAGCCGCCGGAGATCAGACGCGGAAGCTTTCGCCGCAGCCGCAGCGGTCCCGCTCGTTCGGGTTGTTGAAACGAAAGCCCTCATTGAGGCCCTCGCGCACGAAGTCAAGCTCGGTGCCGTCGATGTAGGCCAGGCTCTTGGGGTCGATGAGCACCTTGACACCATGCCCTTCGAACACGATGTCTTCCGGCGCCACCTCGTCCACATACTCGAGCTTGTAAGCCAGCCCCGAGCAACCCGTGGTCTTGACCCCCAGGCGCACGCCGACGCCCTTGCCGCGCTTGCTCAGGTAACGGTTCACATGCCGGGCTGCGGCTTCGGTCAGGGTCACGGCCATGGTCAGTTCGCGTGTTTCTTCTTGTAGTCGTCGACCGCCGCCTTGATGGCGTCCTCGGCCAGGATCGAGCAATGGATCTTCACCGGCGGCAGGGCCAGCTCTTCGGCGATCTGGCTGTTCTTGAGCGCGGCGGCCTCGTCCAGGGTCTTGCCCTTGACCCACTCGGTCACCAGGGAGCTGGACGCGATGGCCGAGCCGCAGCCGTAGGTCTTGAAGCGGGCATCTTCGATGACGCCGGTCTGGGGGTTGACCTTGATCTGCAGCTTCATCACGTCGCCGCAGGCCGGTGCGCCCACCATGCCGGTGCCCACCGACTCGTCACCCTTGTCGAACGAACCCACGTTGCGCGGGTTCTCATAGTGATCAACCACTTTTTCAGAATAAGCCATGGCAATACCTCGTGTCAGTCGTGGCGCGCGCTCAATGCGCCGCCCATTGGATGGTGCTCAGATCGACGCCGTCCTTGTACATCTCCCACAGCGGGCTCAACTCGCGCAGCTTGGCGACGTTGTGGCGGATGGTGGAGACGGCGTAGTCGATCTCTTCCTCGGTCGTGAAGCGGCCGATGGTCATGCGCAGGCTGCTGTGCGCCAGTTCATCGCTGCGGCCCAGGGCGCGCAGCACATAGCTGGGCTCCAGGCTGGCCGAGGTGCAGGCCGAACCCGAAGACACCGCCAGGCCCTTGATGCCCATGATCAGGGATTCGCCTTCGACGAAGTTGAAGCTCATGTTCAGGTTCTGCGGCACGCGGCGCTCCAGGCTGCCGTTGATGAACACCTGTTCGATGTCCTTCAGGCCATCGAGCAGGCGCTGCTGCAGCGCATGGGCCTTGGCATTGCCCTCGGCCATCTCGGCCTTGGCGATGCGGAAGGCTTCGCCCATGCCCACGATCTGGTGCGTGGGCAGGGTGCCCGAGCGCATGCCGCGCTCATGGCCGCCACCGTGGATCTGGGCTTCCAGGCGCACGCGCGGCTTGCGGCGCACGTACAGGGCCCCGATGCCCTTGGGGCCGTAGGTCTTGTGGGCCGTCATGCTCATCAAATCGATCGGCAGGCGGTCCATGTCGATCTCGACACGCCCCGTGGCCTGGGCCGCATCGACATGGAACAGGATGCCCTTCTCGCGGCACAGCGCGCCGATGGCCGGGATGTCCTGGATCACGCCGATCTCGTTGTTGACGAACAGGACGCTGATGAGGATGGTGTCGGGGCGGATCGCGGCCTTCAGGGCCTCGAGATCGAGCAGGCCGTCTTCCTGCACATCCATGTAGGTGACCTCGAAGCCTTGGCGTTCGAGCTCGCGCATGGTGTCGAGCACCGCCTTGTGCTCGGTCTTCAGGGTGATCAGGTGCTTGCCCTTGCCCTTGTAGAACTGGGCGGCACCCTTGAGGGCCAGATTGATGGATTCGGTGGCACCGCTGGTCCAGACGATCTCGCGCGGATCGGCACCGATCAGGTCGGCCACCTGGCCGCGGGCCTTTTCGACGGCTTCTTCGGCCTCCCAGCCCCAGGCATGGCTGCGCGAGGCCGCATTGCCGAAGTGCTCCCGCAGCCAGGGGATCATCGCGTCCACCACGCGGGGATCCACCGGCGTGGTGGCGCCGTAATCAAGATAAATCGGGAAATGTGGGGTCATGTCCATGGCTGGCTCAATCAATCGTGCATGTCGGATCAGTGAATGGCGGCGGCGGAGCACCCGGCCCGCAGGCCCGCTCCGTCACGCCGACAGTCAGGATTTGGCGAAGGCGTTGCCGAGGGCAAACACCGAATTGGGGGCATTCACCCGGATCGGCTTGACCACCGGGGTGCTGGAGATGGCGCGGCGCAGCACCGGCTTGTCTTCGACCTGCACGCCCTTGGCGATCTGCTCGTCGACCAGTTTCTGCAGGGTCACCGAATCGAGGAACTCGACCATGCGCTGGTTCAGGGCGGCCCACAGTTCATGGGTCATGCAGCGTCCGGCGTCGCCCAGGCAGTTTTCCTTGCCGCCGCACTGGGTGGCGTCGATGGGTTCGTCGACCGAGACGATGATGTCGGCCACCGTGATGTCGGCTGCCTTGCGCCCCAGGGTGTAGCCCCCGCCGGGTCCCCGGGTGGACTCGACCAGTTCATGGCGGCGCAGCTTGCCGAAGAGCTGCTCAAGATAGGACAGCGAAATCTGCTGGCGCTGGCTGATCGCCGCGAGCGTCACCGGACCGTTGTTTTGACGCAAGGCCAGGTCGATCATCGCAGTGACCGCAAAGCGGCCTTTCGTAGTGAGGCGCATCGCAAGCTCCTTCATCAGCTTGGTTGATTCAGAACACCCGGAGCTAGGCATCCAGGCACTGTCTCCACCCATTCCGGCGATTGGAGCCGGCCCTTCATCGTTCGGGTTTCTTGAGTATTTGCGTCAAGTATACCACGCAAAGCCAATGTATTCACTCAAGTAAGCAGACCGATCAGTCTCGTTTTGGTTTATAGAGGTCAAAACCCAGCCCTCAGGCTCGTCCAGCCCCGGCCACTCCGCCATCCCGGGCGCCCGCGCCAAAGGCCCTTTCGCGCAGCAGTGCCAGTTGGTCGCGTGCACGGGCGGCCTTTTCGAACTCGAGGTTGCGGGCGTGGTCGAGCATCTCCTTCTCGATGCGCTTGATCTCGCGACCAAGTTCCTTTTCGTCGAGCTCCTCGACCAAGGCCTTCTGCTGTGCAGACTGCTCCAGCCTTTCGGCCTCCCGACCGCTTTTCTCGCTGTACACCCCGTCGATGAGGTCGCGCACCTGCTTGACGATGCTGCGCGGCGTGATGCCATGGGCCTCGTTGTAGGCCATCTGTTTGACCCGGCGACGCTGGGTCTCGTCCATTGCCTTGCGCATCGACTCGGTGATGTGGTCGGCATAGAGGATGGCACGGCCGTTCAGGTTGCGGGCGGCGCGGCCGATGGTCTGGATCAGCGAGCGTTCGGCGCGCAGAAAACCCTCTTTGTCGGCATCGAGGATGGCCACCAGGGACACCTCGGGGATGTCCAGCCCTTCGCGCAGCAGGTTGATGCCCACCAGCACATCGAAGGCCCCCAGGCGCAGGTCGCGCAGGATCTCGACGCGCTCGACGGTGTCCACATCGCTGTGCAGGTAGCGCACCTTGACGCCGTTGTCCGAGAGGTAATCGGTCAGTTGCTCGGCCATGCGCTTGGTCAGCGTGGTGATCAGCACGCGTTCGTTCTTCTCGACACGGATGCGGATCTCCTGCAGCACGTCATCGACCTGGTGCGTGGCGGGCCGCACCTCGACCGCCGGGTCCACCAGCCCGGTGGGCCGCACCACCTGCTCGACCACCTGGCCGGCATGCTGGATCTCGTAGTTGGCCGGCGTCGCCGAGACGAAGATGATCTGCCGCATGCGCTTCTCGAATTCCTCGAACTTCAGCGGCCGGTTGTCCAGCGCCGAGGGCAAGCGGAAGCCATACTCCACCAGCGTCGTCTTGCGAGCCCGGTCGCCGTTGTACATGCCGCCGAGCTGGCCGATCAGCACATGGCTCTCGTCGAGGAACATCACTGCGTCGGCGGGCAGGTAGTCGGTCAGCGTCGAAGGCGGCTCGCCGGGCGCAGCCCCCGACAGGTGCCGTGTGTAGTTCTCGATGCCCTTGCAGTGCCCGACCTCGCTGAGCATCTCCAGGTCGAAGCGGGTGCGCTGCTCCAGCCGCTGCGCCTCCACCAGCTTGCCCATGCCGACCAGTTCCTTGAGGCGCTCGGCCAGTTCGACCTTGATGGTCTCCACGGCGGCCAGCACGCGGTCGCGCGGCGTGACGTAGTGACTCGAGGGGTAGACGGTGAAGCGGGGGATCTTCTGGCGGATGCGCCCCGTCAGGGGGTCGAACAACTGCAGCGTCTCGATCTCGTCATCGAAGAGTTCGATGCGGATGGCCAGCTCGCTGTGCTCGGCCGGGAACACGTCGATGGTGTCGCCGCGCACCCTGAAACGCCCCCGCGTGAACTCCAGATCGTTGCGCTGATACTGCATGCGGATCAGCTGCGCGATGATGTCGCGCTGCCCCATTTTGTCGGCCACGCGCAGCGTCATCACCATGCGGTGGTAGCTCTCGGGTTCGCCGATGCCGTAGATGGCCGACACGGTGGCCACGATCACCACGTCGCGGCGCTCGATGATGCTCTTGGTGCAGGAAAGGCGCATCTGCTCGATGTGCTCGTTGATGGCCGAGTCCTTCTCGATGAACAGATCGCGCTGCGGCACATAGGCCTCGGGCTGGTAGTAGTCGTAATAGCTGACGAAATACTCCACCGCATTCTTCGGAAAGAACTCGCGGAACTCGCTGTAGAGCTGGGCCGCCAGCGTCTTGTTGGGTGCGAACACGATGGCGGGGCGGCCCAGCCGCGCAATCACATTGGCCATGGTGAAGGTCTTGCCCGAACCGGTCACCCCCAGCAGGGTCTGGAAGACCTCACCGTCACGCACGCCTTCCACCAGTTGTTCGATCGCCGTCGGCTGGTCGCCGGCCGGGGGATAGGGCTGGAACAGCTCGAAAGGCGAGTCCGGAAAATGCACGAACTGCCCCGCAGGTTTCTCGTCGACAACTTCTGATATTTCTGACATGGCAAGCAGTATTGGAGGAATGGGACCGGATATTGGCCCTGCGGCTAAAATTGAGGCCAATCCGCCAGCGTACCCCAGCCGGTGGATTGCCGCTACTGACAACCTCTCAAGGACTTCATCCATGTCTCTCTTCACGGCCGTCGAAATGGCCCCGCGCGATCCGATCCTGGGCCTCAACGAGCAATTTGCAGCCGACACCAATCCCAACAAGGTGAACCTGGGCGTGGGCGTGTATTTCGACGACAACGGCAAGCTGCCGCTGCTGCAGTGCGTGCAGGCCGCTGAAAAGGCGATGATGGAAAAACCCACCGCACGCGGCTACCTGCCCATCGACGGCATCGCCGCCTATGACGCCGCCGTCAAGAGCCTGGTGTTCGGCGCCGACAGCGAGCCCGTCACCTCGGGCCGTGTCGCCACCGTGCAGGGCATCGGCGGCACCGGCGGCCTGAAGATCGGCGCCGACTTCCTGAAGAAGGTCAGCCCCGACGCCAAGGTCCTGATCTCCGACCCGAGCTGGGAGAACCACCGCGCCCTGTTCACCAATGCTGGCTTCGAAGTCGGCACCTACGCCTACTACGACAGCGACAAGCGCGGCGTCGACTTCGACGGCATGCTGGCCTCGCTGAACGCCGCCGCCGCAGGCACCATCGTCGTGCTGCACGCCTGCTGCCACAACCCCACCGGCTACGACATCACCGCCGCCCAATGGGACCAGGTGATCGCCGCCGTCAAGGCCAAGGGCCTGACCCCCTTCCTCGACATGGCTTACCAGGGCTTCGGCCATGGCATCGCCGAAGACGGCGCCGTGATCGGCAAGTTCGTCGCCGCCGGCCTGAGCTTCTTCGTCTCGACCTCGTTCTCCAAGAGCTTCAGCCTCTACGGCGAACGCGTCGGCGCCCTGTCGGTGCTGTGCGCCGACAAGGAGGAATGCGCCCGCGTGCTGTCGCAGCTCAAGATCGTCATCCGCACCAACTACTCCAACCCGCCGACCCACGGCGGTGCCGTGGTGGCAGCGGTGCTGGGCAACCCCGAGCTGCGCGCCCAATGGGAAGGCGAACTGGCCGAGATGCGCGTGCGCATCAAGGCCATGCGCCAGAAGCTGGTCGACGGCCTGAAGGCCGCCGGCGTCAAGCAGGACATGGGCTTCATCACCAGCCAGATCGGCATGTTCAGCTACTCCGGCCTCAGCAAGGACCAGATGGTGCGCCTGCGCAATGAGTTCGGCGTCTACGGCACCGACACCGGCCGCATGTGCGTGGCCGCCCTCAACAGCAAGAACATCGACTACGTCTGCAAGGCCATCGCCCAGGTCGTCTGAGGCAGCCCCTGCAGCCAACCAGCCAGCCGCCCCACGGGGCGGCTTTTTCATGCCCGCCAGCCATGGCCATCCAGATCACTGCTTTGCGCTATTTTGATGGAGTGTTTCATACAGGTCAGGATATGTAAGAGTCTCTCAGGTGCCTCTTTTTCCACAAAAATCCGACGGACTTGGTGTTTTTACTCCAGACAAACGGTAGTGTCTGCTGGTATATTGCTGCACTGCAACATAACGATTTCGGGACCCCCATGCTTTATCAGCTCTATGAAACCCAGCGCTCTCTGATGGAGCCGTTTGCCGATTTCGCCCAGGCCGCCGCCAAGATGTTCGGCAACCCCCTGTCTCCCTTCAGCCAGGCGCCCTTCGCCCAGCGCATGTCGGCGGGCTACGACCTGATGTACCGGCTTGGCAAGGACTATGAAAAGCCGGTGTTCGGCATTGCCACCGTCGACGTGGACGGTGTGGCGGTGGCCATCCATGAGCGCATCGAGATCGACAAGCCGTTCTGCGAGCTGCGGCGCTTCAAGCGCTTCTCCGACGATCCGGCCACCCTCACCAAGCTCAAGGGTCAGCCGGTGGTGTTGGTGGTCGCCCCGCTGTCGGGCCACTACGCCACCCTGTTGCGCGACACCGTCCGCACGCTGCTGCGCGACCACAAGGTCTACATCACCGACTGGAAGAACGCCCGCCTGGTGCCGATGTCCGAGGGCGAGTTCCACCTCGACGACTACGTCAACTATGTGCAGGAATTCATCCGCCATCTGCAGGGCATCTATGGCAACTGCCATGTGATCAGCGTCTGCCAGCCGACCGTGCCGGTGCTGGCCGCCGTGTCGCTGATGGCCTCGCGCGGCGAGACCACCCCGCTGACCATGACCATGATGGGCGGCCCCATCGATGCCAGCAAGTCCCCCACCGCGGTCAACAACCTCGCCACCAACAAGAGCTTCGAGTGGTTCGAGAACAATGTGATCTACCGCGTGCCCCACAACTTCCCCGGTGCCGGACGCCGCGTCTACCCCGGCTTCATGCAGCACACCGGCTTTGTGGCCATGAACCCCGACCGGCATGCCAACAGCCACTATGACTACTTCAAGGACCTGATCAAGGGCGATGACGCCAGCGCCGAAGCGCATCGCAAGTTCTACGACGAGTACAACGCGGTGCTCGACATGGACGCCGACTACTACCTGGAGACCATCCAGACGGTGTTCCAGGACTTCAAGCTCGTCAACGGCACCTGGGACGTGCGCAACGAACAGGGCCAGGTCGAGCGCGTGCGCCCCCAGGACATCAAGACCACGGCCCTGCTGACCGTCGAAGGCGAGCTGGACGACATCTCGGGTTCGGGCCAGACGGCAGCCGCCCACGATCTGTGCACCTCGATCCCCAAATCGCAGCAACGCCACCTGGAAGCCAAGGGCGCCGGCCACTACGGCATCTTCAGCGGCCGCCGCTGGCGCGAGATCGTGTACCCCGAGGTGAAGCGCTTCATCCTCGACCACCAGGTGGTGGCAGAGCCCGCAACCTCGGCCGCCACGGCCAAGCCCCTGCCGGCGCCCGCCACCCCCTCCACCGCGAAGACCGCCGCCGCCAAGGTCAGCAGCGACAAGCCGGTGGCCTCGTCGGGTGCGAGTGCCTCGCCACGGCGGCGCAGCAGCGCCGCCAAGAAGGACTGAACGCTTTCGTGCAGGCGCTCGCTTCGCGGCTCCATGCGGCGCTGCCGCAGACCCAGTGCACCCGCTGCGGCTACCCGGACTGCGCCGCCTATGCCCAGGCCATGGCGCAGGGCGAGGCCGACATCAATCAATGCCCACCCGGGGGCGCCGAGGGGGTGGTCCGGCTCGCGGCCCTGACGGGGCGCCCGGCGCGGCCCCTGAACCCGGAACACGGGCCCGAGACGCCGCGCACGCTGGCGGTGATCGACGAGGACTGGTGCATCGGCTGCACACTCTGCCTGAAAGCCTGCCCCACCGACGCCATCCTGGGCGGCAACAAGCAGATGCACACCGTCATCGAACCTTGGTGCACCGGGTGCGAACTCTGCATTCCGGTCTGCCCGGTGGATTGCATCCGGCTTGAAAACGCCAGCGGTTCACTCACTGGCTGGGCGGCCTGGTCTTCCGAACAGGCCGACACGGCCTTGCAACGCTACGAAGGGCATCGGCTCCGGCTGCAGCGCGAGGAGGCCGAAAACCAGGCCCATCTGCAGGCGCAGGCCGACATGAAGCTCAAGGACCTGGCGGCCCATTCGCGCCTCAGCGACCCGACGGTCCTGGAACGCAAGCGCGCGCTCATCGAAGCGGCCCTGAACCAGGCCCGCGCGCACCGGGCAGGCGCCAGCGACACCCCGGAAGAGTGAAGGGGTACAAGGGGGTGCCGCTACCGCAGCACTGCCCACCCGACGCCACTCAATGCCCTTGCAGGCTCTTGTAGACGCCGCAACCCACATACAGCCCCTGGACCTTCTGCACAAAGGACATCTTGGTCTGGATGAGACCGGTCGCCGGGTTGTGGATGTCGTACTCGACCCAGCTCGGTCCCTGGCTGGCCTGGTCGATGATGCGCTGCAACAGGGCTGCACCGTCCAGGCCCTGGATGTCCTGGACCCGGCTCCCCACCTTGGCAGGGTTGCCGCCGAAGGCCCGGTAGACGCCGCTGTCGTCCAGCACGAAGACATACAGGTCCCGGTCATGGAAGGGTTGGGACGGGTCGGTGACCTGCGCCAGAAACCGTTCCCGGGGCGCCTGCGCTCCCAGGTCGCACGCCTGCCGGACCAGGGCCACGGCCTCATCGGCCGTGCCCTGCTGCAGGCCGAAGGACGCCACCGAAGCCGACAGGGTCGAGGCGCGCTCATCCAGCAGGGCCGCCTCGCTCACCGAGGATTCCACCATCTGGGCGTTGCGCTGTGTGATCTGGTCCAGTTGCTGGACCGCCAGGGTGATTTCTCCGAGACCGCTGCTCTGCTCGGCGCTCAGGGCGGAGATCTCGGCCATGCTGCCGGCCACCGCCCGGATGCCCTCGGTGATGGCATCGATGCTGGCACCGGCCTCGCGGATCAGGGCCACGCTGCGCTCGACCTGTTCCGAGGAGCTGCCGATCAGCTGGCGGATCTCGCGCGCGGAGGCGGCCGAGCGCTGGGCCAGGGAGCGCACTTCGGCCGCCACGACGGCAAAGCCACGTCCCTGCTCGCCGGCCCGGGCCGCCTCGACGGCGGCATTCAGGGCCAGGATATTCGTCTGGAACGCCAGGCTGTCGATGACCCCGATGATCTCGTTCATCTTGCCCGCGCTTTGCTGGACCCCCTCGACGGCCGTCACGGCATTGCGCATGGCGGAGGCGCCCGCCTCGGCCTGGTCACGGACCTGGGCGGCGCGCGTGTTGGCCGTCTGGGCGATGCCCGTGTTGTGCTCCACCGTTCCGGCCAGCTGTTCCACGCTGGCTGCGGTCTCCTCCAGATTGGCTGCCTGCTGTTCGGTCCGGTCCGACAGCTCCCGGCTGCCCGACAGCAGGGACGCCCCAGCATGGGCCACCAGGGCCGAATTGCTGCGCACATCGGCCACCATGCCCGACAACACCCGGGTCATGCTCTGCAGCAGTCCGCCCAGCTCGGCCAGCTCGTCGCGCCCCTGGACCTGCAGGGACATGCGCAGGTCGCCATCGGCGATGCCACGCATGACCTTGACCACCTCCCGGAACTGGGTGACGAAGCTCCGGTAGAACGAAATCAGCAGGTAGGTCAGCAACGCAAAACCCAAGACCGTCACGGCCACGGCCGCCGCGCGCTCCCGCGCCAGCGCGGCCTGCCGCGCCTGCAACAGCACGTCCAGGCGCTGCAGCACCGAGACCGAGAAACGGTTGGCATCATCGATCGCCGTCGAACCCTCACGGAAATAGGCCGCCGCATCCGTGCGGGCCTCGGTTCCCGACGCGCCCTCGGCAAACGTCCGCCGCGCCAGCGCGGCAAATCGCTCGCCACTTTGCAGGACCTCCTCGCGGGCCAGGTCGGTTTCGCCATGTCCGCGCAACAGCTGCAATGCCAGACGCAGGTCCTGCATCTGGGCGTCCAGGCTGTCGAGTTGCTCGAGAATGCGCCCCACCCCTGCCGCCGATGGTGAAGCCTGACTGAGCAGGCCGGCGCCCTGGCCGCGCAGCAGGCCCAGATGCTCCGTCCAGGGCAGGCCGCGCGATACCACCATGTCGATCAGCAGATAAGAGGCCGGATCAGGGTCGAACAACAGGCCCGATTGCTCGCCGAGCAGATAGGTGAAACGCTCCAGATCCGACACCAGGCGGCTGTGGAAGACGAAGCTCGCCTCACGTTCCGCCTTGCGCTGCGCCGCCACCTCGCCCAGCCGCGCGCGGATGGCCTGCCAGGCCGGACCGACCTGGGTGCCGGATGCCGCGGCCGGCAAGCGGGCCTCAATGTCGTCCCGGGCCTGCTTCATATGCTGCTCGCCTTCATCCAGGGCGGAACCCACGCCGGCATTGCCGGCCAGAAGCATATTGGTCTGGCCTCGGTGTTTCTGGATCTCCGCGGTCAGGCGGATGACCGGCTCCAGCACGCCCAGGCCGGCACGTTCCTGCTCGATGAAGTGCAGATCGTCCTGGACGCGACCCAGCAATTGCAGGCAGATCAACACCAGGGGCACCAGCAGGATGACCGACAACCAGATCAGTTTGGAAGGGAGACGCATTCTCACCATCAAACCCATCCCCGGACGGAAGAAAGAATCCCACATCATGCGTTGCCTCCACCGAGCCGCTATGCCAAAGGGCTCGATTCTGAATGCGCAGTCTGTAATCAAACTGACAAATGCAGACCGTCCGAATCAGGGTCTACCCGGATTCCACAACCTGTGGGCCACCGAGGGTCAGTCGGTGGCTGGGGTACCCCAGGCTGATTTCAACCCGGAACGGCCGCCAAGGCCGCAAAGGCCTGGACCACTTCTTCAGGCGCCTGCACCAGTTCGATCAGCACGCCCTCCCCCGAGATCGGGAATTCCTCATTGCCCTTGGGGTGCAGGAAGCAGATGTCGAAGCCGGCCGCGCCACGGCGGATGCCGCCCGGCGCAAAACGGACCCCCTGCGCCGCCAACCATTCGACGGCCTCAGGCAGGCGATCGATCCAGAGGCCGACGTGGTTGAGGGGCGTGGTGTGCACCGCTGGCTTCTTCTCGGGGTCCAGGGGCTGCATCAGATCGACCTCGACCTTGAAGGGCCCCGTGCCCATGGCGCAGATGTCTTCGTCGACATTCTCACGCTCGCTGCGGAAGGTGCCGGTCAGCTCCAGCCCCAGCATCTCGACCCACAGCTTCTGCAGGCGGTTCTTGTCGGTGGCACCGATGGCGATCTGCTGGATGCCCAGCACCTTGAAGGGACGGTTCATGGCGAAAGAGGTCTGTGGGATCAATGGGAACAGCAGGCGTCACCGGTCGAGGGGGCCGCAGCGGTGGCGAAGGTCTGGCGCGGCTTGAGCCCCAGCGACTGCAGCAGGCGGACATCGGCCTCGACGTCCGGGTTGCCGGTGACCAGCAGCTTGTCGCCATAGAAGATCGAATTGGCGCCGGCCAGGAAACACAGCGCCTGGACCGCGTCACCCAGTTGCTGGCGCCCGGCGGACAGCCGCACCCGGGCGCGCGGCATGAGGATGCGGGCCACCGCGATGACGCGCACGAAATCGAGTGGATCGATCGGCGGCGCATCGGCCAGCGGGGTGCCCGGCACCCGCACCAGGCTGTTGATGGGCACCGACTCGGGGTAAGGCGACAGATTCGCCAGTTCGGCCAGCAGGCCGGCGCGGTGCACCGGCATCTCGCCCATGCCCACGATGCCGCCGCAGCAGACGCTGATGCCGGCGGCCCGCACATGGGCCAGGGTGTCGAGCCGGTCCTGGTAGCTGCGGGTGTCGACGATCTCGGGGTAGTAGTCGGGCGAGGTGTCGAGGTTGTGGTTGTAGTAGTCGAGGCCGGCCTCGCGCAGCTGTTGCGCATGGTGCGGCTCCAGCATGCCCAGGGTGGCGCAGGTCTGCAGGCCCAGGCCCTTGACCGCCGTCACCAGCTCGGCCACCTTCTCGACATCGCGGTCCTTGGGCGCGCGCCAGGCCGCGCCCATGCAGAAGCGGGTTGCGCCCGCATCCTTGGCCGCCTGGGCGGCACGTAACACCTCGTCGACCGGCATCAGTTTCTGTGCCTGCACGCCGGTGTCGAACTCGGCCGACTGGGGGCAGTAGCCGCAGTTTTCGGGGCAGCCGCCGGTCTTCACCGACAGCAGGGTCGCGAGTTCGATGTCGCCCTCGGGCCAATGCGCGCGGTGGACCGCCTGCGCCTCATGCAGCAGATCCAGGAAAGGCCGGTCGAGCAGGGCCTGCACCGCCTCGACCGACCAGCGCGGAGCCTCGGTCGGCGTCGATCTCGCCCCGGAAGGGCGTTGCCAGTTCACCGGCTTTTCCTGCGTATCCAACTGCTCCGTGCGCTGCGGCACCAACACGTCCAATGTCATGCAAACTCCAGAATGACCTGGTCCACCGCCAGCGATTCGCCTTTGGAAGCCAGGATCTTGCCCACCACCCCGTCCTGGGTGGCAAAGAGGATATTCTCCATCTTCATGGCCTCGATCACGGCGAGCTTCTCGCCGGCCTGCACGGTCTGGCCGGGCTGCACCGCCACATCGACCAACAGGCCCGGCATCGGCGACAGCAAGAACTTGCTGAGGTCCGGCGGCGCCTTGTAGGGCATGAGCTGGTGCAGTTGCGCCGAACGCGGCGACAGCACCAGGGTGTCGATCTGGGTGCCGTTGTGCGACACACGCAGGGCCAGCGGGTTCTTGCCGGCGCCACGCTCCACCTGGGCGGTGAAGGCCTGGCCATTGACCAGGCCCTGGACGCGGATCGATCCCAGGCGGCCTTCGCTGCCGATCTGGAAGGCCCTGTCGCCCACACGGACCGCATACAGCCCCTCCTCACCCAGCTCGGCGACCTGCACCGGATGCTGGGTGTGCTGGCCGTTCTTGTCGAGCACCACCACCACGAAGTCTTCGCCGGTCTTGGCGCCATGCCCCTCCATCTGCCCGGTGATGCCCGAGGCCCGCTCGCGGTAGCGGCGGTTCTGGAAGGCGGCGAGCGCCACCAGGAAGGCCGGATCGCTGTGCGGCACGTCTTCGGCGAAGAAGCCCTTGCCGTAGTTCTCGGCGATGAAGCCGGTGTTGAAGTCGCCCGAGACAAACTTCGGATGCGCCAGCAAGGCGGCCTGGAAGGGGATGTTGCTGCTGATGCCACGGATCACGAAGCCGTTGAGGGCTTCGCGCATCTTGGCGATGGCGTCGTTGCGGTCGCGTCCGTGCACGATGAGCTTGGCGATCATCGAGTCATAGAACATCGGGATCTCGCCACCGTCGGTCACACCGGTGTCCACGCGCACGCCGAACAGCTGGTCGGTGTTGCTCTGGAACATGGTCTCGGGCGGGGTCTGGAAACGCACCAGGCGGCCGGTGGAGGGCAGGAAGTTGCGGAACGGGTCTTCGGCATTGATGCGGCACTCGATGGCCCAGCCGTCGCGCTTCACCTCGGCCTGGGTCAGGGGCAGCTTCTCGCCGGCCGCCACGCGGATCATCAACTCCACCAGGTCCAGGCCGGTGATGCACTCGGTGACCGGGTGCTCCACCTGCAGGCGGGTGTTCATCTCCAGGAAGTAGAAGCTCTGGTCCTTGCCCACCACGAATTCGACCGTGCCGGCGCTCTGGTACTTCACGGCCTTGGCCAGGGCCACGGCCTGTTCGCCCATGGCCTGGCGGGTTTCGTCGCTGATGAAGGGGCTCGGGGCCTCTTCGATCACCTTCTGGTGGCGGCGCTGGATGGAGCATTCGCGCTCGTTCAGGTAGATCACGTTGCCGTGCGAGTCGCCCAGCACCTGGATCTCGATGTGGCGCGGTTCTTCGACAAACTTCTCGATGAACACGCGGTCATCGCCGAAGCTGTTGCGGGCCTCGTTCTGGCAGCTGGCAAAGCCCTCGAAGGCTTCCTTGTCGTTGAAGGCCACACGCAGGCCCTTGCCACCACCGCCGGCCGAGGCCTTGATCATGAC
>JAFAMV010000129.1 GCA_019233055.1 Curvibacter sp.
GGTCAGGCCATCGGGGGTGAAGTCGAGCGTGACCCCTTCGGTGGCCAGCAGGGCCCGGTACTGCCGCACCAGGGAGGCCTGGGTCTGGGGCAGGATGGCCTCGAAATCTTCCACCGACAGCGACTGCAGTTCCACCCGGATCGGGAAGCGCCCCTGCAATTCGGGGATCAGGTCGCTGGGCTTGCTGAGGTGGAACGCCCCCGAGGCGATGAACAGGATGTGGTCGGTCTTGACGATGCCGTGTTTGGTCGAGACCGCCGTGCCTTCGACCAGGGGCAGCAGATCGCGCTGCACCCCCTGCCGCGAGACCTCGCCGCTGCCGCCGCCGTCGCTGCGCGAGGTGACCTTGTCGATCTCGTCGATGAAGACGATGCCGTTCTGCTCGGCATTGCTCAAGGCCTGCGCCCGGATCTCTTCTTCATTGATCAGCTTGCCAGCCTCCTCGTCGGCCAGCAGGCGCAGCGCCTCGGCAATGCGCAGCCGCCGGTTCTTCCGCTTGCCCGCCCCGATCTGGCTGAACATGCCACGCAGTTGCTCGCTCATCTCCTCCATGCCCGGCGGGCTCATGATCTCGAATTGCGGCCGGGCTTCGGCCAGGTCGATCTCGATCTCGCGGTCGTCGAGCTGCCCCTCGCGGAGCTTCTTGCGGAAGGCCTGGCGGGCCGCACCATCGGCGGCCGGCGAAGCCGGCTCGCTGCCGAAGGCCGGCCGTGGAGGCGGAATCAGGATGTCCAGGACCCGGTCCTCGGCCGCATCCTCAGCACGGGCGCGCACCTGGCGCACCGCCGCTTCCCGGGTCTGCTTGACGGCGACTTCCGCCAGATCACGGATGATGGCATCCACATCCTTGCCGACATAGCCGACTTCGGTGAACTTGGTGGCCTCGACCTTGATGAAGGGGGCATCGGCCAGGCGGGCCAGGCGGCGGGCGATCTCGGTCTTGCCGACCCCGGTCGGGCCGATCATGAGGATGTTCTTGGGCGTGATCTCGGGCCGTAATTGGGTCTCGACCTGCTGGCGCCGCCAGCGGTTGCGCAAGGCGATCGCCACCGCCCGTTTGGCGCTGGACTGGCCGACGATGTGACGATCGAGTTCGGAGACGATTTCCTGGGGGGTCATGGACGACATGGCAAGGCTTTCGGCGGGCTCCGGCCCGCTCAGCGTGGAGGGGAATCGGCTGGACGACTCAGTCCAGGGTTTCGATGGTGTGATGCATATTGGTGTAGATGCACAGCTCGCCCGCGATCGCCAGCGACTTGCGCACCACCTCGTCAGGTGCCAGCTCGGTGTTGTCGAGCAGGGCCTTGGCCGCCGAATGGGCATAGGCACCGCCCGAGCCGATGGCCACGATGCCCTGCTCGGGCTCCAGCACATCGCCATTGCCGGTGATGATCAGCGAGGCCTCGCGGTCGGCCACGGCCAGCATGGCCTCGAGCCGCCGCAGCACCCGGTCGGTGCGCCAGTCCTTGGTCAGTTCGATGGCGGCACGCACCAGATGCCCCTGGTGCTTGTCCAGCTTGGCTTCAAAGCGCTCGAAAAGCGTGAACGCATCCGCGGTCGCCCCAGCAAAACCGGCCAGCACCCGGCCATGGTGCAGCTTGCGCACCTTGCGTGCCGAGCCCTTGACGACGATGTTGCCCAAGGTGACCTGACCGTCCCCGCCAATGGCGACCCGCACCCCCGAGGGGGTCTGACGGCGCACGCTGAGGATGGTTGTTCCGTGAAATTGTTCCATAGTGTTTCGTGAAATGGGGGTGGTGTGCCGCATTGCAAGCCAGGCTGCCGGGCCGCAGGCCGGCGCGGGCTGAGGCCGGAAGCGGAACAGACCGATCAGGCTTGCTTTGCCTGACGCTCAGGCGCTTTCCAGCCCACACCCCCAGCGGCCCCCAAGCCCCTCGGGGCCGGCAACGGACCACCATGGTCCGGGGTGTGGCGATGAAGCACCGACAGCGCTGTGTGGGCGGGCCTGACGGGCGCGAGGCATAAAGGCACCCGATCTTTCAGTCGAGGCGAGGGATCACGCGGGCATGCTCATTGATGCCGATCACATTGAAGAACACCGCCACCAGGCGCTGCAGCCCACGGAACTGCACCTGCGTGCCCTCGGCCTGACGGGCGGCCGCCCAGTTCAGCACCGATCCCGCCGCAGAAAAATCGATGCGGACCAGGTCCGCACAACCCACCACCAGCACCTTGGGCGGGTGGGCGGCCGCTTCCGGCAGGAGGTCGGTCGGATCACCCAGGATCTCGCCAGCCAGGTCCACCGTGGCGCTCGAGGAGAGATGGCCGCCGTCCTGGATGCTCAGGTCGAGGGCCAGGGCGGTGGTGGGAAACTCGCTGTGGATCGAAGAAACCGAAAGCGGCCCCGCATCGATGGACTGGATGGAGGGCGGTCCGTCGCCGTGGTCCTTGGACAGCACGGCACACTCGCACACCGGGTCGACCCAGGACGGTGGCGACAGCTCGTAGGTGACACAGTAATCCAGGGCCACCAGCTCGAACTCCTCGGCCCGGCCCATGAGCCGCAAAGACTCCATGCGCAAACGCCACCACGCCTGCGAAGCCTCGGCATCCCCTGAGGCGGTGCGGGCCCGCAGGACGTCGTCGAACACCGCCATCCCGGCCCAGCGCAAGCGCACCGGCGAGGAGGCCCATCCAGCCACCAGATCCCCCAGGGCATCGACCGCACTTTCGGGGATGTCGATCAGGCGCGACCAGTCGAGCTCCCAGGGCTGGGGCGCCTTGGACAGGGCGGTCTTGAGTGCTGCGACGGCCGCAGGCGCCAGGCTTTCCGGGGCGGTCCAACGGAAACCGATGGCCGATGCCGGGGCGTCCACCCCATGGGACGATTCCGGCTCGGTCCCAAACCGCATCCACAGCGGACCGGAACGCCCGAAACGACTCGCGAAATCGATCGCCACGCCCTCAAAACGGTCCTGCTCACCCAACGCCCTGTAGAGGTCGAACAGGGCCATCCAGACCTCCTCCTCACGTGAGGCCGTCGGATCCTGCAACAGATCGAGCAATGCCGCTTCCGCCCCTGCGCCATCCCCGTTGGCAAAACGGATGGCCGCCTCCTCCAGTTCGGGAAGGTGGACGAACGGAGGCACCTCGGCGCCCAGATAACCCGCAGCCGCCCCCCCGATGCGCGCCTCGCCCTGGCCGGCCAGAGGCACCTGGACGGCCGTGGCAGCAAAGGCAGGGAAACCACCGGGTGGCACGGCCGCATCCCAGTGCTCACCCTGAGGCACCGTGCTGGCGACCATGGGCGCCTTCGCCGGAAGCTCACCGGCTTGGGTGAAGGGAGCGTTCAGCGTGGGCGCAAAAGCCCTTGCGGTCGCCGCGGCCTGTGCCGCGTCACCCGACGCAGGCACAACGGAGGGCTTGCCGGCACGGCTCGGCGGGAAGTTGCTGCTCAAGGGGGCGGTATCGCCGGCCTGGACGCCGGCCGGGGGCTGACCATGCTTGGAACGCCACCATTGCATGGACATCTGGGCCTCGATCTCGTCGATCTTCTTGAGGGTCACGGCCCGATCATCGGGCCGCGAGGCCAGGCTGCTCTGGAAGAAGGACGGACGCCCCTGCCCGTCGGCAGGTGGGGTCAAGGCCTCGCGCTTGCGGAGTTTGCGCAGTTGGTCGAACTCGCGACGGCGCACGAAGTCGTTGCGCCGCTTGCGCTCGATCATCTCCTTGAGCGCCTGCTTGTTGTAATGGCTGTCCCGCTCTTCCTCCTGCTGGTCCAATTCGTTCCAGCTCGCGGGGTTCTTGACGAACCGCACCACCTTGGACAACAAACCGGAAGGGTCTTCTTTGCTCATGGTCGCGCGATTTTGAATTCAGCCAATCCGAAAGCAGATCAGTCGCCGAACATTTTCTGCTTCAGTTCCCGGCGCTGCTGAGCCTCGAGTGACAGTGTGGCGGTCGGGCGGGCCAACAGGCGCCCCACACCGATCGGCTCACCGGTCTCGTCGCAGTAGCCGTAGTCGCCGGCATCGATGCGGGCGATGGACTGCTCGATCTTCTTGAGCAGCTTGCGTTCGCGATCCCGGGTGCGCAGTTCCAGCGCATGCTCTTCTTCGATGGTGGCGCGGTCGGCTGGATCCGGCACCACCACCGTGTCTTCACGGAGATGCTCGGTGGTTTCACCGGCGTTGTTGAGCATGTCCTGCTTGAGGCGGGTCAGCTTGAGACGGAAGAAGGCCGTCTGCTTCTCGTTCATGTACTCGCCGTCTGGCATGGCGAGCACTTCTTCGTCTGTCAACTGTTCCACCGGCTTGGCCTTCCAGTTGTTGGCCAGCTTGGGGTCTTTCTTGGTCGCCGCGAAGGGGGGCGTTGCGTTCAGTGTCGTAGGCATGGTGTGTAGGAAGCTGGCTTTGGCGGCGGTAGGCGCCACGGCTGGGGCCGTGGCCATGGATGGTACGGTGAATTGGGTCAGTCTGGAAGAAGGTCGCCCACTGCGAGGCGGCATTTCACCGATCTGTCCCGAGGCCGGCTCGACCGACGGCGGCCCTGCGGCCCCATCCGCCCTGCCGGGCAGCAGGGAGGCTTTCGCAGCGGCGACGTGGCCCGGGGCGGCGTCGCGGCGCCTGGGTGCAGGCGCACCGGCACGATCCGGACCTGCGGAAGCCTCCGCCGACAGGCGTTCTGCGACGCGCTTGTCGGCCGGGGCGGCTTTCAGAGAAGTCGCCTTGGTTTTGCTGGCAGAGGCTTTCACGGGTTGTCTCCTCGCAGGAAAGGCGGGACCGCATCGGACCGGCAGGCCGGCGCACAGGACCCCGTCATCGGCAGCAGGGTTTTGTCGGGGGGCGATTGTATAGGCGTCCTCCGGATGCCACCCACACCGTTGCGGAATCGAGACACCGAGCCCCCAGCCCCACCGAAAAGCGAGAGTCTAGGGCTTTTGCCCAGGCAGGCAAGCCTGCCCGCGGCATTTTTGAAACGGGCGAGCTGAGCGCCCCCGATTTCAGTTCAGACCAGGCACTGCTCAAGGCCTTGCCGGAAGATGTCGTGGGGCAGATCGATGCCGATGAAGACCATCTTGCTGCCGCGCGCCTCGTCGGGGCCCCATTGCGGCCCCAGGTCGCTGCCCATGAGCTGATGCACCCCCTGGAAGATGACCTTGCGCTCGGTCCCTTTCATGTTCAGCACCCCCTTGTAGCGCAGCATGCGCGGACCATAGATGTTGACGATGGCGCCGAGGAAGTCCTCAAGCTTGGCCGGATCGAAGGGGCGGTCCGAGCGGAAGGCGAAGCTTTTCACATCGTCATCGTGGTGATGGTGGTGCCCATGCCCGCCATGCTGGTGCGAGGGGTGGTCGCAGGCCTCGCCATGGGCATGGTCGTGACCGTGGTGATGGTCATGGTCGTCTTCCTTGAGGAAGTCGGGGTCGATGTCGAGCTTGGCGTTGAGATTGAAACCGCGCAGATCGAAGACCTCGTGGAGCGGGACCTCACCGAAATGCACCGCCTTCTGTGGCGCGCGCGGGTTCATGTGGGCCAGCCGGTGCTTCAGGGCCTCGACCTCTTCAGGCGCCACCAGATCGGTCTTGCTGATGAAGAGCTGGTCGGCGAAGCCGACCTGGCGACGGGCCTCCTGGCGATCGTTGAGCTGCTGGGCCGCATGCTTGGCATCCACCAGGGTCAGGATGGAGTCGAGCAGATAGGTCTCGGCGATCTCCTCGTCCATGAAGAAGGTCTGGGCGACCGGGCCGGGATCGGCCAGACCGGTGGTCTCGATGACGATGCGCTCGAAATCCAGCAGGCCCTTGCGGCGCTTGGCGGCCAGCAGTTGCAGGGTCTCGCGCAGATCTTCTCGGATGGTGCAGCAGATGCAGCCGTTGCTCATCTGGATGATCTGTTCCTCGGTGTTGCTGACCAGGATGTCGTTGTCGATGTTCTCTTCACCGAATTCGTTTTCGATGACGGCGATCTTCTGCCCGTGCGCTTCGGTGAGCACACGCTTGAGCAGGGTGGTTTTGCCGGAACCCAGGAATCCGGTGAGGATGGTGACGGGGATGAGGGCCATGGTGGGGCGGTCTTTCGGACGGGCAGCCACCCGGCCCCGGTGGGCCAGACGGGCTGGAAGAGGAAATGGGCAAGCCGGAAGCTGGGGAGTTTAGCCCCTGTTTTCAAGCCCTGCAGTGCGGCACCTACACTCGGTGCCCAGATGAAAACCACCCTGTCGCACCTGCCTGCCGTCACCCTGCTCTGTCTGGTCCTGTCCGGTCCGGCCCTGGCCCACGCCCAACGACCAGCAGACGAGCGCCTGCTCGGCCTGTCCGAGACCGAGCTTCAGGAGGCCCTGCCCGGGCTGCAGCATCTGCGTCGCCCGCTGCCCGGCCCCCACGGACTGCGCGGCACCTGGAGCCTGAGCGGCCCCGACGGCGCCGAAGGGGTGCTCAGCACGGTCTTTTTCTTCCAGCAACAGCGGGTGTTCCACATCGAGCAGCGCTGGAGCGGCCCGGCCGGCCATTGCCAGGCGGGACGCCGTTATGGCCTGCTGCGCCAACAGATGGACTCAGAGTTCGGCATCGGCGTCACCGCCGGCCAGGAGGGTGATCCCCAGCGCTCCAGCGGCTGGGCCGCCGGCAGCTTCGACGTGCGGCTGCACCTGAACGAAGCCGGCGGACAATGCCAGGTGGTGCTGGTGCACGAGGTGCACCAGGAGCGGGATCCGTCCGAGCTCTGAAACGCCTCAGGGCTTGACGAATTTCAAGACGAATTCGTCCTTGGCATCCACCGGGCTGCCATCACGCGGATCCGCCGGATTGCGCAGGAACTGCCCCTCGGCCGCCAGCTTGAAGCCTGCTGCCTCGACTTCCTGGCGCAGGAAGGATTCCTCGATGCGGTGCAGGGTGCCGGACTCGGAGATGCCCGTGCCTGGCCGGCCGGCATGGTCGGCAATCACATAGAGGCCGCCGGGTTTCAGGGCCTTGAAGACAGCCTCGTTGAGCTTGGCCCGATCCACCCCCAGGTGGCCCAGGTCGTGGTAGTTGAACATCAGCGTGGCCAGGTCCAGCTTGGCGTCGGCCAGCTCTTCGGGCACCAGGTCGTCAAAGGGGCGGACCACCGGGACGATGTTGGCGGTGCGCGGCTTCAAAGCCCGTTCAGCCAACGCCTCGGCAGAGCTGCGACGCTGCGGCCCCGGTCCGGCCGAGAATGTGGTGGCGGAGGCAGGCTTTTCGGAGGCGGTTGCCGATTTGGCGGCGGCCGGCGGGGCGCTCTGCCCATAGACATGCCCCGCAGTACCCACAGCCCGGGCCAGCAGGTCGGTGGTGTAGCCACCGCCAGCGCTGATGTCCAGTACCGTCATGCCTGGGCGTACGCCGATGAAATTCAGCAGCTCGACCGGGTGCCTGCGGGCATCCAGGGTCCGGTCTTGTGGGTTCCGGTCCGGACTGGCCACCAGACGGACCAGCCCCTGGGTATCCAACCCGGCCACACCGGGTGCACCCGCGCCCTGGCTGGCACAGCCTCCAAAGGCCAGAAGAGCGGACAACAGCAAGCCATATTCCAAGCAGCGCGGCATCGATTTCATGCATCTACCTCCATATTTCAAGACTTGAATGGAGATACCCTGATCCCCAAAAGTTCAAAGCCACCCACCCCAGTGGATCAGCCCCAGCAGCACCGCCGTCATCACCCCGTTGAGCCCCATGGCCAGCGCCGAAAAGGCGCCGGCGGTCTCATGGACCTGCAAGGCCCGGGCAGTGCCGATGGCGTGGGCGGCGATACCGACCGCAAAGCCCCTCACCGCCGGATCACGGATGCCCGCCAGATTCAGCAGCGGGCGCGCCATGATCGTGCCAGAGATGCCGGTGACCGCCACTGCCACCGCGGCCAGGGACGGCAGGCCGCCGATCTGGGCGGCCATGGCCATGGCAATCGGCATGGTGGCCGACTTCGGCGCCAGCGACAGCAGGGTCTCGCGCGAGGCGCCCAGCGCCCAGGCGATGCCGACCGCCGACACGATGGCAGTGAGCGAGCCCACCAGCAGGGCGACGAGCACCGGGCGCCAGATGGTCCGCAGGCGTGGCAGCTGTCCATACAGGGGGACGGCCAGGGCCACCGTCGCCGGCCCGATCAGGAAATGGACGAACTGGGCCCCCTCGAAATAGGTCGGGTAGGGGGTGTCGGTCAGCCACAGCACCGCCATGGTGAAGGCCACCGAGGTCAGCACCGGGATCAGGAAGGGGTTGTGCCCTGAACGCCGGTACAGGGCCACCGCGCCCAGGTACGACAGCAGGGTCAGGGCCAGCCACAGCAACGGCGAACGCCCCAGGAAGACCCAGATCTCGAACAAGCCGGTCGAGGCCATCACATCGCCTCCGCATCGGCCAGACCTTCGCGTCGGAGCATCCAGCGCAGGGTGTAGGCCGTCACCAGCAGCGTGACGGCGGCCCCGCCGACGCCGGCCGCGAGGAAGGGCAACCACTCATGGGCCACCCGGCCGAAGTACATCATCACACCGGAGACGGCCGGAATGAAGAGCAGCATCAGGTTCTGCAACAGGCCTGCCGAGGCTTCGCGCAGGCCTTGCGGCACCTGGCCGCGCACCATCAGCACCAGCAAAAGCAGCAACATGCCCGCCAGCGGCCCGGGCAGCGGCAGATGAAACGCGTGCACCAGGGCATCCCCCAGCAGCTGCATGAGAAACAGAAGCGTGATTCCAACGATCATGTGACAGGTCTCCGTGGTAGGCCCCGGGGCCGGTCGGCAGCAGGGCGGCGGCCTGGATTGTCAGGCCATCGGGGGCGCTGCGCCAGACTCAGTTGCGGCGGCGGCCGACCCGATCAGCACCCTGCCCACCCAGGCTCCAGCAACCGGCTCAGTACGACCGGCTCAGTCCCAGTTCGGCAGGGCCGCCTGCCTCAGCTGCCCACGCCGCTGCGCGAAATCGGGCACCACCGTGCCGACGGTCTCCCAGAAACGGGGGCTGTGGTCCATCACCCGCAGATGGGCCAGTTCATGGACCACCACATAGTCGATCACCGGCAGGCTGAAATGGATCAGGCGCCAATTCAGCCGGATGCTGCCGTCGATGCGGGCGCTGCCCCAGCGGGTGCTGGCTTGGCTCAAGGCCAGACGGGTCCAGCGCACCCCCAGGCGGGGCGCGAAACCATCCAGGCGCTGCACGAAAAGCGCCCTCGCCTCGCGCATCAACCAGGCCTGCACCGCATCCCGGATCTGGCTCGGCTCCGCCAGGGGCGGCAGCCCCAGCAGCAGCAGCCTGCGCACCCCCTCGCGGGCCGCCCCGTCGTCGTCCAGGGTCTGCAGACAGCCCGTGGGCAGTTGACCCGGCCGCAGGCAGACCCGCAGGGGTTCGCCGAGGTAGGGAAGCTCGGCGCCATCGGCCCAGACCACCGCGGCGGCGGCCTGCCGTTGGCGGCGCTCCCGGGCTTCGTCGAGCTTGCGCAGCACCCAGGCCGACTTGCCGGCCAGGGCCGCATCCACCTCGGCCAGCGGCACCCAGCGCGGCGCACTGACCACCAGCCCGTCGGGCCCCACGACAAAACCGATGCTGCGCCGCCGGGCCCGCTTGAAGAGGTAGGCCACCCGCAGTCCCTGCAGCACCGCCTCGCGGTTGGCCTGGGGATGGCCGAAGCTGATCGAGGCGGCTTCTGCCGGCGTGGACCAGGGGGCCGCGCCCACCTTTCGACGACGGTCGGCACCGGCCTTGGGGGGCGCGCCGGAGGGGGTACCTGCACCTGCATCCGGCCTTGCCGGGCCGGCCACCCGACGACGCGGCACCGGGACCGGCGGCGCAGGCGCAGCCGGCGGCGCGCCGGAATCGAAGAAATCCAGCGTGAGCTGCAGCAGGTCGGTCAGACGGCCCATCGGTGCGGTACGCCTCAGGAACTGGTGTAGGCCTCGGGGTCCAGACGGCGCATCTCGGACTCGATCCAGGCCTCCACCTCGCGCATCAGTTCGTCGGGGTCCCGCCCCACGCTCGGGATGGCCGGCCCGATCGACACATCCACCACGCCGGGCACCTTGATGAAGGCCTTGCGCGGCCAGCACTTGGCCGAGGTCACCGCCACCGGGATCACCGGCGCCCCGGTCTCGACGGCCAGCCGCGTGCCGCCGCTCTTGTACTGCCCCTTCTGGCCCCGGGGAATCCGTGTGCCTTCCGGGAACATGATGATCCAGATGCCCTGGGCCAGCAGGCGCCGGCCCTGGGCCACCACCTTGTTGAAGGCCTGGGCGCGCTGGCTGCGGTCGATGTGGATCATGTCCAGCCGCCCCATGGCCCAGCCGAAGAAGGGCACATAGAGAAGCTCCTTCTTGAACACATAGGCCAGCGGATGGGGCATCAGCGTCGGCATCAGAAAGGTCTCGAAGGTCGACTGGTGCTTGACCAGCAGGATGGCGGGACTGGTTTCGCCCACAGGTAGGTTCTGCCGTCCGCTGACCCGCACCTCGATGCCCAGGATCCAGCGCGCCCCGTCGATGGCCCAGCCCAGCCAACGCACCGCCATCCACCACAGCGGCGTGCCGCGGCGCCAGATCGAAGCCACCAGCATGACCAGGGCCCAGGGCATGACGGTGACCAACATCCACAGGGTGTGCACGATGGAACGGATCAGGGACATGGCCGCAATTCTTTCTGGATCGGGACAGGAAACACAGGGGAAGCCGCCTCCCGGGCCGCAGCCCGGGTCTGTCACGGCCGGCGCTCGACCACCGGCCCGCTCAGGAGCAGGCCGCCAGCCGACGGGCCTCGTTGGCAATCACGAAATCGGCAAAGGCGCCCACGTCGGCATGGGTGCGGGTGCCCGCCGGGAAGGTGTCGGGCAGCACCTGGTCGCGCCACTGCGCCCCCAGACCGGTGAGCACCAGATGCGGCTCGCAACCTGCGGCCGCACCGGCCTGCAGATCGCGCAGACTGTCGCCCGCCATGGGGACGCCCTGCAGATGGATCCCATAGCGCTCGGCGATCTGCTCGAACAGCCCTGGCGAGGGCATGCGGCAGCGGCATTCCTCTTCCGGTCCGTGGGGGCAGAAGAACACCGCCTCGACCCGGCCGCCGGCCGCGGCCAACAGCTTGTGCATCTTCGCGTGCATCGCATTGACCTGGGCCATGTCGAACAGGCCCCGCCCCAGCCCCCCCTGGTTGGACACCACCACCACCTGGAAGCCCGCATGGTTGAGCCGCGCGATGGCCTCCAACACCCCGGGCAGGGGGTGCCACTCTTCGGGGGTCTTGACGAACTCTTCGCTGCTCTCGTTGATGGTTCCGTCACGGTCAAGGATCACGAGCTTCATGGCTTGGCCTCCAGGCATGGGGGATCTCGCTCAGCTGGCGAGGCGTGACAAGTCTGCCACGCGGTTCATCGCGTCGTGCAGGGACTTGAGCAGGCCCAGGCGGTTCAGGCGCAGATCGGTCTCCTCGGCATTCACCATCACCCCCTCGAAGAAGGCGTCCACCGGGGCGCGCAGCGCCGCCAGGGTCTGCAGCGAAGCGGTGTAGTCGCCGGCGTCGAACTGCGCCTTGGCCTGCGGCGCCGTGGCCTGCAGGGCTGCGAACAGGGCCTGCTCGGCAGCCTCCTTCAGCAGCACCGGGCTGACGTGGGCGTCCACCGCATCGGCCTTCTTGAGGATGTTGCTGACCCGCTTATTGGCGGCCGCCAGCGCGGCGGCCTCGGGCAGGCGGGCAAAGGCGCGCACGGCCTCCAGGCGCTGGGCCACATCGGACAGGCGCTCGGGGCGCAGGGCCAGCACGGCGTCCACTTCCTGGGCGCTGAAGCCCTGCTCGCGCAGGCCGCCGGCCAGGCGTTCGTAGATGAAGTCGGCCAGGGCCGGGCTGGCATCGCTGATCTTGTCGCCGAAGGCGGGCACCGCGCTGCGCAACAGCTCGCCCAGGGCCAGCGGCAGCTGGTTCTCGATCAGCAGGCGCACCACGCCCAGGGCGTGGCGGCGCAGCGCGAACGGGTCCTTGTCGCCGGTGGGCAGGTTGCCGATGCCGAACATGCCGGTCAGGGTTTCCAGCTTGTCGGCCAGGGCCACCACCACGCCCACCGTGCCGCGCGGCAGGGTGTCGCCGGCGAAGCGCGGCTTGTAGTGGTCTTCGATGGCGTCGGCCACGGCCTCGGGCAGGCCGTCGTTGAGCGCGTAATAGCGGCCCATGGTGCCCTGCAGCTCGGGGAACTCGCCCACCATGTCGGTCACCAGATCGGTCTTGGCCAGCTGCGCGGCCAGATCGGCCTGCGCCACCAGGGTGGCGTCGCCCAGCTGGGCGGCAATGGCCCGGGCGATGGCGCGCACGCGCTCGACGCGCTCGCCCTGGGTGCCCAGCTTGTTGTGGTAGACCACCTTGCCCAGGCCCTCGACGCGCGAGGCCAGGGTCTTCTTGCGGTCCTGGTCGAAGAAGAACTTGGCATCGGCCAGGCGCGGGCGCACCACGCGTTCGTTGCCGCCGGTCACGGCACTGGCATCGGCCGGGCTGATGTTGCTGACCACCAGGAACTGGTGCGTCAGCCGGCCGGCGGCGTCCAGCAGCGGGAAGTACTTCTGGTTGGCCTTCATGGTCAGGATCAGGCATTCCTGCGGCACGTCGAGGAACTGCTTCTCGAATTCGCAGACCAGCACATTGGGCCGCTCGACCAGGGCCGTCACCTCGTCCAGCAGGGCCTCGTCCTCGATCGGGCGCACGCCGCTGCCCAGCTGGGCCGCGCGCTCGGCGAGCTGGCGCACGATCTCGGCGCGGCGCTCGGCGAAGCTGGCGATCACGGCGCCATCGCGGCGCAGGGTGTCGGCATAGGCATCGGCATGCTCGATGGTGACCACCGGCTTGGCCGCCTCGAAACGGTGGCCCTGGGTGCTGTGGCCGGCCTTCAGGCCCAGCACCTTGAGCGGCACCACGCTGCTGCCGTGCAGGGCGATCAGGCCGTGCGCCGGGCGCACGAAATGCACGCTGCTCCAGCCCGGCAGCTCGCAGTCGGTCTCGAGCTGGTAGGTCATGACCTTGGGGATGGGCAGCCTGGCCAGCGCCTCTTCCACGGCCTTCTGCAGGCCTGCATCGAGGGTCGCGCCATTGACCACGCTGTCGTAGAACAGCGCCTCGGCCTTGCCGTCGGGAGCCCGCTTCAGGCCGGCCACGGCAGAGGCGTCGGCCCCCAGGGCGGCCAGCTTCTTGAGCAGGGCCGGCGTCGCGTTGCCGGCGGCATCCAGGCCCACGCTGACCGGCATCAGCTTCTGCTGCACCGCGCGGTCGGCCGCCTTGGCGGCCACATGGGTGATGTGCGCGGCCAGGCGGCGCGGCGAGGCGTAGGGGGTGACGACGCTGTCGGCTGCAGCCAGGCCCTGGGCCTTGAGTTGCTCGGCCAGCACGCCGGCAAAGGCCTCGCCCAGCTTCTTGAGCGCCTTGGGCGGCAGCTCTTCGACAAACAGTTCGACCAGAAGATTTTGTTGGCTCATGATGTCTTGTTCTCCCGCTCAGGCGGCCTTCTTGGCGATCTGTTCCACCCACTCGCGCGGGGCCATGGGGAAGCCCAGGCGCTCGCGGCTCTCGTAATAGGCCTGGGCCACGCTGCGGGCCAGGTTGCGGATGCGGCCGATGTAGGCCGCGCGCTCGGTCACCGAGATGGCACCCCGGGCGTCGAGCAGGTTGAAGGTGTGGGCGGCCTTGAGCACCTGCTCGTAGGCCGGCAGCGCCAGTTGCTGCTCCATCAGGTACTTGGCCTGCTTTTCATGCGCGCCGAAGGCGGTGAACAGGGACTCGGCATCGCTGTGCTCGAAGTTGTAGGTGGACTGCTCGACCTCGTTTTGGTGGAACACGTCGCCATACTTGAGGCCGTCGGT
>JAFAMV010000163.1 GCA_019233055.1 Curvibacter sp.
CGGCGCGCTGGCGGTGACCTTGCTGTACCCCACCGCCAAGCGCTGGGTGTCCATGCCCCAGGCGGTGCTGGGGGTGGCCTTCAGCTTCGGCATCCCGATGGCGTTCACGGCCTGCGGCCAGCCCTTGACGTTCGAGGTGTCGGCCCTGGTGCTCAGCAACCTGCTGTGGGTGCTGGCCTATGACACCGAATACGCGATGGTCGACCGCGACGACGACCTGCGCATCGGCATGCGCACCTCGGCCATCACCCTGGGGCGCCATGATGTGGCGGGCGTGATGGCCTTCTATGGCGGCAGTCTGCTGCTCTGGGCCTGGGTGATGTGGGCGCGCCTGCCCTGGTGGGTTCTGGCGTTGGGCCTGGTGCAGGCCCTGGCCCAGGTGCTGTGGCATTTCGGCCTGATCCGCGAACGGCGGCGTGACGGCTGCTTCAAGGCCTTCCGCGAAAACCACTGGCTGGGAGCCGGGCTGTTCGCCGCCGTGCTGCTGGCCTACGCCTGGGCGTAAAAAAGCCCGCACAGGGCGGGCTGTCGCGCAGGCGCTCCGCAGATCACTTGTGGGCCTTGTGCTTGGCGTGGTGGCTCTTGTGGTGGTGGCCGTGGTGCTTGGCGTGCTTGTGGTGCTTGTGCAACGGGGCGGCCGAGGCCGGGGCGCTGATCAGGGCCAGGGGCAGGGCCACCAGGCTGGTGGCGAGAAGAGCGGAAAGCAGTTTTTTCATGTTTTGGGTCCTTTGATGGGCAGCCGCAGCCCTGCGTGCAGGGCTGCGAACCGGTGACAGGCGTTGGGCCTGCGCTATTTTCGCCGAAGTTGGAGGCGTCGCCGCCGGGCGCTCATGCGTCGGCGCCGAACTCGCGACCGAGTTCCTGGGCGCGCAGACGGGCCTTTTCCATGGCCTGCATGAAGTGGGCCTTGATCTGGCTCTCCTCCATCGAGCACAGGGCGGCGTAGGTGGTGCCGCCCTTGGAGGTGACGCGCTCGCGCAGGACTTCGGGCGGCTCGTCCGAGGCGCGCGCCAGCTCGGACGCGCCGACAAAGGTGCCCACGGCCAGCTTCAGGGCCTGGGCCGGGCTCAGGCCCATCTGGCTGCCGGCGGCGGCCATGGCCTCGATGAAGTAGAAGACATAGGCCGGGCCCGAACCCGACAGGGCGGTCACCGCGTCGAGGTGGCTTTCGGCGTCGACCCAGAGCAGCTGTCCTGTCGGGCTCAGCACCTGTTCGACACGGGCCCGGTCGGCCGCCGTCACCGCCGGGCGGGCGAACAGGCCGGTCATGCCCTGGCCGACCAGGGCCGGGGTGTTGGGCATGCAGCGCACCACGCGCTCGGTGCCGGTCCAGGCCGCGATGCTGTCGCTGCCGATGCCGGCGGCCACGCTCAGGTGCAGCGCGTCGGGGGCGTGGGGGCGCACGGCGGCGGCGGCCTCTCGGAAGGTCTGCGGCTTGACGGCCCAGACCAGCAGGCCGGCCCCGGCCAGGCTGGCATCGGCCTGTTCGAGGGGCTGGAGGCCGAAGTCGCGGGCCAGACGCTCGCGGGTCGGCGCAAAAGGCTCCACGACCAGGATGTCCTGGGCCGACAGGCCCTGGCGCAGCAGGCCGCCGATGATGGCGCTGGCCATGTTGCCGCCGCCGATGAATGCAATTTTGGAATTCATATCAGTTATCCATGTTGCTGAACGTTAGCCGCAGCGCATGAACCCGGCGCGCCAGCCAAGGTTCAAAGGGCCGCGGAGCAGGCCACGCCAGGGCGCCCGTGGAGCCGGCTTTGCCGGGCCGCCGGGTGCGCCCCTGGAGGGGGGATGGAGCTTCCACACGCAGTGAGGAAGTTCAAACGGGGTGGTCTCATATCAGTTGGTTTCAGGGAGGAATTCGCAGGCCAGGAACTGGGTGATCTGCAGCGGGTTGAAATTGTCGTCGCTGACGAACACCAGACTGCGGTGGCCGTTGGCCAGGGTGGGGCCCCAGCACATGCCTTCGGTGTTGTCGAGGCGGCTGATGCCCAGGGCGCTGAAGTCGGCCACCAGGGTCTTGGGCGCCACCACGGTGCCGGGCCCCAGCGTGGCCAGGGCCAGGGTGTCGGGGGCCTGGCGGGTGTCGATGCGGTAGACCGCCAGCGAGACGCCGACGCCGGTCATGTAGGCCCGTTCGAGCAGCAGCAGCTGGTGCTCGTCCTGCATCAGGATCTCGCTGATGCCGTTGTCGGCCGGGGCGCCCGGGGGCAGGGGCGAACGCGGCAGGGCGTCGGGTTGGTAGGCGATCTGCCGGTCGGCCCGCCCTGTGGCGAGGTCGAAGCGTGTGAGCCGGCAGGGGCCGCCCGGTCGGGAGGCCGTGGGCAGCGGGCCGTCCTGTGCCAGCGGTGCTTCCATGGAGACCCAGACGTGGCGCCCGCTGGGGCTGAGCGCGATGCCTTCGAAGCTGAGGTTGTTGCGCGGGCCGTGGGCGTCGTCGGCTCCGAGTTCCAGCATGTCGGGCAGGCTGAACTCGCGCAGCAGGCGCCCGTCCAGCGACATTTCGCGCAAGGCGGGCGGCAGGCCCCGGTTGACGTCGCCCTCGCTGGTCCAGAGCAGGGTGCGTGTCTCGGGGCGGAAACGGATCGATTCCGGGTCCGGGATGTCGGGGTGGTCGGCATCGGCCTGCTGGCGGTTGGGGTAGGTCCGACCCTGGGTATCCCGCAGCAGGGTCACGTCCTCGATGTGCAGGCCGGTGATGCCGGCTTCGGACACCGTCATCGCCAGGGTGTAGAAGCGTGCCGGGCTGTGCTCGGACCGGTCGTCGCTCAGGGCATACCAGCGGCCTGTGGCCGGGTCGTGGTCCAGGCCGGACAGGCCGCCGACCACGGTGTGCCTGAAATCCTGCCGATAGGGCAGGCGTTCTTCGCCCAGCAGCCGCAGCTGGGGCCGCCGCCCGGCATTGCCGGGCCGCAGGCCCACCGGAGCGCAGGCGGGCAGGGTGCCGACCAGCAGGGGGGCCAGGGACCAGCGGGCCGCATCGGCCAACCAGCGGCGGCGCGATGATGACCGGAGGGGGCTGATGCGGGCAACGCCCAGGGAGGGCATCGACAGGCCGGATGGGGCGGGGTTTCGATTTCTCACGCGTCGGAGTCTAGGGCTTTTGTGGGGGCTGGTAGATCGTCGGGGCGCGGGAGCCGAGCGACGGCATCCAGGCAGACGGCTGATCGCAAGTGCATCCCGCCATTCGGGCCGATGGTCGATTTTGAGGTGTTTTGCCGGCTGAAGGTGGCTTCAATCGGGATTTCATCGCAGGAGAAGCCCCATGGCCGTCGAAACGGAGCACCGCCTGCCCACCCGGGACGGGGTGGAAATCTGCCTGGTCCAGGTCTCGGCTTCCGGTGTCGATGTGCCGGCGGCGCGCCATGTGCTGATGACCCATGGCCTGTTCTCCGACCGCCGGATCTGCCTGGGTCTGGCGCAGTTTCTGGCCGACCGTGGATTCATCTGCTGGATCCTGGAATGGCGGGGCCATGGTGCCAGTGCCCGGCCCCCTCAGGCCTTCGATTTCGAGACCGTGGCGCGCCAGGATGTTCCGGCCGCGCTGACCTACCTGACGCAATGCCAGGGGGTCTCCCGGCTCGACTGCGTGGCGCATTCCGGCGGCGGCATCGTGCTGACCATGGCCCTGGTCCGCGAACCGGCCTGGCGGGACCTCATGGGCCGCTGGGCGCTGGTGGCCTGCCAGACCTCCGGCGCTGCGGCAGGCTGGTGGCCGACGGCCCGGCTGTGGCTGACGAGGGCCGCCTGTGCCGGCCTGGGGCGACTGCCGGGCTGGCTCTTGGGCCTGGGGCCGCAGGACGAGAGCCGGCACATGCTGCAACCCTGGTTCGACTGGAACCTGAACCGCCATTTCATCGGGCGGGATGGCCTGGACTACCGCCGTGCGATGTCCGGCTTGGGCTTTCCCGTGCTGGCCCTGGCGGCCGAAGGCGATCACCTCATCGCGCCGCCTGCGGGGTGTCACGACTTCTGGCGGGGCTTCGGCGGCCCGGCCAACCAGTTCAGGCTGTCGGGCCCTCGGTTTGGGCACGCCAGCCTGATGTCGTCCCGGGCGGCCCGCTCGGACATCTGGCCTGTCGTCCTGGGCTGGCTCACGAGCCCTTCCGGCACCCACGAGGCGCCGGAGGGGGCGTGACGCCTGCTGGGGGCGGGGCGTTGACAAGCAAGGGGAGACCCATATGCCTACGCAAGCGCTGACCACCGAGTCGGTCCAGGCTTTCTTGAAAAAGAACCTGGACCGTCATTTGAGCAACAAGGTGTTGCATGCCCATCCGTCGCCCGCCTATTGGTCCACCGAGGTGGATCCGGACGCCTTGCGGGCCTGCCTGACGCCCCGCAAGGAGGTGCCCGAGAAGATCAACCTCTACCTCGGCATTCCCTATTGCCTGCCCACCGACCCGCCCCATTGCGGGTTCTGTCTTTTCCCGACGGTGGCCTATGAAGGAAAACAGGGGATGGAGGCCTATCTGCACCTGCTGGAAAAGGAGGCCGGGCTCTACCGTGAGGTGTATGGCGGCGCGGTCCTGGAGTCCGTATATGTCGGTGGGGGCACGCCCAATCTTCTGCAGGCCCAGGACTACCATCGCCTGATGGCCATCGTGCAGGGCCTGTTCCCCGCCCTGCCGCCGGGGATCGAGAAGTCCATCGAAGGCATCCCGCAGTTGTTCAACAAGGAAAAAATCGCGGCGATCCGCTCGGCGGGCTTCAACCGGGTGAGCATGGGCGTCCAGCAGATGAATGAAACGCTGATCCGCTACAGCGGTCGCAGGCAGACCAACCGCCAGGTGTTCGAGGCGATCGATGAGTTCCATCGGCAGGGCCTGGCCTGCAATGTCGACCTGATCTTCGGCTGGCCGGAGCAATCCATCGAGGACATGCTGGACGGCCTGCGCGCCATCGTCGCCTCGGGCGTGCGGCACATCACCCACTACGAGCTCAATATCGCCGGTCGTTCCGACTTCGCCACCCGGAACCGGCCACGGGTCCCCTCGATGCGGGACAAGCTGCGCATGTACCATGAGGCGGGCGCCTACCTGCGCTCGGAAGGGTTTGTGCAGGACACGGTCTACGACTGGTCCAGGCCCGTGCGCCAGGTTGCGCCCACAGGCATCGATGCCGCCCAATACCTCTACGAAGACCAGCTGCGGTCCTTGATCCATGAGGACTTCGCCCGCTACATGGGGGGGCTCGGTTTCGGCGCGATCAACACCCGCCTGAATGCGGTCCGCTCAGGATCCCTGATGAACCACCGGGGCCTGGGACGCTATGCCGAAGCGGTGAACGCGGGCCGCTTCCCGGTCGAGCGGGCCTTCTTCCATGAGGCGGAGGACATCCGCCTGTCCTGGATCTTCCAGCAACTGCAAGGGCTGCAGCTGGATCCACGGCGTTTCGAGGCGCTGTTCGGACGCTCCCTCTATTTCGATCACGCCGCCGTCCTCAATGAGCTCACCCGACTGGGCTGGCTGCAGATCCTGCCCGGCGGCGTGCTCCGGCTGGTCGGGGATGGTGGTTTTTACACGCCGCTGATCCAGTCGCTGTTCAGCCACGCGCGCCTCGGCCAGATGGCGCAACCGCGCCAGACCATCGCCCTGGCGGCGGGTTGAGGCCGGTGCGCTCCGCGTTCAGGCGGCCGTCGCCTGGCGCACCGCATGTTCCCATTGGGCGATGCGCGCCTCGGCCTGGTCGCGGGGCAGGGTGGGCAGGAAGGTGCGTTCGGCCTTCCATTGCTGGCTGAGTTCATCGACGCTGGTGTACAGGCCTGTCCCCAGGCCGGCCAGGTAGGCGGCGCCCAGGGCGGTGGTCTCGATGACGGCCGGGCGCACCACCGGGATGCCCAGCAGGTCGGCCTGGATCTGCATCAGCAGGTCGTTGGCACAGGCGCCACCGTCCACCCGCAGCTCGGTCACCGGGCTGCCGCCGGCGGCCACCGCGTCGCGGCTCATGGCCTGCAACAGGGCGGTGCTCTGGAAGGCGATGCTCTCCAGTGCCGCACGTGCGATGTGGGCCACGGTCGAACCCCGGGTCAGGCCAGTGATGATGCCGCGTGCCTCGGGGTTCCAGTAGGGCGCGCCCAGGCCGGTGAAGGCCGGCACCATCATCACGCCGCCGGCATCGGGCACGCTCTGCGCCAGGGCCTGCACCTCGCCGCTGGCCTGGATGGCGTTGAGCCCGTCGCGCAGCCATTGCACCACCGCGCCTCCGACGAAGACGCTGCCCTCGATGGCGAATTCGGCCTGGCGGCCGGGTTGCGCGGCACTGGTGGTGAGCAGGCCGTTGCGCGAGGTCTGGAACTTCGCGCCGGTGTGCATCAGCATGAAGCAGCCGGTGCCGTAGGTGTTCTTCGCCATGCCGGCGCTGAAGCAGGCCTGACCGAAGAGCGCGCTCTGCTGGTCGCCGGCCACGCCGCCGATGCGCACCGGGTGGCCCAGCAGGTCGGCGCTGACGCAACCGAAGTCGGCGCTGGAGGGCCGCACCTCGGGCATCAGGGCGCGCGGGATGTCGAGCAGCGCCAGCAGCTCGTCATCCCATTCGTTGCGGTGGATGTTGAACAGCATGGTGCGCGAGGCGTTGCTGACATCGGTGGCGTGCACCGCGCCTGCGGTGAGCTGCCACATCAGCCAGCTGTCCACGGTGCCGAAGGCCAGCTCGCCGGCCAGGGCCTGCTGCCGCGCGCCGGGCACGTGGTCGAGGATCCATTGCAGCTTGGTGCCCGAGAAGTAGGCGTCCACCAGCAGGCCGGTGCGTTCGCGGATCAGCTCCGCGTGGCCCTGTTCGCGCAGCCGGGCGCAGGCGGGTTCGGCGCGCCGGTCCTGCCAGACGATGGCATGGTGGATGGGCTGGCCGGTGCGGCGGTTCCAGACCACGGTGGTTTCACGCTGGTTGGTGATGCCCAGGGCGTGGATCTGGCTGGCCGAGATGCCGGCCTTGACCAGCACCTCGCGCGCGGTGGCCAACTGGGTGCGCCAGATCACCAGCGGGTCGTGTTCGACCCAGCCGGGGTTGGGGTAGATCTGGGGCAGCTCCTGCTGGGCCTGGGCCACGACATGGCCGGCGCGGTCGAAGACGATGCTGCGGGAGCTGGAGGTGCCCTGGTCCAGGGCCAGCAGATAGGAAGTCATGGGGAAGGCTTGCAGGTCGGGTCGATGGAGGGCGGAGGCCGGGTGTGCTCAGTGCTTGCAGATGTCCAGGCGCACCCCGGCTTCTTCGAGCAGTTGCGGGAAGGGCGCGGGGGGCGGGGCGTCGGTGAACAGGCGGTCGATCTGCGCCAGGGTGGCGGCCTCGACCATGGCAGGGCGGTTGAATTTGCTCGAGTCGGCGGCCAGCCAGACTTCGCGGGCATGTTCGATGATGGTCTGGGCCACCTTGACCTCCCGGTAGTCGTAGTCGCGCAGCGAGCCATCCGACTCGATGCCGGAGATGCCGATCAGCGCGATGTCGACCTTGAACTGGCGGATGAAGTCCACCGCCGCCTCGCCCACGATGCCGCGGTCGCGGGCGCGCACCACGCCGCCGGCCACGATGACCTCGAAGCCCGGGTTCTGGCACAGGATGGCCGCGACATTGAGGTTGTTGGTGATCACCCGCAACCCGCTGTGGCGCAGCAGCGCCTCGGCGATCGCTTCGGTGGTGGTGCCGATGTTGAGGATCAGCGAGCAGCCGTCGGGTACCTCGGCGGCCACCGCTTTCGCGATGCGGGCCTTGCCTTCGGCGTGCAGGCTCTGGCGTTGCAGGTGGGCGATGTTCTCGGTGGTCGAACTGGGGACGCGCACGCCGCCATGGAAGCGGGTCAGCGTCCCGCTCTCGGCCAGTCGCTGGACGTCACGGCGCACGGTCTGCAGGGTGACCGACAGCTCCTCGGCCAGTTGTTCCACGGTGACCGAGCCACGCTCGCGCACGACATCGATGAGTTTGAGTTGTCGGGGATTGAAGTTCACAGCGCAAGCATAGACAAATGTCGAGCCGCCGACTGTAAATGGAATCAAAAGGAACTGTTTAAGGGAAAACCAGCACCAGAATCGAAAGAAAAAGAACAATAATCGAAAACGTTCGAAAACAAAGTGACATATCGCCACCGGGTGCCGGCATCCGTGGCCCAACAAGGTGAAAGGTTGCGGAATGCAGCTGGTTTTGGAAGGCATCAGCAAGAAAGTGGGGGCGGAGACCTGGCTCTACCCCATGGATCTTGCGTTGCGAAGCGGCGCGGTGACGGTGCTGCTGGGGGCGACGCAGGCGGGCAAGACCAGCCTGATGCGCGTCATGGCAGGGCTGGATCGCCCGACGCAGGGTCGGGTCCTGGTGGACGGCCGCGATGTGACCGGGGTGCCGGTGCGCGAGCGCGATGTGTCCATGGTCTATCAGCAGTTCATCAACTACCCGTCGATGACGGTGGCACGCAACATCGCTTCGCCGCTGTTGCTGCGCCAGGAGTCGAACGTCGATCAGCGTGTGCGTGAGCTGGCAGCCAAGCTGCACATCGAGATGTTCCTGGAGCGGCTGCCGGCCGAGCTGTCCGGCGGCCAGCAGCAGCGTGTGGCCCTGGCCCGGGCCCTGGCCAAGAAGGCGCCGCTGATGCTGCTCGACGAGCCCCTGGTGAACCTCGACTACAAGCTGCGCGAAGAGTTGCGCGAAGAACTGTCGGCGTTGTTCTCGCAGGGTGAATCCACCGTGGTCTACGCCACCACCGAGCCCGGCGAGGCCCTGCTGCTGGGCGGCTACACCGCCGTGCTGGACCAGGGCGAACTGCTGCAGTACGGTCCGACGGCCGAGGTGTTCCACCGGCCGCGCTCCTTGCGCGTGGCCCGCGCCTTCAGCGACCCGCCGATGAATCTGCTGGCGGCCGATCTGCTGGGGCAGGGTGTGCAACTGCGCGGCGGGCCGGCCCTGGGGCTGGACCTTCCCGGTCGCCAGGCCTCGCCCGAGGTGACCGTGGGCCTGCGTGCCAGCGCCCTGCGGGTGCAGGCCCGCGAGGGGGATGTGGCCCTGGCCGGGCGGGTGGAACTGGCCGAGATCTCGGGCTCGGACACCTTTGTGCATGTGCACACCGCTGTCGGTGAACTGGTGGCTCAGGTCACCGGGGTGCACTACTTCGATCTGGGGGCCTCGATCACCCTGTATTTCAGCGCGGCGCAGGCCTATGTCTTCGACCGTGCCGGCGATCTGCTGCTGGCTCCCGAGCGGGCGAAAGGATTCTGACCATGGCCCGCATAGAACTCGATCTGGCCCACGCCTACCGGCCCAACCCGCAGCAGGACAGCGACTACGCGCTGCTGCCGCTGAAGATGAATTTCGAAGACGGCGGTGCCTATGCGCTGCTCGGCCCTTCGGGCTGCGGCAAGACCACCATGCTCAACATCATGTCGGGCCTGCTCGTGCCTTCGCACGGCAAGGTGCTGTTCGACGGCCGCGATGTGACGCGCCAGAGCCCGCAGGAGCGCAACATCGCGCAGGTGTTCCAGTTCCCGGTGATCTACGACACCATGACCGTGGCCGAGAACCTGGCCTTCCCGCTGCGCAACCGCAAGGTGCCCGAGGCGCAGATCAAGAAGCGCGTCGGCGAGATCGCCGAGATGCTCGACATGAGCGGCCAGCTCAACCAGCGTGCGGCCGGGCTGGCGGCCGATGCCAAGCAGAAGATCTCGCTGGGCCGCGGCCTGGTGCGGCCCGACGTGTCGGCCGTGCTGTTCGACGAGCCGCTGACGGTGATCGACCCGCACCTCAAGTGGCAGCTGCGCCGCAAGCTCAAGCAGATCCACCACGAGCTCAAGCTGACGCTGATCTATGTGACGCACGACCAGGTCGAGGCCCTGACCTTTGCCGATCAGGTGTTGGTGATGACGCGGGGCCGGGCAGTGCAGGTGGGGCCGGCCGACGCCTTGTTCGAGCGGCCGCAGCACACCTTCGTGGGGCATTTCATCGGCTCGCCGGGCATGAACTTCCTGCCGGCCACAGTGGCGGGAGCGGCCCTGCAGGTGGCGGGCCGTCAGCTTGAACTGCCGGCAGCCTCGTCCCTGCCCCAGGGGGCGCTGCAGATGGGCATCCGCCCCGAATACGTCGAACTGACCGAGGCCGGTGCGCCAGGGGCGGTGCCCGCCACGGTGCGCCAGCTGCAGGACATCGGCACCCACCTGATGCTGAGCGCCGAGGTGCAAGGCTCGGTGCTCAAGGCCCGCCTGGGTGCCGAGTGGCTGCACCTGGCGCCGGGCGACGAGGTGTGGCTCAGGTTGCTCGGAACGCACACCTGCTTTTATGTGAATGAGGAACTGGTGTCATGAGCGCCGCGAACAAACCCCTGAACCAGAAGGCCTGGTTCCTGATCCTGCCGGTGATCCTGTGCGTGGCGTTTTCGGCCATCGTGCCCCTGATGACGGTGGTGAACTACTCGGTGCAGGACATCATCTCGCCCGAGCGCCGCATCTTCGTGGGCACCGAATGGTTCGTCCAGGTGATGCGCGATGAAGACCTGCACGGCGCCCTGTTGCGCCAACTGGTGTTCTCGCTGTCGGTGCTGCTGGTCGAGATCCCCTTGGGCGTGTTGCTGGCGCTGTCCATGCCGGCCCAGGGCTGGAAGTCGTCGGCGGTGCTGGTGACCGTGGCCCTGTCGCTGCTGATCCCCTGGAACGTGGTCGGCACGATCTGGCAGATCTACTGCCGCGACGACATCGGCCTGCTCGGGCACACGTTGCAGCAACTGGGCATCGACTACAGCTACACCGGCAATGCCACCCATGCCTGGCTCACCGTGCTGGTGATGGACGTCTGGCACTGGACGCCCCTGGTGGCCCTGCTCGGCTATGCCGGCCTGCGCAGCATCCCCGACGCCTACTACCAGGCCGCGCGCATCGACGGCGCCTCGAAGTTCGCGGTGTTCCGCTACATCCAGTTGCCCAAGATGCGGGGCGTGCTGATGATCGCGGTGCTGCTGCGCTTCATGGACAGCTTCATGATCTACACCGAGCCCTTCGTGCTGACCGGTGGCGGTCCGGGCGATTCGACCACCTTCCTGAGCCAGTACCTGACGCAGAAGGCCGTGGGCCAATTCGACCTGGGCCCGGCCGCCGCCTTCTCGCTGATTTACTTCCTGATCATCCTGCTGCTGTGCTTCATCCTCTACAACTGGATGCAGAACGTGGGCACGCAAAACCCCGAGGAGAACGGTCATGCATGAGAACCGGTTCCACAAGCGTTCGATCTTCCTGATCGTCTACCTGATCTTCGCCCTGCTGCCCATCTACTGGATGGTCAACATGAGCTTCAAGACCAATGAGGACATCCTGTCGAGCTTCTCGATCCTGCCCCAGCATTTCACCTGGGCCAACTACAAGACCATCCTGACCGAGGAGTCCTGGTATTCGGGCTACATCAACTCGATGATCTATGTGGCGATGAACACGGTGATCTCGGTGACCGTGGCGCTGCCGGCGGCCTATGCCTTCTCGCGCTACCGTTTCCTGGGCGACAAGCATGTGTTCTTCTGGCTGCTGACCAACCGCATGACCCCGCCGGCGGTGTTCCTGCTGCCCTTCTTCCAGCTCTACACCACCGTGGGCCTGATGGACACCCACATCGCCGTGGCCCTGGCCCACCTGCTGTTCAACGTGCCGCTGGCAGTCTGGATCCTGGAAGGCTTCATGGGCGGCATCCCGCGCGAGATCGACGAAACCGCCTACATCGACGGCTACAGCTTTCCGCGCTTCTTCATCACCATCTTCCTGCCCCTGATCAAGGCCGGGGTCGGCGTCGCGGCCTTCTTCTGCTTCATGTTCAGCTGGGTCGAGCTGCTGCTGGCGCGCACGTTGACCAGCGTGAATGCCAAGCCCATCGTGGCCATCATGACCCGCACCGTCTCGGCTTCGGGCATGGACTGGGCGACGCTGGCGGCCGCCGGCGCGCTGACCATCGTGCCGGGTGCCATCGTGATCTGGTTTGTCCGCCACTACATCGCGAAGGGCTTCGCGATGGGCCGTGTTTGAGGAGTTGCGCACATGTTCGAATGGATGGCCTGGACCCTGCCGGTCGCCGTGTTCTTCACCTGCATCGTGCTCATGCTGATCGGCATGACGGTGTGGGAAATCCGCTCACCCACCGTGGAGCGCAAGGGCTTTCTGCCGCTGCGCACCACGCGCGGCGACCGGCTCTTCATCGGGCTGCTGTCCGCAGCCTATGTCAACCTGGCCTTCGTGGGCTGCAGCGACAAGATCCAGACCCTGCTGGGCCTGGAGTCGGAGCCCTCGGTGTGGTTCAGCTTCGTGCTGTCCATGGCGGTGCTGGCCCTGATCATGCGCAAGGGCTGAGGGCGTTTTTCATGCAGGAATTCGGCTGGACCCATCCCCGGGGCCGGACACCTTTCAAATCAACCGGGGATATGCATTTGAGGAGACACATCATGAAAATGCGGTACACGGCGCTTGCTCTGGCAGCAGCGGTGCTGGCAGGGCAATATGCCCATGCGGGCGAAGCCGAGGCCAAGAAGTGGATCGACAGCGAGTTCCAGCCCTCGACCTTGTCCAAGGACAAGCAGCTGGCTGAAATGAAGTGGTTCATGGATGCGGCAGCCAAGCTCAAGGCCAAGGGCGTGAAGGAGATCTCGGTGGTCTCCGAGACCCTGACCACCCACGAATACGAGTCCAAGACCCTGGCCAAGGCCTTCGAGGAAATCACCGGCATCAAGGTCAAGCACGACTACATCCAGGAAGGCGACGTGGTCGAGAAGCTGCAGACTTCGATGCAGTCGGGCAAGTCGATCTATGACGGCTGGATCTCCGACTCCGACCTGGTCGGCACCCACTACCGCTATGGCAAGATCATGGCGCTGTCCGACTACATGGCCGGCGCCGGCAAGGAATTCACCGACCCGGACCTGGACCTCAAGGACTTCATCGGCACCAGCTTCACCACGGCACCCGACGGCAAGCTGTACCAGCTGCCCGACCAGCAATTCGCCAACCTCTACTGGTTCCGTGCCGACCTGTTCGCCCGCAAGGACCTGCAGGACAAGTTCAAGGCCAAGTACGGCTACGAGCTGGGCGTGCCGCTGAACTGGAGCGCCTACGAAGACATCGCCGATTTCTTCTCCAATGACGTGAAGACCATCGACGGCAAGCCCATCTATGGCCACATGGACTACGGCAAGAAGGACCCGTCGCTGGGCTGGCGCTTCACCGACGCCTGGCTCTCGATGGCGGGCTCGGCCGACAAGGGCATCCCCAACGGCATGCCGGTGGACGAGTGGGGCATCCGCGTGGCCGACGACAAGTGCACGCCGGTGGGCGCGTCCGTGTCGCGCGGCGGCGCCACCAACTCGCCCGCGG
>JAFAMV010000133.1 GCA_019233055.1 Curvibacter sp.
GCCTGCCGCCCAAGCGCCCCTCGGCGTTGCGTGTCTTGCCCAGACGCCCAGTCTGGGCTGCGCCACGCGCCTTGATGGGCGCTTGGGCAGCAGGCTTCGCACCGGTGAAATGAGTGTTAACAGGCCCTGGTGGTCGGACATCGGATCAGATCGGCGGGCGGGCGGCCCAGAGGCGGGCGCTGCTGGCCGCCGCCGCCAGGGCGGCAAACACTGCGCCAAGGGCCAGTGCGGCCACCGAGCCGTGGGTGCCGACCAGGCCGAAGCACAGCGCCACCAGGGCGGCCCCGGTGGTCTGGCCGATGAGCCGGGCCATGCCCACCATGCCGCTGGCGCCACCGGCCCGTTCGGGCGGTGCACTGGACATCAGGGCGCGCAGATTGGGCGACTGGAAGAAGCCGAAGCCTGCGCCGCAGACCGCCATGCGCAGCACGATGTTGAGGGCGCTGGGGTTGTCGGGCAGCAGGGCCATCGAGGCCAGGCCCACGCACATGATGGCCAGGCCGATGCCGCCGAGCAGGCCCGGCGGGTGGCGGTCGGACAGGCGCCCGGCGATCGGTGCGGCGGCGGCCACCACGATGGGCCAGGACGACATCAGGAAGCCGGTCTGCACCGGGTCGCGGTGCAGCACCTCCTCGAAATAGAAGGGCAGCGAGACGAAGGCCAGACCCTGGGCGGCAAACGAGCCCATGGCCGTCAGGGTCGAGAGCAGGAACATCGGGCGGGCCAGCAGATCGACCGGCAGCATCGGCGCGGGGTGGCCCTTCTGGCGCTGCAGCAGCAGGGCGCCGGCCACGGCGCTGACCGCCAGGGTGCCCAGCACCAGCGGCCAGGGCTCGCGCTGGGCGGCCGAGCCCAACGCACCGATGAGGGTGGCGAAGGTGAGGGCCGTCAGGCCGGCGGTCAGCGGGTCGAAGTCGTGCTGCAGCCGGGTCGAGCGCGGCAGGGCGCGCAGGCCGAAGACCAGGGCCAGCCCGCCCAGGGGCACGTTGACCGCGAACAGCCAGGGCCATTTGCCCAGGGCCAGCATCAGCGAGGCCACCGTGGGGCCGACCGCGAAGCCGACGCTGCCGACCAGGGCGTTGAGGCCCATGCCCCGGCCCAGGCGGCTGGCCGGGTAGACGAGGCGGATCAGGGCGATGTTGACGCTCATGACCGCGCCGGCCCCGATGCCCTGCAGGGCCCGGGCCACCGCCAGCGTGGGCAGGCTGCCGGCCAGGGCGCAGGCCAGCGAGGCCACGGTGAAGACCGCCAGCCCGACCATGAAGACGCGGCGCGGGCCGAACAGGTCGCCCAGGGTGGCAAAGGGCAGCAGGGTGGCGACCACCGCCAGCTGGTAGGCATTGATGACCCAGATCGAGGCCGCCGCCGGCGCTTTCAGGTCGGCGGCGATGGCGGGCAGGGCGGTGTTGGCGATCGCGGTGTCGAGGGTGCTCAGCAGCACCCCCATGAGAATGGCCACCAGGGCCAGGATGGCGCGGGTGTCGAGCTGGGCGTCGGGATGCAGGGGGCGGGTCGGTCCGGCTTCGGTGGCCAGGGCAAGCGGCTGGTCGGGCATGTGGCGACTATAGCCATCAGAGGGTACCTGTTGCCGGTTGTCGGACATCCCGGCAGAGAGCGCGCCACACGATCAAGCCCCAGTGCAGGGCGGCGGCACTGCACCAGGGCGCAGGGAGATCGAGGTCGTGTTGGATCCGTCGCGGACTCTATCTGCCTCGGATTGAACGAAATGCGCCGCTTTATTCAGCGGGCCGGTTTGCTCACAAAATTGCGTATCAAATAATCGTTGAACATGGGGACGGTGAACGCAATATCCCCATGGGAGGGGCTGTAGATCATCCCCTTGCTGATAATTTTAGACCGGCGCGGGCCCAAGCTTTGGTGTGTTTCACCCAGCGCGGCGGCAACGTCTGAAGACCGGTACGGGCCAGGTCCGAGTTTGGCCATGGCAATCACATACTCACGTTCTTTCGGCGTCAACCGATCAAAGCGAACCTTGAAGAATCCGTCATCCAGGCGGCGGGTTGCCTCTTGCTCGGCTTGCTTGGCATCCGAGGCTTCAATCTGCTCACCTTGAGCGATATTCCAGCATTGATACCCCCACTCCTGGAGAAAGTAAGGGTAACCTTGAGTCCGGGCCAGGATCTCACCAAGGGCCTCATCCGCAATGCGCTCGCCTTCATCTTCCACCGGCCGCCGAATGGCGATCTTCGCATCGCTGTCGATCAGCGGGCCCACTGCAGGATAATGAAAGAGTCGCTCGGCATACGATTTGGCCTCCCCTGATAGCGCGGCCACCTGAGGCAATCCCGCACCAAAGAACAGCACAGGCAGCCCCTTTTGACTGATTTTGTGCATGGCGACAATCAAGGCAGCCAAGTCCTTTGACTCGAGGTACTGAACTTCATCAATGAGTAAGGTCCAGGCCTTGCCTGCTGCTTTGGCAGCCTCGCCGACTTGCACAAAGAGTTCTGGTAGGTCATTTTCGATATCGCCACTGTCGGCAATTCCTGCGTCCGGATCTACAGACAGTGCGGCTTCACCATAAGAAATTTTGAACACAGATGCAAAAGAGCGCAGCGCTCGCAGTGCATCGTGCGCTTTTGCCTTTGCCTGTTCAGTCAATGAGAGTCTGCGCAGAATCTGATGGATTTTGGGAACCAACAACTCGCTCAGAGAGCGGCCTTCCGGCGCTTCAATGATTGAAGTCAAATGGCCGGCGCTTTGCGCTATCTCTTCAATTTTGTTGAGCAGCACCGTCTTGCCGACCCCGCGCAAGCCGAGCAGCATTTGGGAGCGGTTGGGCTTGCCAAGCAAAGCGCGCTGAATCGCGACCTGAGCCTCGCCCAGAATGAGTTCACGGCCAGCCAGTTCGGGCGGGCGACTGCCGGCGCCTGGCGCAAAGGGATTCCGCACGGGGTCCATGGGCACTCCAAATCTAGCAAAACCTAACAAAGTATATCAATGTATACTGTCTTGTTGATAGATTTTCGAGGCTTGAACAGAGTCCCGAGCGTCAGTCAAGTTCCCCGAATGTCGCTTGTCATGGAGGCCAGGTCCCATTTGCGGACGCACAAGAACCTCCCGTCTGGCATGAAACACGCCGCACGGTCCGCGTGTCGACCTGAAATGGCACAGGCCTTGTTCAACCCCAGGCCGGCTGCTGCAGCACCAGGGTGCCGCTGCGCCCGGGGATGCTGCCCAGGCCGACCGGGCAGCGCGGCAGTTGCTCCCTGTCGAGCCCGTCGGCGCACTGGCCCAGGGTGGCAAAGCGGTGCCCCTGTTCGCGCCAGCCGCGCAGCAGGCGCTCGAACACCGGGGCCAGTTTCTGGCCCTCCAGTTCGGCGTGCAGGGTGTAGACCTGCAGCCCGGCAGGGCGGCGGGTGAGGGCCAGCAGGGCTTCGTGCACGTTGTCGACGGTCCGGCCGTCGAGCCCGATCAGTTCGTCGAGGGTGGGCAGGGTGCTGGGCAGCTGCAGCGGACCGATGACCTCGCCCTGTGCGTTGCAGGGCAGGTAGGGGCCGCTGCCCCGGCCGTCGGAGGCCAGGGTGTAGCCCAGCGCCTGCTGCAGCCGGTAGGCCGCCTCGTTCATCTGCCAGCCGGCGGCCCCGTGCACGCGGGGGCGTTCACCGAAGACCTCGGCATAGCGCTCGGTGGCCAGGCTCAGCTCGCGCCGTGTCCAGGCCTCGTCGGCGGCGGTCACGCCGTCCTGCCAGCGCACATGGTCCCAGCAGTGCACGCCGGTCTCGAAGCCGGCGCGCGCGACGTCGCGCAGGCCCTGGGCTTCGCGGCGGCCGATGTCAGGGCCCGGCAGCAGCACGCCGTGCAGCAGGGTGCGCACGCCGTAATGCTCGAGCACCGAGGTGCGGGCCACCTTGCCGAAGAAGCCGGGGCGGAAGACGCGCTTGAGCGCGCGGCCGGTGTGGTCCGGGCCGAGGCTGAACAGGAAGGTGGCCGGCGCGTCATGCTTCTCGAGCAGGCGCATCAGCGCCGGCACGCCCTCGCGGGTGCCGCGCCAGGTGTCGACATCGATCTTGAGGGCGATCACGCTGCCGGCGTCGGCCATCTCAATCCGCCGCGTTGATCAGGCCGCGCGCGCTGTCGAGCTGGTCCTTGTAGTGTTCGAACAGGCGGGCCAGCGCCTGCTGCATGCCGACTTCGGGCTTCCAGCCCAGGTCGGCCATGGTGTTGGCGATCTTGGGCACGCGGCGTTCGACATCCTGATACCCCTTGCCGTAGTACTCGGCCGACGAGGTCTCGAGCACCGTCACCTGGGCCGCATGGTCGCGGTATTCGGGGTAGGTGGCCGCCAGGCCCAGCATCTGCCCCACCAGCTCGCGCACCGAGAAGTCGTTGCCGGGGTTGCCGATGTTGTAGATGTTGCGGGTGGCGCAGCCGTCCTGGTTGGCCAGGATCAGCATCAGGGCGCGGATGCCGTCCTCGATGTCGGTGAAGCAGCGGCGCTGGGCGCCGCCGTCGACCAGCTTGATCGGCTCGCCGCGCACGATGTGGCCCAGGAACTGAGTGATCACCCGGCTCGAGCCTTCCTTGGCGGTGTGCAGGTTGTCCAGGCCCGGGCCGATCCAGTTGAAGGGGCGGAACAGGGTGTAGTCGAGGCCGTGCTGCTGGCCGTAGGCATGGATCACGCGGTCGAGCAACTGCTTGGAGCAGGCGTAGATCCAGCGCGGCTTGTTGATCGGGCCGTAGACCAGGGGCGAGGCCTCGGGGTCGAACTCGTCGTCGCCGCACATGCCGTAGACCTCGCTGGTGCTCGGGAAGACGATGCGCTTCTTGTACTTGACGCAGTGGCGAACGATGGCCAGGTTGGCCTCGAAATCGAGTTCGAACACCCGCAGCGGGTCGCTGACGTAGGTGGCCGGGGTGGCGATGGCCACCAGGGGCAGCACCACATCGCATTTGCGCACGTGGTATTCGATCCATTCCTTGTTGATGGTGATGTCACCTTCGAAGAAGTGGAAGCGCGGGTGGTCCATCCAGGGCTGCACACGCTCGGAGTGCATGTCCATGCCGTAGATGTGCCAGTCGGTGGTTTCGATGATGTGGCGGGTCAGGTGGTGGCCGATGAAGCCGTTGACGCCGAGGATGAGGACGTTTTTCAAGATGGATTTCCTGTCTATGCCGGGATTTTCGCTCAGGCGCGCAGTTCAACCGACTGTCCGGCAAAAAGGGTCTGGAAGCGGGGGGCGTCCAGGGCTTCGCCGTCGAGGCGGGCGGCCAGCACCGGCAAGCGGCCCTCGCTGCCGGCCAGCACCAGTCGGCCGTCTTGCGCCTGCAGGCTCAGGGCCTGCTGGCCCTGCAGCGGGCTGGCGGCCGGGCCGGGCGGACCCAGCCAGAGGGTGCGGTCGATCTGGAAGCGCCGGCCCTGGGCCTCGAAGAAGGCGCCGGGGTAGTCGGGTGGCGCCACGCCGCGCACCAGGTTGTGGGCCTGCCAGAGGCTGGCGTTCCAGGGGATGCGGCCGTCCTCGGGCGTGCGGCGGCCGAAATACTGGCCGGCGATGTGTTGTTGCGGCTGCAGCACCGCAGTGCCGGCCAGCAGGCCCGGCAGGCAGCGCGCCAACACCAGCTCGGCCGCCAGGGTGACCTTGTCGAACACCTCGCGTGCCGTGTCGTTGGCCAGGATGGGCACCGCCTGCTGGTCGACGATGGCGCCGTGGTCGGGCTTGGCGTTCATCGCATGCAGGGTGGCACCGATCTCGCGTTCGCCGCGCACCACGGCCCAGTTGACCGGGGCCCGGCCACGGTAGCGCGGCAGCAGCGAGCCGTGCAGGTTGTAGGCGCCCCGCGTCGGCACATCCAGCAGGACCTGGGGCAGCATGTGGCGGTAGTAGAAGGAGAACAGGTGCTCGGGCGCCAGGGCCTGCACCCGGGCCAGCAGTTCGGGGGTGTCGGCCGAGGCGGGCGTGATGCAGGGCAGGCCGTGTTCGGCCGCCACCTGGGCCACGCTGGCGAACCAGATGGTCTCGCCCGGGTTGTCGGCATGGGTCACCACCAGCCCGATCGGCACCCCGGCATCGATCAGCACCTTGAGCAGGCGCACACCGACGTTGTGGTAGGCGAAGACCACCGCGCCCCGAGCCGGCTCAGCCATGGTCGCGCTCCAGGATGGCGCTGATCACGTAGCGCGGGCGATGGCGCACCTCGCTGTAGATGCGGCCCACGTACTCGCCGATCAGGCCGATGCCGAACAGGGCCAGGCCGATCAGGAAGAAGGCGATGGCGAACAGGGTGAACAGGCCGCCCTCTTCGGGGCCGATCACGATGCGCCGCCCGATCAGCAGCAGCACCAGCAGGCCGGCGCCGCCCGAGATCAGCATGCCCAGCAGCGAGAACCACTGCAGCGGCACCACCGAGAAGCTGGTCACCAGGTCGAAGTTGAGGCGGATCAGGCTGTAGAGCGAGTACTTGGACTCGCCGGCGAAGCGTTCCTCGTGGCCCACCACCACCTCGGCCGGGCTGCGGGCGAACTGGTAGGCCAGGGCCGGGATGAAGGTGTTCATCTCGCCGCACTGGTTGATCAGCGAGACGATGTCGCGGCTGTAGGCGCGCAGCATGCAGCCCTGGTCGGTGATGTTGATGCGGGTGAGTTTGGCGCGCAGCCGGTTCATGGCCTTGCTGGCCCATTTGCGCCAGGCCACGTCCTGGCGCTGGCGGCGGATCGAGCCGATGTAGTCGTGGCCCTCGTCCATCTTGGCCAGCAGGGTGGCGATGTCCTCGGGCGGGTTCTGCAGATCGGCGTCCAGGGTCACGATGCGCTCGCCGCGGCAGTGGGCAAAGCCGGCCAGGATGGCCCGGTGCTGGCCGAAATTGCCGTTGAACAGGATGACCCGGGTGACCTCGGGGCGCTTCTCGAATTGCTCGGCGAGCAGGGCGGCCGAGCGGTCGCGGCTGCCGTCGTTGATGAAGATCACCTCGTAGCGCAGGCCCAGCGCGTCCAGCGCGGGGTAGAGCCGGGCGAACAGGGCGGCCAGGCCGTCTTCTTCGTTGTAGACCGGGATCACCACGCTGAGCACCGGGGCCGGCTGGCCTGCGGGCGCGCTGGCCGGAGGCTGCGCGCGGAGGTCGTTGGCGTCGTAGCCGACGCGGGTGGGGGCGAGGGGCTGGTTCACGGGCGTGCCTGTGGAGGGAGGGTTCGGGTCAAGCCAGGGCGGCGGGCAGGGCGGCGCAGACGCGGTCCACGTCGTGCTCGTCCATGGCGGGGAACAGGGGCAGGGTGACGGTGCGCCGCCCCACGTCCTCGGCATGCGGGAACTGCCCCTCGCGGTAGCCCAGGCCTCGGTACAGCGTGAACAGGTGCATGGCCGGGTAATGCACGCCGATGCCGAAGCCCAGCTCGCGCATGCGGGCGATGAAGTCGGCGCGTTTCACCCCGGCCGGCAGCAGGGGCTGGAACATGTGCCAGTTGCTGTGCCCGAAATCGGCCGGCGGCAGCGTGAAGCCCAGGTCGCGCGGGAAGCGGTCGAAGTAGCGGCGCGCCAGCGCGATGCGGCGCTGGTTGAAGCCGTCGAGCTGCTTGAGCTGGCCCAGGCCGATGGCGGCGGCCACATCGGTCAGATTGCACTTGCCGCCGATTTCCTCGACATCGGCCGTGCCGTCGGGAAAGCGCACCACGCCCTGCAGGCGCAGGCGCTCGAAGCGCAGGGCCTCTTCGGCGCTGTTCATCACCAGGCAGCCGCCTTCGGCGGTGGTCATGTTCTTGTTGGCGTGGAAGCTGAACGACACCAGGTCGCCGCCCAGGCCGATCTCCTCGCCGCCCCAGTTCGCGCCCATGGACTGGGCGGCGTCCTCGACCACGCGCAGGCCATGGCGGCGGGCGATGTCGTAGAGGCGCCGGCGGTCCACCGGCAGGCCTGCCAGGTCGACCGGCAGCAGGGCCTTGGTGCGCGGCGTGATGGCGGCCTCGACCTGGTCAAGATCCATGTTGCGGGTGGCGGGGTCGACGTCGACCAGCACCGGCCGTGCCCCCAATTGCAGGACCACATTGCCGGTGGCGACCCAGGTCAGGGCGGTGGTGACGACCTCGTCACCCGGGCCCACGCCGGCCAGGCGCAGGCCCAGCTCCAGGGTGGCGGTGGCCGAGCTGGCCAGGCGCACCGGGCGGCCGCCGAAGCGCGCCGACAGGGCGGCCTCCAGGGCCTGGCAGCGCGGGCCGGTGGTCAGCCAGCCCGAGCGCAGCACGGCGCCCACGTCGGCGATGGTGGCCTCGTCGATGGAGGGTCGGGTGAAGGGCAGGAAGGCCGGGGCGGAGGGGGCGCTCATGGGGGGTCCTCGATGGGGGCTCGGTCTGGGCGATCAGGTGCGGGCGATCAGGGCCACACCGGCCAGGATCACGCCCATGCCGATCCAGCGCTGCAGCGAGATCACCTCGCCGAGCAGGGCCATGGCCAGCAGGGCATTGACCACATAGCCGATGGACAGCATCGGGTAGGCGATGCTGACGTCGACCCGCGACAGCGCGATCACCCAGATCACGACGCTGAGCGCGTAGCAGAACAGGCCGCCGATCACCCCGGGGTGGAAGGCCAGGGTGAGGGCCACGCCACGCAGGCCTTCGACGCCATGGATGGGGCCCACCGCGTTGGCGCCGGACTTGAGCAGCAACTGGGCCACCGCATTGAGCAGCACCCCGGCCAGGACGAACAGGAAGTCGGTGATTTTCATGGGGTCGGCATCGGGCGGGTTTCAGGGTTTGACGACCAGCACGCGGCGATCGTCCTCGTAGACGGTGCGCATGGGCAGCCCCAGCTTGCTCAGCAGCTCGTGGGTGGCCGGTTCCATGTAGGCCACGGCCTGCGGCTCGGCGTTCCAGCGCGGCACGAAATCCTCGAGGCGGGGCAGCCAGCGGCCGGGCTCGTGGGTTTCGCCGAATTCGAATTCGTCGACATAGTCGACCAGGGTGACCGGACGCCCGAGGTAGAACGGCAGGGTCTGGTCGTAGCTGCGCAGCGCATACACCGGCACCGCCGGGTCGCGGGCCTGCGGGATCAGGTGCACCAGCGCGGCACTGCTCTTCTGCAGGCCATAGCCGTCATGCGCCTGCAGGGCGATCAGCACGCCCAGGCCATGGGTCAGGGCCACCAGGGCCACCGCCAGGGTCTTGCGCTCCTGGCGCAGCAGCCGCCAGGCCAGCACGGCGGCCAGCACGAACAGCACGCTGGCCAGGGCCAGGCCGTCGAGCAACTGGCGCGCGATGGCCGGCGAGCTGTCGGCGGCGACCAGGCTTTCGGCGCCGAACCAGGCGCCCAGGCCCAGGCCCCAGAACAGCAGCGGCAGCCACAGGTGGCGGGCCAGCGCACGGCAGGAGGTCTGATCGAGGCGCCGCGCCAGCAGCAGGGCCAGGGCCGGGAACATCGGCAGGATGTAGGAGGGCAGCTTGGAGCTCGAGGCACTGAAGAACAGCAGCACGAAGCCGGCCCACAGCAGCAGGAAGCCTTCGGCGAAGTCGGCGCGGCGCACCCGCGCCAGCCAGGGCAGCGCGCTGGTCCAGGGCATGAAGCCCAGCGCCAGGAAAGGCAGGAAATACCACCAGGGGCCCTCGCGGTTGTGGCTGGGGTCGAGGTAGCGGTCGAAATGCTCGTGGATGAAGAAGAACCAGGCGAAATCGGGGTTGTGCCGCGACACCACCCAGAACCAGGGCACGGTGACCAGCATGAAGAGCAGGCCGCCGCTCAGCCAGCGCATGGCCCGCCAGATGCGGAAATCGAGCCGCCACAGGCTGTGCAGCACCAGCACCGCGCCCGGGATCAGCAGGCCGACCAGGCCCTTGCTGAGCACCGCCAGCGCCAGGCCCAGCCAGGCCGCCAGCATCCAGGGGCTGCGCGCCTGCCCCCGGGCCTGGTCGTGCTGCGCCAAGAGGAAGCCGCACAGCGCCAGCGTGAGCGTGGCGCACAGACCGGCGTCGAGCGACAGGAAATGGCTGTTGAGCACCAGCCAGGTGGTGCCGGCCATGACGACCCAGGCCAGGCGGCCGGCGCGTTCGCCCCAGAGGCGGCGGCCGGTGTGCCCGACCAGGGCCACCGTCGCCAGCCCGGCCAGTCCGGACCAGAGCCGGGCGCTGAAGTCGTTCACGCCGAACAGCGCCATGGCCAGCGCGCCGCCCCAATACTGCAGCGGCGGCTTTTCGAAGTACAGCAGGCCGTTGAGGCGCGGGGTGATCCAGTTGCCGCTTTGCAGCATGCCCAGCGAGATCGTCGCGTAGCGGCCCTCGTCGGGGGTGATCAGCGAACGGGTGGCGAGGCTGCCCAGCCAGACCAGGGCGAGGGCCAGCAGGCCCAGCAGCAGCCAGGGCTGGGCGCGGCCTGCCTGAGGGGTTGCGGCCGCAAGGGGTCTGCGGGACGGGCAGCGCCGGTTCATCGGCCGCGAGGAAGGCGGAAACGCGCTGCCGGCGACCTCGGCCCGCAGGGGCGAAGGGCAGGGCGGGCAGAGGGCTGGGGACGGGGCATGCTGGATGGCCCTTCTGGGGCGGTGCGGATCGGGCGGCGGCGCGGGGTGCCGGGCCGCGAGGCAGAAGACCTTGGGGTTCGGGGTTGACGAAGTGGGCCTGGACCGGCGGCGTCTGGTTCCAGGACCGCAGGCAGGGGCGTTCAAGCGGCCGAATTATATTCGGTGCCTCCGCCCATTGCCGCTCCCGTACCCGGGGCGGCCAGCACCTTGAGAGGACGATCCCCCGATGAGCGAGCCACGCCCAGACATCTTCACAGAACCTTCACCGATCGATTTCGATACTTTGCGCAACCTCGGGCCCCTGCGCCGCATGGCCGGCATCTGGCAGGGCACGCGCGGCCTCGACGTCAAGCCCAAGGCCGACGGTCCGCGCAAGCAGGCCTACGTCGAGCGCATCGAGCTGCAGCCGATCGACCCCCAGACCAATGGCCCGCAACTGCTGTACGGCCTGCGCTACCACACCCATGTGGTCAAGCCCGACCAGGTCAAGACCTACCACGACCAGGTCGGCTATTGGCTGTGGGAGCCGGCCACCGGCACCGTCATGCACAGCCTGACCATCCCGCGCGGCCAGACCGTGCTGGCCGGTGGCCAGGCCTCGGCCGACGCCACCGAGTTCGAACTGCGCGCCATGCTGGGCTCGCCCACCTTCGGCATCTGCTCGGCACCCTTCCTGGACCAGGCCTTCAAGACGGTCGAATTCCGCATCCAGGTCCGGCTGCTGCCCGGCGACAGCTGGTTCTACGAAGAAGACACGGTGATGCGCATCCAGGGCCAGGACGAGCTGTTCCACCATGTGGACCGCAACACCCTGGTGCGCATCGGCGAGCCCACGCCCAACCCGATGGCGCGTTGAGCCTCAGCCGCGCAGCCAGCGCCGTGCGATCGCCCCTTGCGCCAGCACTGCCAGCAGCCCGTTGAGCAGCAGCGCCTGGCGCACCCCGAAGGCGCTGACGCTCAGGCCGGTCAGCAGGCTGCCCAGCGACAGGCCCCCGCGCATGGCCAGCATGTACAGGCTCACCGCCTGCCCGCGCAGCTCGACCTCGGTGCCGGTCTGGATCAGCGTGTTGCCCGAGATGTTGCTCAGGCCCATGGCGGTCCCGGCGGCCGCCAGCAGCACCGGCAGGGCCCAGAACCAGGGGTCCAGGGCGGCGGCCACCAGGAGCAGGCCATAGGCCAGCGCGGCATGGGAGCACAGACGGCGCCGGTCCTGTCCGGCCGGCAGCACGAGCAGCAGCAGCGCCCCCAGCAGCCCGCCGACGCCGAAGGCGGACACCGCCATGCTGAAATGGCCCGCACCGCCCTGGAAGGCGTTCTTGACCAGCACCGGCGCGAAGGTCAGCAACTGGGCGCACAGCAGACTGGAGCAGAACACGGTCAGCAGCGTGCCCTGCACCGTGGGGCGGGTCAGCAGCAGGCGCACCGCCTCGCGCAGCGCCTGCCAGGCCGGCACCGACCGGGCCCCGTCGGGGGCGGGCCGGCCCCGTGGCAGGATCCACAGGGCCACCCCGATGAAGGGCAGGTACGAGGCGGCGCTCACCGCAAAGCAGCCGGCGGCGCCGACACCGGCCAGCAGCAGCCCGGCCAGGGCCGGCCCGAGGATGCGCGACAGGTTGAACTGGGTCGAATTCAGCGCCAGCCCATGGGCGATCTGCGACCGTTCGACGATGCTGGGCACGATGGACTGGAACGAGGGCATCGACAGCGCGTCGGTGATGCCCACCACCAGGGACAGGCAGATCACCATCCAGGGCTGCACCCGGCCGAACAGCAGCAGGACCATCAGCAGCGTGGGGCACAGCATCTGCAGCGACTGGAAGCCGCCGATGACGCGACGCCGGTCGACCCGGTCGGCCAGCGTGCCGCCCAGCAGGGTGAGCAGCCAGACCGGCGCGCCCAGCGCAAACGAGTCCAGGCCGATGAGAAAGGGCGAGGCCCCCAGGCTGATCAGCAGCCAGGGCTGGGCCACCTGCTGGGCCCAGGTGCCGATGTTGGACAGCAGGCTGGCGAACCAGAAGGTGCCGAAGCGGCGTGAACGCAGCAGGGCCAGCGATTCGGCCAGGGTGTCGCCGACCATGGTGGACGGGCCTTCCCTCAGGTCTGCGCGCGGACCGCGGCCAGCAGGGGGGCCGGCGTCACGGCGGTGGGCTGTTCGAAGGGGTTGCCCTGGATCAGCACCAGGGTGGCGGTGGGCGCGGCCGCCAGGGCGAACAGCACGGTCGCGACCAGGGCGGTGCGGGGTCGCTCGACATGCACCACGGCCACCGACAGCAGGGTCAGGAAGCCGAGAAAGGCCATGCCCAGCCATTTGAGGGGATTGATGTGGGTCTGGCTGAGGGCGATGCGCAGATCGCGTTCGCGCCGGATCTGCTGGATGGCCTGCAGCATCAGGGTCTGGGTGGCGCTGCCGGCCGAGGCCTCGACCGAGGGCCCGGTCAGCATCAGCAGCAGGGCGTCGGCCTGTCGGGGGGCGTCGAGCCCCTGCTGGCGGCGGGCCAGCAGCGGCCATTCGGCGCCGGCGGCGGTGGCGTAGCCCTGCAGCGCCTGCTCCAGCCGGGCCTGCTCGGGCGCGCCCAGCCGCTGCGCCAGGGTGCCCAGGCTGCGCAGCGCGTCGGCCTCGCGGTAGACCGCGCTCATGGCCTGGTCGTGGGCGCTCCAGGTGTCGTTGGCCAGAAAGGCCAGCGTCAGGCCGAACAGCACGCCGATGATGTTGATGAAGGGCGGCACCACCCCCTGCAGACTGCGGCACCAGGGCGCCCAGGGCGAGGACTGGATCAGCCAGTGGATGGCGAACACAGCGGCCAGCGTGCCGAGCACCGCCACGGCGGCATAGGCGTAGTGATCGTAGGCAAAGCTCTGGAGCATGAGGGGGCAGGGCAGGTCAGCCGGGTGGATGCTATCTATCGGTGAGGGCTCAACCGTTGGAGCATACCCTCAGGCCGTCGCGGTGACGGTGCCGGGCGGCAGGGCGTCGAGGCGCGCCCTGAAGGCCTCCGGCACCGGGCGCACCTTCTTGTCCTCGCGCCCGACGAAGACCACGCCGATCTTGCCGCGCGCCACCTCGCGCGCCGAGGATTTCTCGGTCATGCGGAAGACCAGGTCGAAGCCGTAGCGGTTGAAGTCCTCGGGCACCATCTCGACGCGCATGGTCTCGCCGTGGAAACCCTCAGACTTGTACTGCGCCACGATGTCGCCGACCACGATCGACAGGCCCTCCACGCCGGCCTCGCGGTAGCCCAGGGCGTGGAAGAAACGCACCCGGGCTTCGGAGACCAGGGTCAGCAACTGGGCGTTGTCGAGGTGGCCGCCCTGGTTGACGTGGCTGATGTAGATCTGGATTTCGGTGGTGAAGAGG
>JAFAMV010000235.1 GCA_019233055.1 Curvibacter sp.
TGGCGCGGGCGAAGGCGATGCAGGTGTCGGTGAGTTGCTGCCCCAGGCCCAGGCCGCGGGCCTCGGGTTCGACATAGAGCAGCCGCAGCTTGGCGGCGGTGTCGGACTCGCGCACCAGGAAGACCGAGCCGACGATGCGCCCGCCACGCTCGGCCACCCAGGCGTTTTCCCAGGCCGGGTCGTGCGTCTGCTGGTACTTGGCGGCGATCTCGGCCACCAGGGCTTCGAAGCTGGCGTCCCAGCCGTACTCCTGGGCATAGAGCACGGCCTGGCGGTGGATGATCCAGCCGAGGTCGCCGACCTGCAGCGGCCTCAGCACGACCGCTGGCGGCGGGCGGTCCCCGGCGTGGTCCAGCAACTGTTCCAGGGTGCGCATCGCCTGCAGCAGATCCGTGCGCTCCCCGGTCGTCAGTGGCGTCAGCCATTGGCCGACCTGGGTCTGCGACGCCAGGTTCAAGGGCGCATAGGCACGCCGGCCCTCGTCCGTCAGGCTGAGCCAGGTCTGGCGGGCGTCTTCGGGATGCGGGTGCCGCTGCAACAGGCCCTGGGCTTCGAATTTTTTCAGCAGGCGGCTCAGGTAGCCCGCGTCCAGGCCCAGGCTTTTGCAGAGCTGGCTGGCATTGAGCTGTTGCCCGTGGGCCAGTTCGTAGAGCAGGCGGGCTTCGGTCAGGGTGAAGCCGGTGTCCAGCAGGACTTCGTCGAGAAGCCCCAGTTGCCGGGTGTAGAAGCGGTTGAAATGGCGCACGGCCTGGACGGTGTCGGCAGGGAGGGGGAGGCTCATGGGGCACGCTGAAGGGTGACGGATGGGAGCCGATCTTGTGTTAATTAATTGACTGGGTCAAGTAAATTTGTGGGGCCGTGGCTTCTGAGGGGTCACAATCGACGGCTCAGGACCTGCTGCAGACCCTTGCCATGACCCTTCCCGTGATCACCGATCCCTTGTTCTACGCCGTGGCCGTGCCCGCGGTGCTGCTGCTGGGGATCAGCAAGAGCGGCTTCGGCGCCGGTTTCGGTTCGCTGGCGGTGCCGATGATGGCGCTGGCGGTCAGCGTGCCCCAGGCGGCGGCCATCCTGATGCCGGTCCTGCTGCTGATGGACCTGCTGGGGCTGGCGGCCTTCCGCCGCGATTTCGACGGGCCTCTGCTGCGTTTCCTGCTGCCCTTCGGTCTGCTGGGCTCGGCTCTCGGGGCTTGCCTGTTCCGGCTGCTGGCGGCGCGGCAGGTGGCAGGCCTGGTGGGGGTGTTCACCCTGCTGTTCCTGTGCCAGCGCCTGCTGTTTCCGCCGCGGCCGGACCAGGCGCCGCCGCCGCGTTGGTGGGGCGCGGTGCTGACCACGCTGAGCGGCTTCACGAGTTTCGTGGCCCATGCGGGCGGCCCGCCGGTCAACGCCTATGTCATCCCGCTGCGGCTGTCTCCGATGCGTTTCACGGGCACCATGGCCTATCTGTTCTTTGCCGTCAATCTGTCCAAATGGCTGCCCTATGCCTGGCTCGGCCTGCTGGACGGGCGCAATCTGAGCACCTCCCTGGTGCTCATGCCGCTGGCCCCCCTGGGGGTCTGGGCCGGTGTGCGCATCGCCCGGCGCATCGATCCGATGTGGTTCTACCGTTGCCTGTACCTGGGCATGGCGCTGACCGGGCTCAAGCTGGTCTGGGACGGCTACTTCTGACGGTCTCGGTCGGTGGCTGGCCGGTCTTGTTAACATCTCGGCGCCATGATTCGGTGGCCGTGACAACGAAGGAGTCTTCATGCCGGTGGTGGTGGTGGCAAATCCCAAGGGTGGCGTGGGCAAGTCCACGCTGAGTACCCAGGTGGCGGGGTATTTCGCCAGCCAGGGGCATCCGGTGATGCTCGGCGACGTGGACCGCCAGCAGTCGTCGCGTCTGTGGCTGCAGCTGCGGCCGGCGCATCTGCGCCCGATCGCCGGCTGGGAACTCGATGACCGACAGGTGGCCCGACCGCCCAAGGGCAGCAGCCATGTCGTGCTGGACACGCCGGCCGGTCTGCATGGCAGCCGGCTCAAGGACGTGGTGAAGCTGGCCGACAAGGTCATCGTGCCTTTGCAGCCCAGTGTCTTCGACATGTTCGCGACCCGCGATTTCCTTGATCAGCTCGGCGAGATGAAGCAGCTCAAGTCGGTCCAGGTCGGCATCGTGGGCATGCGGGTCGACGCCCGCACCATCGCCGCCGACAAGCTGCACGAATTCGTCGATAGCCTGGGTTTCCCGGTGCTGACCTACCTGCGCGACACCCAGAACTACATCCACCTCGCAGCCCGGGGCCTGACGCTGTTCGACATCACGCCGGGCCGCGTCCAGAAAGATCTTCAGCAGTGGCAGCCGCTTTGCGAATGGCTGGACGCGCCGGTCTGACGCCACCTGGTGCGCTGTCGCCGGTTCGACATGGGGCTGCGTGGCCGCAGCGCTAAAGTGGCCGCCATGAAGACCTTTCAGACCCTTTCAGAACTCGCGGCCTGTGTGGGCCAGGAGGTCGCGATCAGCGACTGGATCACCGTCACGCAAGAGCAGGTGAACCTGTTTGCCGAAGCCACCGGGGACCATCAGTGGATCCACGTGGACGTCGAGCGGGCCCGCAGCGGCCCCTTCGGCGCGCCGATCGCCCATGGCTTTCTGACCCTGTCGCTGCTGCCCCGATTCTTCCAGTCGACGCTCTCGGTGCAGGAGACCCGCATGGGCGTGAACTATGGGCTCAACAAGGTCCGCTTCCCGGCGCCGGTGCCGGTGGGCAGCCCGTTGCGGGCCCGCCTGCGCCTGCTCGAGGCCACGGCCATCGAAAACGGCGGCTACCAGTTCGCGTGGGAGGTCACGGTGGAGCGCGAGGGGGGCGCCAAGCCGGTCTGCGTGGCGGAATCCCTCAGCCGCCAGTACCCCTGAGAGCCTGGTCAATGTCTCGCACGGGCCGCGTTGGAGCGCAATCGGGATGAGTGGGTGGCACGGATGCGCCGCATGGGCCCGTGCCCATGCAAGCAGACGGGGCGCCCAATCGCCCGATTTCGCTCCAACCCTTCGGGCAGTGGCCTTTTCGGGCGGTCTGCGGCGTTGCGGCGCTTGTCGATAGCCGGGCTATCGACGGCGCACCGCGCCTTGCATCCCATCCCGAAAAGACCGCTGCGCGACCCGTGGGAGACATTGAACAGGCTCTGTGGCGACCGCACCAGGCTTCAGACCCGGCCCGCGAAGCCGTTCTGGCGCCAGGCCTCGAAGACCGTGACCGCCACGGCGTTGGACAGGTTCAGGCTGCGCTGGCCGGCACGCATGGGCAGCCGAAGCCGTTGCTGCAGGGGAAACTGCTCGCGGAGTTCGGGTGCCAGACCCCGGGTCTCGGCGCCGAAGACGAAATAGTCGCCCGGTCGGAACTCAAGTTCGTGGGCCACCCGGGAGCCGTGGGTGGTCATGGCGAACAGGCGGTCGGCCGGCGCTTGTTCGGCCTCCAGGAAGGCGGTCCAGCTGCCATGGCGGCGCAGCTCCGCGTACTCGTGGTAGTCCAGTCCGGCGCGGCGCATGTGCCGGTCATCCATTGAAAACCCGAGGGGCTCGATCAGGTGCAGGGTGCACCCGGTGTTGGCCGCCAGCCGGATGACATTGCCCGTGTTGGGCGGGATCTCGGGTTCGACAAGAACGATGTGAAACATCGCCCTATTGTCGTTGCCCTGCGGGTCGGGTTCAGCCGACGGCGTTTTCGGTGCGGGCCAGCACGGCCCCGTGGACTTCGCGGGCGCCGGCCGCCCGCAAGGCGAGGGCGGCGGCCTCCAGGGAGGCTCCGGTGGTCATGACGTCGTCGATCAGCAGCACCCGCCGGTGTCGCAGCGATGGTGCCTGGAGCGGATCGACCGCCAAGGCCCCGCGCAGATTGCGCAGGCGCCCGCTGCGCGGCAGCGTGCTTTGGGCCGGGGTGTCGCGCAGGCGCAGCAGCAGCGTGCCATGGCAACGTTCGGGCGAGAGTTGCCGGGCCAGCTCTGCGGCCTGGTTGTAGCCCCGCTCGCACAGGCGTTGCGCGGACAGGGGCATGGGCAGCAGCAGATCGACGCGTTCGGACAAGGCCTCCCAGGCAGGGTCTTGCTGCATCAGCCCTGCCAGTGGGCGGGCCCAGCCCGGCTGCTGGCCGAACTTGAATTCATGAAGACAGCGCGACCAGGGAAAGCCATAGCTCACGGCCGCGAAGCACGAATCGAGGGCCGGCGGGTCCAGGAGGCAGGCGCCGCAGCGCCGGGTGCCGGCGGGCAGGGCGATGGCGCAGGTCTGGCAGCGGGGTCGCGGCGCAGCGAGCTGCAGCACGCAGTCCTCGCAGAGCGTCTGCGAGGGCCAGGCCCGGCAGACCGCGCATTGGCTCGGAAGGCGGGACAACAGCCGGGCGATCAGTGGGGCCAGCATGGACTCAATATACTCGCCAGCGCATTCGCTCCCGAGGGGCCGCCGGATGGCCGGATGTTCCGGCCTGGCCGCAGTGACCGGGCCCGGCGCGATGCAGGAACCGATCTGCCATGACCACCTCTTCCACGCCCCCCACCATCGACCCTGGAGCCGCCCTGCATTGGGAGCGCCTGCCGGTGCTCGAATCGCCCTGGCTGCACGAGGAGGTGGCGCGCCGCATGGAAGAGCGCCTGCCGTGGATCCGGCTGCAACCCCAGGCCTGGCTGGACTGGGCGCCCCTGCGCGGCGGCCAGGAGGCCCATGGGCGTCTGCTGGCGCGCTATCCGAAGGCGACGGTCCATGTGCATGAACCCCATCCGCCGCGGATCGAGCAGTTGCGGGCGCAATGGGAGCGCCCCTGGTGGCAGCCCGCGCGCTGGAGCCGCGCGGCAAGCCAGTTCGGACTGCCGCCGGATGGCGGCGTCCAGATGGTCTGGTCGAACATGGCCCTGCATGCCGCCCATGAGCCGCTGGAGATGATCCGGCAATGGCATCGGTCCCTGGCGGTCGACGGCTTCCTGATGTTCTCCTGCCTGGGGCCGGACACGCTGAAGGAATTGCGTGCGCTGTATGCCGATGCCGGCTGGCCGGCACCGAGCCACGCCTTCACCGACATGCACGATTGGGGCGACATGCTGGTGGAGGCCGGCTTCGCAGAACCGGTGATGGACATGGAGCGCATCGTGCTGACCTATGAGCAGCCGCAGCGCCTGCTGGCCGAGTTGCGTGGACTGGGCCGCAATCTGCATCCCCAGCGTTTTCCCGGCTTGCGTGGCAGGGCCTGGCATGCTCAACTGATCGAACGGCTGGCCACCCATCCGGCGCTCTCCAGCGTGGGGGACGGGCGCCTCGGCCTGACCTTCGAGATCATCTACGGGCATGCCTTCAAACCCACGCCCCGCATCCGTCTGGCGGCCGAAAGCACGGTTTCCCTGCAGGAAATGAAAGCAGTGTTGCGCCAGGACAAAAAGAATTCGCCGGGCGTTTGAGATTTATCAAACCAGACCGCCGTCTCGGGTAAACTCAAGCCCGGTTTTCATTCGGGCATTTTCCCGATCTGCCGCTTTGCAGGAGTTTGACGAATGTCAAGTCCGGCGTTTCGATTCGCTCAGATCACAGGTCAGGGAATCGACTGGCAACTCAGGCGCAATTGCGCGGTGACACCGGCCCAGATGGGCTGGTTCTACGGCTCGATCTGCGTGGTGTCGGTCGGTATCGGCTTGTTGTGCTGGCAACTGGGGGGTACCCTGGTGCTGGCCTTCACCGGGGTCGAATTGGTGGCGGTCGGGGTCGCTTTTCTGGTCTATGCCCGCCATGCAGCCGACGGCGAACGGATCTTTCTGCAAGATGGCCGTCTGCTGGTGGAGCGGGAGCAGGCCGGACACCTGGAGCGGACGGAGTTCTGCAGTGAATGGGTACGGGTCGAGCCCAAGGTCGGGCATCGATCACTGATCGAGTTGTCGGGTCAGGGGCGGACGGTGGAGGTGGGGCGCTATGTGCGCCCGGAGTTGCGTCCGTTGCTGGCCAGCGAAATCCGCCGGGCGTTGCGCACTGCGTGATGCGGCGGGTCGCGAGTCATTTAAAAGAGGCAATGAAGAAGTGAACACGATGAAGAGCATTTCCCACAAGCTGGCCTCGCTGCTGTTGGCCACAGGCGCATTCATGGGCACGGCCGCCTATGCGGTGGACGATCTCGCCGGAGGTCCGGCCGTGCGGCAGCTGAACCTCACCACGCCTGCGACCCGGATCGCCGAAGAGCAGTACTTCCTGCATTCGATGATGCTGGTGGTCTGTTCGGTGATCTTCGTGGCGGTGTTCAGCGTCATGTTC
>JAFAMV010000145.1 GCA_019233055.1 Curvibacter sp.
GCGAGAACCTCGACGCCATGGCCCGCAAGGTGGGCGAGATGCAGGCGCGCATGATGGAGCTGGATTCACTGGGCGAGCGCCTGTCCGGCTTGGCCGGTGTCAGTGTGGATCTGAAATCGACCCCGGGACGGGGCGGCGCGCTGGTGGCGGCGCGACCCTTGAGCTTCGAGGAGCTGCAGCTCGCGCTGGATGATCTGGAGAAGGTCAGCAACCAGCGGGTCGACCTCATGACGGTCATCGAATCCCGGCTCTTCGATCAGAAGATCCGCAAGATGATGGTGCCGACGCAGGCCCCGGTGCCAGGACGGCCCCTGGGGTCCGGCTTTGGCTGGCGCATCGATCCGATCACCGGGGCGTCGGCGCTGCACACGGGGCAGGATTACCAGGCCGATGTCGGGACACCGATCCTGGCCGCCGCGGGCGGCGTGGTGGTGACGCAGAGCTATCACCCCGAGTACGGCAACATGATCGAGATCGACCATGGCAATGACCTCGTGACCCGCTACGCCCATACTTCCAAGGTGTTCGTCCACAAGGGCGACCTGATCCGCCGTGGCGAACGCATTGCCGAGGTGGGGACCTCGGGGCGCTCGACCGGGCCCCACCTGCATTTCGAGGTGCTGGTGCAGGGGGTGCCGCAGGACCCGCAGAAGTTCCTGCAGGCCGGAAATCCGCAGGCCGGGCATCTGGCGCAGGTGAACGCGGGCGCTGTCACGGCGCGGTAGGGCTCGAAAGGTAGAATCCGAATCTTGTGCCGATTTCTGCGGCGCAACTGTTTTGTCTGGGGCGGTTGCATTCGAGCGTGCCGACTCCATCTGAATCCAGCTTTGTTTTAGGAATTTTGCACGTCCTGCGAGCGCCTTAGGCGGGCAGGGCGGTCTTGTTTTCATGGCCACTAATTTCCTCACCAAAATCTTCGGCAGCCGAAATGACCGGCTCTTGCGTCAATACCGTAAAACGGTGGAGCGCATCAATGCGATGGAGCCCGAGTACGAAAAGCTGTCGGACGAGGCCCTGCGTGCCAAGACCGACGAGTTCCGCGGTCGGGTCGCCAAGGGCGAGTCTCTCGACGCGCTGTTGCCCGAGGCCTTTGCGGTGGTGCGTGAAGGCTCCAAGCGGGTCATGCGCATGCGGCATTTCGATGTGCAGCTGCTGGGCGGGATGGCATTGCATTTCGGCAAGATCGCCGAAATGCGCACCGGCGAAGGCAAGACGCTGACCGCGACGCTGGCGGTCTACCTCAATGCCCTGTCGGGCAAGGGCGTCCATGTGGTCACGGTCAATGACTACCTGGCCGGGCGCGACGCCGCCAACATGGGGCGGCTGTACAACTTCCTCGGTTTGGCGGTGGGGGTCAACCTGCCGCAGATGCCGCGCGAGGAGAAGCAGCAGGCCTACCTGGCCGACATCACCTACGGCACGAACAACGAATACGGCTTCGACTACCTGCGCGACAACATGGTCTACGAGACCGGCGACCGGGTGCAGCGCGGGCTCAACTACGCCATCGTCGACGAGGTGGACTCGATCCTGATCGACGAGGCCCGGACCCCGCTGATCATCAGCGGGCAGGCCGACGACCACACCGCGCAGTACATCGCGATCAACCGCGTGGTGCCCTTGCTGGTGCGCCAGGAAGGCGAGGCCGACCCCCGCACCGGCGAGGGCGTCATCAAGCCGGGCGACTTCACCGTCGACGAGAAGACCCATCAGGTGGTGCTGACCGAGCAGGGGCACGAGAATGCCGAGCGCATCCTGTACAGCGCCGGCCTGCTGCCCGAGGGCGCGTCCCTGTACGACCCGGCCAACATCTCCCTGATGCACCACCTCTATGCGGCGCTGCGGGCGAATCACCTCTATCACCGCGACCAGCATTACGTCGTGCAGGAAGGCGAGATCGTCATCGTCGACGAGTTCACCGGCCGCCTGATGGCGGGTCGCCGCTGGAGTGACGGCCTGCACCAGGCGGTGGAGGCCAAGGAGGGCGTGGCCATCCAGGCCGAGAACCAGACGCTGGCGTCGATCACCTTCCAGAACTACTTCCGCCTCTATGGCAAGCTGTCCGGCATGACCGGCACGGCGGACACCGAAGCCTACGAATTCCAGGAGATCTACGGCCTCGAGACGGTGGTGATCCCGCCGAACCGCCCCAGCCGCCGCGAAGACCAGCTCGACCGGGTCTACAAGACCACGCGCGAGAAATACGAGGCCGCGGTCAAGGACATCCGCGAATGCCATGAACGTGGCCAGCCGGTGCTGGTGGGCACCACCTCGATCGAGAATTCCGAGCTCATCTCGCAGCTGCTGGACCGGGAGAAGCTGCCGCACCAGGTGCTCAATGCCAAGCAGCATGCCCGTGAGGCGGACATCGTGGCCCAGGCCGGTCGCTCCAAGATGATCACGATCGCCACCAACATGGCCGGTCGGGGCACCGACATCGTGCTCGGTGGCAACATCGAGAAGGCCCTGGCCGAGATCGAGGGCGACGAGTCGGTGGATGTCGCCCAGCGCGAGAGCCAGGTGAAGGCCCTGCGTGAAGCCTGGTCACGCGACCACGAACTGGTCAAGCAACAGGGCGGTCTGCGCATCATCGCGACCGAGCGCCACGAGTCGCGCCGCATCGACAACCAGCTGCGAGGCCGTTCGGGCCGGCAGGGCGATCCGGGCTCCTCGCGTTTCTATCTGAGCCTGGACGACCAGCTCATGCGCATCTTCGCGGGCGACCGTGTGAAGGCGATCATGGACCGCCTGAAGATGCCCGAAGGCGAGGCCATCGAGGCCGGCATCGTGACGCGCAGCATCGAGTCCGCGCAACGCAAGGTCGAGGCGCGCAACTTCGACATCCGCAAGCAGCTGCTCGAATACGACGATGTGTCCAACGACCAGCGCAAGGTGATCTATCAGCAGCGCAACGACATCCTCGATGCCCAAAGCCTGGAGGCCCAGATCGCCAGCCTGCGCGAGGGCTGCTTCGATGACCTGGCGCGCCTGTATGTGCCGCCGGAATCGGTCGAGGAGCAATGGAACCTGCCCGGCCTGGAGAAGCTTCTGCACGATGACTGGCAGATCGAGGTCGATCTGCAGGCCAAGGTCGAAGGATCGAGTGCCATCACCGACGAGGACATCCTGGAGGCTGTCCACCAGGCTGCCAACGCCGCATTCGAAGCCAAGGTGGCGATCGTGGGCGGTGAAAGCTTCACCCAGTTCGAGCGTGTCGTGCTGTTGCAGACCATCGATTCCCACTGGCGCGAACACCTGAGCTCGCTGGATCACCTGCGCCAGGGCATCCATCTGCGCGGTTATGCGCAGAAGCAGCCCAAGCAGGAGTACAAGCGCGAGGCCTTCGAGCTGTTCGGCCAGATGCTCGATTCGGTGAAGAATGAAGTCACCCGCCTGCTGATGACGGTCCGCCTGCAATCCAACGACCAGCGCAAGGTGATCTATCAGCAGCGCAACGACATCCT
>JAFAMV010000092.1 GCA_019233055.1 Curvibacter sp.
CGAGCTGATGGAGCCGCACCGGCACAACCTGCCCGACTGGCTGGCCAAGCCCCTGAAGGAGCAGGTCGGTGATGATTTCTGGGCCCTGGCTGCGAGCATGAATCAGTCGGCCCCGCTGGACCTGCGGGTCAATGCCTTGACGGACAAACGCGAGGCCCTGCAGAAGGAACTGAAGCAGGCCGGCATCCCGGCCCAGCCGACGCCTTATTCGCCCTGGGGCCTGCGGGTGGACGGCAAACCGGCCCTGACGCGCCTGGAAGCCTTCACCCGGGGCGCCATCGAAGTCCAGGATGAGGGTTCGCAGCTGCTGGCGCTGCTGCTGGACGCCCATCGCGGCGAGATGGTGGTCGATTTCTGCGCCGGTGCCGGCGGCAAGACCCTGGCCATCGGGGCCTGCATGCGCAACACCGGGCGCCTCTATGCCTTCGATACCTCGGGGCATCGCCTGGATGCCCTCAAGCCGCGGCTGGCACGCAGCGGCCTGTCGAACGTCCATCCGGCCGCGATCGCGCATGAGCGTGACGACCGCATCAAACGCCTGGCAGGCAAGATCGACCGGGTGCTGGTGGATGCGCCGTGCTCGGGTCTGGGCACGCTGCGGCGGAACCCCGACCTGAAGTGGCGTCAGACGCCGCAGGCCATCGAGGAGCTGGTGCACAAGCAGACCGCGATCCTGCAGAGTGCCGCCCGCCTGCTCAAGCCCGGGGGGCGGCTGGTCTATGCCACCTGCAGCATCCTGCCGCAGGAGAACGAAGCGATTGCCGAGGCATTCGGTGCTGCGAATGCCGATTTCGTGCCTCTTGAAATCGCCGCCACCCTGACTCAATTGAAGGTGGCCGGCGCAGAAGGCCTGTGCAGTGGCGAAGGGGGGCGCTACCTGCGCCTGTGGCCGCACCGGCATGGCACCGACGGATTCTTTGCGGCGGCCTGGACGCGCAAGGACTGAGCCGGCCGTGGGCCCTATAACTGCCTGTCGTCAAGGGTTTTAGAAATGCGGTATCTGGCAGAAAGATTAAAATTGTCGGTTACCTCGGCGCAACGGCGTTCATCGTGAGCGAACTGGGCGGTTCTGGGTTGCTCGTGTCTGGAAAAGGTTGAATCACATGTTCATTGCGGACTCGGCTGTGCTGAATGCAGCCATTGACTGGCTGGGCCACGGCCTGTGGGACCTGCGTTGGTGGGAGGTCGTCCTCTACACGCTGGTGACCACGCACCTGACCATCATGGGGGTGACGATCTTCCTGCACCGTTCCCAGGCCCACCGCGCCCTGGATCTGCACGCGATCCCTGCGCATTTCTTCCGCTTCTGGCTGTGGATCGGCACCGGCATGGTGACCAAGGAGTGGGTGGCCATCCACCGCAAGCACCACGCCAAGTGCGAGACCCCCGACGATCCGCACAGCCCGCAGACCCGCGGCATCGAGACCGTGTTTTGGCAAGGGGCCGAGCTGTACCGGGCCGAAGCCCGCAATCGCGAGACGATCACCAAATTCGGCCATGGCACACCGGACGACTGGATGGAGCGCCATGTCTACACCCGCTTCGGCTGGCAGGGCGTGGGCCTGATGCTGATCCTCGACCTGGCGCTGTTCGGCGCCCTGGGGGCCACGGTCTGGGCCGTGCAGATGCTGTGGATCCCGATCACCGCCGCCGGCATCATCAACGGCATCGGTCACTATTGGGGCTATCGGAATTTCGAGGCACCGGATGCCAGCACCAACATCTCTCCGATCGGCGTGATCATCGGGGGTGAAGAGTTGCACAACAACCACCACACCTACCCGACCTCGGCCAGGTTCTCGGTGAAGCCCTATGAGTTCGACATCGGCTGGTTCTACATCAGCCTGATGAGCAAGATCGGCTGGGCCAAGGTCAAGAAGACGCCGCCCCGGCTGCAGCTGGGCGACATCAAGCCCGTGGCCGACGAGAAGACCCTCGAGGCCCTGATCGCCAACCGCTATGAGGTGATGGCAGGCTATGCCCGCAGCGTGCGCCAGGAACTGGCCGCCACGCTCAAGGCCAAGCAGGACGATTCTGGCCTGTTGAAGGCCGCACGCCGCTGGCTGCACCGCGACGCCGAGCAGGTTCCGACCTCGGCCCAACCCCAGTTGGCGGAGGTGCGTGCGGCCTATCCGGCCCTCGACAAGATGCTGACCATGCGCGAAGAACTGCGCCAGATGTGGCTGAGCACCTCGCAATCCCGCGAGCAACTGACGCACGAACTGCAGGCCTGGTGCCGGCGTGCCGAGGAAAGCGGCATCGCCACCCTGCGCGAATTCTCGATCAGGCTGCGCGCTGCACAGGCCTGAGCTTCGCCAGCATCCGCCCAAGCCGCTCCAGGGTCAGCCCGGAGCGGCTTTTTTGCGTCGGCCTCTCGGCCGCCAAGGGCTGGGCCGGGGTGACCTGGTAGCGCACGCTGTCGGCTGCCGCATCGAGGCGCAGGCAGACCGGGGCGGGGCCGGGGCACCGCCAGGCCTGGTGGGCCTGGAGTTGGGCAGGCGGCTGCAGCCCTGACAGCGGATCGCTCGCACTGAACAGGCCCAGGCGGCCTTGCAGGCAACGGATCTCGCTGCCGGCCTCGAGCCAGAGCAGGTGCTGATGCCGCGCCGACAACAGTGTGCCGGCCGGAGCGGGGAGGGGAGGGGTGTCGGTGGTCTTCATGCCCTGAAGCGTAGGCCCGGGCCTCTGGCGGCGACAGCCACAGACGGCGTTCCGATCGGTGATAGCAGTGTCGATAAATCGGCGCTGTTATGCCATCGGATGGGCTGCACTGTATCTGTTATGGCGCCTCGGTCTGCGGCATGATCCAAGGCCATGAGCGCCAAGAAAGACCCCGACCGCCTGCCCCTCTACCAGCAATGGGCCGACCACTACCAGCAGGCTGTGGCCCTGGGGGTCTTGCCCGTCGGTTCGCGCCTGCCTTCGGTGCGCGAGTTGATGCAGCGCCATGGCATCAGCCTCTCGACGGCCCTGCAGGTGCTGCGCACGCTGGAAGAGCGGGGCTGCGTCGAGGCGCGCCCCCGCATCGGCTATTTCGTGCGCGAGCCGGCAGGATCCCAGTTCGAGGCGGCTTCGGATCCGGACCCTGGCCAGCCGGTCGTGTGCCTTGACGATGCGCACCTGTTCGCCGGCATCAACGAGCGCATCTCGCTGATCCTTGAAAAGGGGCGCCGCGCCCAGGTCCGGGTGGATCTGGGCGCGGCCATGCCGGCGGCGTCCCTGTTCGATGGCGCGGCCCTGAACCGCATCGGCATGGGTCTGCTGCGGGACTATCCGGACATCCTGGTGCAGGGCAGCTCCCGCCCCGGCACCCACCCGGAATTCCAGGCGGTCATGGCGCGCCGGGCCCTGGAGGCCGGGGTGCAGGTGGCGCCGCAGGAGGTGATGTCGACCGTGGGCAACTCGGAGGCGGTCAATCTGGGCCTGGCGGCGGTGGCCGAACGGGGGGACGTCGTGGCGGTCGAGTCGCCGACCTTCTATGGCCTGTTGCAGGCGGTCGAAGCCCAGAACCTGCGTGCACTGGAGATTCCCAGCAGTTCCCGGACCGGCATCTCGCTGGAGGCGCTGGAGCTGGCGGTGCGCCAGGAGCCCAGGCTGCGTGCGGTGGTGGTGGTGCCCCACCTGCAGATGCCCAACGGCGCCATCATGCCGGACGAGCACAAGCAGCGCTTGGTGGATTTCTGTGTCCAGCATCGTCTGGCCCTGATCGAGGACGACATCTACCGTGAATTCGTCGAGCGCGACGGCGTGTCGCGGCCGCTCAAGGCCTGGGACCGGACGGGGCAGGTCATCTACTGCGTCTCTTTCAACAAGACGGTGGCGCCCGGCTTGCGCCAGGGCTGGATGAATGGCGGCCGATGGCACAACCGGGTGCAGATGCTCAAGTTTGCCAAGACCCGCAACATGCAGGTCTGGGGGCAGTTGCTGGCGGCGCGTTGCCTGGACTCGGCCGCCCATGACCGCCATCTGCGGCGCCTGCGGACCCAGCTGAAGTTGCAGAGAGAGCGCAGCGTGCAGGCTGTGGCGCGCCATTTCCCGCCGGGGACGCGGCTCAACATTCCGGCGGGTGGTTTGAGCCTGTGGGCGGAACTGCCGCCCGGGGTCTCGTCCTCGCGGTTGTTCGAGCAGGCCTTGGCCCTGGGCATCCGCATTGCGCCGGGCTCGATGTTTTCCAACACCGGGCGTTATGAGCGCTTTCTGCGCTTCAGTTGCGGCCTGCCGTTCACCGAAGAGGTCGAATGGGCCTTTGCCGAACTGGGGCGCCTCGTGCATGCCATGGTCGAGGCCGACCCCCTGCGGTATTCGGCGGCCTGAGCCTGGGCCGGCAGGGCGGCGCAGGCACAAAAAAACCGCCGGGCAGGAGCCGGGCGGTTTTTTCAGGGAGCAGGCCGAATCACTTCAGCTTGATTTCCTTGTAGTCGACGTGCTTGCGAGCCTTGGGATCAAATTTCTTGATCAGCATCTTCTCGGGCGTGGTCTTCTTGTTCTTGGTGGTGGTGTAGAAGTGGCCGGTTCCTGCAGTGGATTCCAGCTTGATCTTTTCGCGTCCGCCTTTGGCTGCCATGGTGATTCTCCTTAAGCCTGGCCACGTGCGCGCAGGTCGGCGAGCACAGAGTCGATACCGTTCTTGTCGATCAGACGCAGGGCGGCGCTGGAAACGCGCAGACGGACCCAGCGGTTTTCGCTCTCGACCCAGAAACGGCGGTATTGCAGGTTCGGCAGGAACCGGCGCTTGGTTTTGTTGTTGGCGTGGGAAACATTGTTCCCGA
>JAFAMV010000164.1 GCA_019233055.1 Curvibacter sp.
AAAGACTGCGGCTCGCCCGGGAGGCCGGTGCCGACGTCGTGATCAACCCTGGTCTGGAAGACGCTGAAGGCCGCGTCAGATCGCTGACCCAGGGCTATGGCTGCGATGTGTACATCGAAACCACCGGGGTGCCCCAAGGCGTCATCCAGGGCCTGAAACTGATCCGGAAGCTGGGCCGTTTTGTCGAATTCAGTGTCTTTGGCGACACCACGGACGTGGATTGGTCGATCATCGGCGACCGCAAGGAGCTCGATGTGCGCGGCGCCCATCTGGGCCCGTATTGCTACCCCATCGCGATCGATCTTCTGGAGCGGGGTCTGGTCCGCCCGGACGGCATCGTGACCCACCGATTCACACTGGAACATTGGGAGCAGGCCTTTGCGCTGGCCAACTCGCTGGATTCGATCAAGGTGCTGCTGACACCCTGAACCTCTGACTCAAGCTCAGCGGCGCGGCGTCATCGGGGCACGGCCCTCGATGTGGCGGAACTTGATGCGGCCCTTGCTCAGGTCGTAGGGCGACAGCTCCAGCGACACACGGTCGCCGGCCAGGATGCGGATGTGGTTCTTGCGCATCTTGCCGGCCGAGTAGGCGATCAGCTCGTGGCCGTTGTCCAGCGTGACTCGAAAACGCGTGTCGGGCAACACTTCGTTGACGATGCCCATCATTTCAATCAGGTCTTCCTTGGCCATTCGGGTATTCCTTTGCGGTGCTAAGCAGGATTTCGTTCGGTGACGCGGCCGCGCGAACCCGGGCGACCCGTCCACCACATCAATTCATCAACAGGCCGAAGGACCACGGACCCTGCGCCCAGCAAGCAGGCCTGGCAGCACAGCGTGCCGGACAAGCAGGGAAGACGGAGCGGAAAGCCTCACAGGCCGGAACCCGGGACCGGACAGCGGCAGCATCGACCAGAGGGGGAAACAGCCGAGCCCCATGCAGATGGAGGCCGGATACGCCACGGACTGGGTGGACTGAGCAAGCCCTCCTTTCAGAGGGCAGGTGCGCCTTTCGCGGGGTTCGCTGACGCTGTCAGTCGCCAACGGCGGTCTGCCAATGTAACACAGATGCCCAAATACCCCTTTTACCGCCTTCGCACAGGCTGCGCCGCTGTCACCCGGACGACGGTCGGGACGTTGCAAAAATACCCCATCAGGGTCGATCGCCTTGACGCCGGAAAGGGTCTCTGAAACAGTCTGAAACATTTCCTTGCCTGACTTTTTTGCAAGGCCCGCGCATCGACTGGATTGATTGAGATTCGTGTTGTCTTCTCTTTGTGTTGCCGATCCCCAAAAGCCCCTTCGAAGGCCTGAACTGAAGGACCTGGCCGTGCGCCGCAGCCGCCGGACACACGCCGCCAATGGCTGAAGAAGTCCTGGTGCTCCAGAGCGACCGCGCCGCCTACGCGATCCTGGACGACACCCCCAACCCCGATTTCGACCGCCTGGTCCGGCTGGCCGCCACGCTGTGCCAGTGCACCCAGGCCTGCCTGTCCTTCACCGACGGACAGCGGCATTGGAGCCGTTCGGCCGTCGGACAAGCCGAAGGCGGCCCGGCGGCCGTGCTGGCCCTGCTGCCGCAGCTGCTGGCCCGCCAGACCCTGGTCTGCCACGAAAACCTGGTCTACCCGGGCCCGCTGCGCTTTGTCGCGACCATGCCACTGCGGACCCGACAGGGGCTGCTGCTCGGCGCGCTGACGGTGGCGGAAAACCATCCACGGGTCCTGCGACCGGACCAGGCCGAGGCCCTTGAGGCGCTGGCCGCCCAGGTGCTGGTGCTGCTGGAGTTCGGACGGCAGCAGGCCCTGCTCAAGACGGCCCAGGCAGAAAACCACCAGGCCCGCGAGGCCCTGGCGCTCCAGCTCGAGACGCGGCGCATCGCGGGCCAGGTGGCTCGACTGGGCGGCTGGATCTGGCGGCGCGAAGGACCGCGCTTTGCCTGGTCGCCCGAAGTGGCCCACATCCACGGCCTGGAGGAGAACCAGGCGGTGACCGTCGAGCAGGTCTTCGGCTTCTATGCCTCCGAAGACCAACCGCGCCTGGACGCCGCCGTACGCCGGTGCTGGCGTCTGGGTGAACGCTTCGATCTGGAACTTAGGCTGCAAAGCCCCCAGGGCCCGCTGCGCTGGGTGCGCATCATCGGCGAGTCCGTGCGCGACGGACAGGGCCGCATCTGCGCCATCCAGGGCGCGCTCGAGGACATCCATGAACGCAAGCTGTCGGAAGAGGCCCTGCGCGACAGCGAGGAACGTTTCAAGCTGGCGGCCCGGGCCACGGCCGACGTGGTCTGGGACTGGGATCTGCTGAGCGACCAGCTGTGGTGGAGCCAGGGCCTGCAGCGCCTGTTCGGCATCGCAGCCGAAACGCTGGAGCCCGGCAGCCACTCCCGCAGCCAACGCCTGCACCCCGAGGACCGCGAGCGCGTGCAGGCCAGCCTGGCGGCCGTGCTGCAGGGCCGGGAGCGCCAATGGGCCGACGAATACCGCTTCCGCCGGGCCGATGGCAGCTATGCCCGGGTCCAGGACCAGGGTTTCGTGATCCGTGACGCCGAGGGCCGCGCCCGCCGAATGGTGGGCGGCCTGAAAGACCTGACCGACCAGCACCGGGCCCGCGAAGAGGCCCGGCGCGATCTGCAGACGCGCGCCGACATCGCGCGTTTCCAGCAGGAGATCGCCTCCGCCGATCTGGACCTGGACGGCGTGCTGTCCCTGATGGCCGAACAGGCCCGGCGGCTGGTGCAGGCCAGCGGCAGCTCGGTGGAACTGCTGGAAGGCCAGCGCACGGTCTGCCGCGCGGCCTCCGGCCTGTTGGCCCAACACCTGGGCCTCCCGGTGGATCTGCAGGCCTCGCTGTCGGGCCAGGTGATCCAGCAGGGCCGGATCACCCGCTGCGACGACACCGAGCAGGACCCACGCGTGAACCTGGCGATCAGCCGCAGCCTGGGCGTGCGATCGCTGATCGTCGCGCCGCTGATGGCCGACAAGGGGGTGGTGGGTGTGATGCGGGTGGTCTCGGACCAGCCCTGTGCCTTCAGTGCCCATGACGAGAGCAATCTGCAGATCCTCGTGACCACGCTGGGCGGTGTGATCCAGCGCCATCGGCTCGACGCCCAGTTGCAGGCCTCAGAGGCCCAATACCGCCAGCTGTTCGACCACAACCCGCAACCCATGTGGGTGCACGACATCCAGCAGTTGCGCCTGCTGGCCGTCAATCAGGCCATGGTCGACCACTACGGCTACAGCGCCGAAGAGCTGCTGGACCTGCAGGCGCCGGCCTTCTGGGCCGATGCCGACGCGCAGAGCCTGCAATCCCGCATCGATTCGATCCGGCGCGGCGACAAGCACCTCAACTCGCGCCGCCGCCACCGGCACAAGGACGGCTCGTTGATCGAGGTCGAGATCACGGCCAGCAACATCGTCTTCAATGACCAGCCGGCGCGCCTGGTCATCGCCAGCGACATCGGCGAGCGGCTGCGCACCGAACAGGCGCTGCTGCGGGTGAGCCGGGCCCAGCGCGTGCTCAGCGCCTGCAACGAAGCCCTGGTGCGCGCCAGCACCGAGATGGGCCTGCTCGAGGATGTGACACGCATCACCGTCGAGATAGGCGGCTACCGCATGGCCTGGGTCGGCATCACGCGGTCGGACGAGCCCGGCCGCTGGATCCGCCCGGTGGCCCGCTTCGGCGCCGGCACCGCCTTCCTGGACGGGCTCAACGTGTCCTGGGCCGAGGACTCGCCCTTCGGCAACGGCCCGGCGGGCCAGGCCCTGCGCAGCGGCGAGACCGTCATCGTCGAAGACCTGGAGGCGTCCTCCGGCTACATCCCCTGGCTGGAACGCGCTCGGCCCCACGGCTTCAAGGCCCTGGTCTGTCTGCCGCTGAAGCTGGGCCAGCACAGCTTCGGCCTGTTCTCCTTGTATGCGGCCGAAACCTTCGAAATCGGCGACGACGAAGTCCAGCTGCTGCAGTCGCTGGCCAAGGACCTGGCCTTCGGCATCGGCAACCTGCGCGCGCAGGAGGAGCAGAGGCGGCTGCAGCACGCGGTGCTGAAACTGGCCACCGCCGTGTCGGCCAGCACCGGGACGGCCTTTTTCGAGCAACTGGTGTCGAACATGACCGACGCCCTCGAAGCCGAAGCCGGCTTCGTCGTGCGCCTGCTGCCGGGTCAGCCCCGGCGCGCCCAGGTGATCGCCGGCCGGGTCCAGGGCCAGGCCACCCTGCCCAATGAATACCCCTTGGATGGGCTGCCCTGCGACCAGCTCCTGCGAGCAGGTGTCTGGCTGGTGCCCGACGGCCTGTCGCGCCAGGCCCGCACGGCCGAGTTCCTGCCTGGGGCTGCTGCGTATGTGGGGCGGCGGCTGGACAACGATGCAGGTGAACCCGTGGGCCTGGTCTTCGCCCTGTTTGCCAAGCCTCTGCAGCAGACCGGCTTCATCGTCTCCGCCCTGCACGTGTTCGCCGCACGCGCCAGCGCCGAACTGGCCCGCCAGGCCGCAGACGCGCAGATCCGCGACCAGGCCTCGCTGCTCGATCGGGCCCAGGACGCCATCATCGTGCGCCGCGTCGGCGGCGGATTGAGCTACTGGAACAAGGGCGCGGAACGCCTGTACGGCTTCACCGCTGCCGAGGCGCTGGACCCGGAACAGGGCCGGCGGATCGAGCGCGAGTGCCTGCACTTCGACGAGGTCGGCACCCAGGTGCTCGGCGAGGGCGAATGGAGCGGTGAAATCGTCCAGCACCGCCGCGACGGCCGGGTGCTGACGGTGGAAAGCCGCTGGACCCTGGTGCGCGACAAGCTCGGAGCCCCGCAGTCCATCCTGTCCATCAACACCGACATCACGGCGCGCAAACAGGCCGAGCAGCAGATCCAGCGGCTGGCCTTCTTCGACGCCCTGACCGAGCTGCCCAACCGCCAGTTGCTGATGGACCGGCTGCAGCATGCACTGGCCAGCAGCGCGCGCACCGGCCACGGCGGGGCACTGCTGTTCATCGACCTGGACAATTTCAAGACCCTCAACGACACCCTGGGCCATGACCAGGGCGATGCGCTGCTGCGCCAGGTGGCGCAGCGCCTGAGCGGCTGCGTGCGCGAATCGGACACCGTGGCGCGCCTGGGCGGCGACGAGTTCGTGGTCATGCTGGAAAACCTGGGCCAGCACACCAACGAGATCATCGACCATGCGCGGCGCATCGGCGAGAAGGTGCTCGGCGTGCTGTCCAGTCCCTTCATGCTCGAAGGGCACCAGCACCTGAGCAGCTGCAGCATCGGCGTGGCGCCGTTCCAGGACGGCCGCCACGGCATCGGCGATGTGCTCAAGCAGGCCGATCTGGCCATGTACCAGGCCAAGACGGCCGGCCGCAACACGCTGCGCTTCTTCGATCCGGCCATGCAGGCGGCCGTCAGCGCCCGGGCCTCGCTCGAAGCGTCGCTGCGCCATGCCCTGAGCCGGGGTGAATTCCAGCTGCATTACCAGCCCCAGACCGAGCAGGGGCGTCAGGTCAGCGGCGTGGAGGCCCTGGTGCGCTGGCGCCATCCCTTGCACGGCATGGTGTCGCCGGCCGAGTTCATCCCGGTGGCCGAAGACACCGGCCTGATCATCCCGATCGGCCGCTGGGTGCTGGACACCGCCTGCGCCCTGTTGGCCCAATGGGCGCTGGATCCCCACACCGCACGGCTCAGCGTGGCGGTGAATGTGAGTTCGCGCCAGTTCAAGCACCCCGATTTCGTCGACCATGTGGTCAGCGCGCTGCAGCAGAGCGGCGCCCGGCCCGAGCGCCTGAAGCTCGAACTGACCGAAAGCCTGCTGGTGGACGACATGGAGGCCACCATCGAACGCATGGGCCTGCTCAAGGCCCTGGGGGTGGGCTTCTCGCTCGACGACTTCGGCACCGGCTACTCCAGCCTCAGCTACCTCAAGCGATTGCCGCTGGACCAGTTGAAGATCGACCAGTCGTTCGTGCGGGATGTGCTGACCGATCCCAATGATGCCGCCATCGTGCGCACCATCATCACCCTGGGCCGCAGTCTGGGGCTGGCGGTCATCGCCGAAGGCGTGGAATCCCCGGACCAGCAGGATTTCCTGGCCCGGCACGACTGCCATGCCTTCCAGGGCTATGCCTTCGGGCGGCCGATGCCGCAGCATGAGCTGAGCCATTTCCTGGCCAGCCGGGCCCTGCACTGAGGCCGGCAGGCAGCTCGGCCCCCAGGCTCAGGCCTGGGCCGCCAGTTCGTCCAGCCAGGCCTGCAGAGGACGCGGCCTGGCCAGGAAGTAGCCCTGCAGACCCTCGCAGCCGTGGGCGAACAGAAAGTCCTGCTGCCGCCGGTTTTCCACCCCTTCGGCGATCACCTGCAGGCGGAACTGGCGCGCCATCAGCAGCACCGAGCGCACGATGGCGGCGTCTCCCTCGTCATCGGGGATGCCGGCCACGAAGCTGCGATCGATCTTGATCTCGTGGATGGGCAGCCGCTTGAGGTAGCCCAGGCTGGAAAAGCCGGTGCCGAAGTCATCGATGGAAAACCGGATGCCCAGGGCGATCAACTGCTCCATCTGCGCCTGCACCGAATCCGAGCGGTCCATCAGCACCCCCTCGGTGATCTCGAAGATGAGCTGCCCGGCGGGCGCGCCGCTGCTTTGCAGGATGGCCTGGACCCGCGGCACGAAGTCGACCTGGCGGAACTGGGCGGGGCTCACATTCACCGACAGGGGGAAATGCCGACCGGCCGAACGCAGGGCCAGCAGGGCCTGTGCCGCCTGCCCCAGCATCCATTCGCCCAGGGGCACGATCAGGCCGGATGTCTCTGCCACCGGGATGAACTCGGCCGGCGACACCATGCCGCGCACCGGATGGTTCCAGCGCATCAGCAATTCGGCGCCCAGCACCCGGTCGTGGGCGTCATATTGGGCCTGGACATGGACGCCCAGCTCGCCGCGCGCCAGGGCCGTCTTGAGGTCTTCCTCGATCAGGAACCGGTTCTCGATCTCGGTCTGCATGCCGGCCTCGAAGGCCGCCACCCGGTTGGCGCCCATGGCCTTGGCATGGTTCATGGCCGCATCGGCCTCGCGCAGCAGGCCTTCCGCGTCCTGCAGGCCCTGGGCCGGATCCGGGAACACCGACACCCCCACGCTGGCGGTGATGCTGAAACTGTGGTCCTGCAAGGGCAGGGGCCGCAGCAGGGCCACCCGCATCCGGTCGCCCAGCGACAGGGCCTGCTCCCTCGGCGCCAGCATCGACCCGGCCCCCGCCAATGGCAGCATGGCCACGAACTCATCGGCGGCCAAGCGCGCCAGGAAGGCCTCGGGGGGCAGTTCCTCGCCCAGACGCCGGGCCACACTGCGCAGCAGGGCATCACCGACACCATGGCCGCGTGCATGGTTCAGGCGCTTGAAGCCGTCGAGGTCGACATGGATCAACACCCCTGAGTGGGCCGCCGGCCGGCGCTCCAGCCATTCCGACAGGCGCAGCGACAGCTGCGCCCGGTTCGGCAGCCCGGTCAAGGCGTCGAAATAGGCGCGGCGATGGTTCTCCTCTTCGGCCTGCTTGCGCTCGGTGATGTCGGTGTGGGTGCCGATCATGCGCAGTGGCCGTCCCTGGGCATCGCGTTCGACCACCAGGCCACGGCTCAGGGTCCATTTCCAGCTGCCGTCGCGGCACAGGCAGCGGTGTTCGCTGCGGTAGAGCGGCGTGAGACCCTGGAAATGAGCGTTGCGCGCGGCCAGGGCGGCCGGTTGGTCTTCGGGATGCACCCGCTGGGTCCCGTCGCTGTCGAACAGGTCGTCGGCCTCGCTGTAGCCGTACAGCTGACGGTACTGAGGTGAAAAATAATGCTCGCCGGTGGCGATGTTCCAGTCCCAGACCCCGGCGGCGGAGCCTTCCAACGCAAACTTCCAGCGCGTTTCGGCCTCGCGCAACTCCTGCTCGGCCTTCCGGCGATCCGACACATTGATGAAAAACCCGTGCCAGAGCACGCTGCCGTCCGCTTCGAGCGAGGGACGCGACTGGCCATGGAACCATTCTTGGTGGCCCGAGGGCGCAAGACAACGGAATTCCAGCGACCAGGGCGCCAATGTGGCCCGCGACGCAGCGATCGAATGTCGCATCAGATCCCGGTCCTGCGGGTGCAGCAGATCCAGGAAAGGCCCAGAACTGGCCACCAGGTCCTGTGGCTTGAGGCCGAAGAGCTGACCGAAGGCCTGGCTGGCGAAGGGAAAACTGGTGTGCCCCCCGGGCTGCCAGCAGAACTGGTAGATGGCCGCCGGGATGAGGGACGCCATGCGCTGCATCGACGGCGGCCCGGCACTCCACAGGGCCTGGGCCAGCTGGGCCCATGGCGCCAGCATCTGCCAGGCTGAGCCGTCCACAGACCGCGTCCGGACATCGAAGGCGCAGAGCACGCCCCAGACCTGGCCCTGCGGATCCAGCAGAGGCTGCTGCAGGAAAAACCGCAGGCCGGGCGCCCCCTGCACCCAGGGGTGGGCGCGCAGCCGCGCATCGGCCGACGCATCCTCGATCTGGCATGCGGCCACGGCGCCGGAACCGGCCTCGCGCAGCAGGGCCGGCGGGGCCGAGGCATCTGCGGTCCATCCCCGTCGGGCCAGAAGGGCTGCATGGGGATCGTCCAGCCTTTGGATCCACCCGCCCGGCAGCTTCAGGCCCTGCAGGGCGAGATCCAGAAGCCGGCCCCAGACCACGGCACCCTCCGGGCCACCGAGCCAGGGAAGCGGTTCCTGGGACCTCCCGGAAGGCAGTGTCTGGCTCATACCGGATGTCCAGCCACCCGAGCCCGGCTCGTCCTGCCAGGACGGCGGTCCGGACGGGCTGCCGCCTCGACCGCCGGGTCGCAGACGCAGCTCGCCAAAGAAAGTCGGCAATCAGGCATGGCGCAGAAACAGGATGGAGAGAGGCATGGCAGCCCGTGATTCTGGCGACAAACGGGCGAAATCAAACCCTGCACACCGTTTTTTTTGCAGTGCCGCTGTGGCGGCCG
>JAFAMV010000002.1 GCA_019233055.1 Curvibacter sp.
ACCGGCGCCAGTTGAATGCCCTGGTCACCAACCAGAACACCACCATCGGGCAGATCGCCGACACCCGGATCATGTCGCCCGACACGGCGCTGGCCCAGGCCGGCCGCCTCCCCGAAGACCTGCCCGAAGACGACGGCCCGATCGACTGGCTGGACATGCAAAGCCGCGCCAATGCCCTGATGCGCGACCCCAAAAGCCTGCGCTTCATGTTCCGCCTCGACCGGCTGCACCGCGACCTCAGCCGGGTGCTGCGCAGCAATCCCGACACCGCCCTGTTCGCGCTGATCCATCTGACGGCCAGCGAAACCCGCTTCTACAGCGCCACCCACGCGATGCTGGTGGCGGCTATGTGCTCGCTGGCGGCCCGCGACGTGCTCAACTGGTCCAGCGAACTGGAAACCACCCTGCTGCGCGCGTGCCTGACCATGAACATCGGCATGACCGATCTGCAGGACCAGCTGACCCTGCAGCGTGATCCCCCGAGTGCCGAGCAACGCGAGCACATCGATCGCCACCCCGAGCTGTCGGTCGAGCTGCTGAAACGGCGGGGGATCCAGGATGAGGTCTGGCTCGATGCCATCCTGCACCACCACCGCGCGCATTCAGGGCCCCTGGGCGGCCGCAGTCCGGCGGCCCAGATCGCGCGCCTGATCCACCGCGCCGACGGCTTTGCAGCCCGCCTCTCCCCCCGGGCCACCCGCCCGCCCCTGGCGCCCTCGGTCGCCATGCACGCCACCTACTTCGACGAAAGCAAGAAGGTCGACGAGGCCGGGGCCTCCCTGATCAAGGCGGTGGGCATCTACCCGCCGGGCAGCTTCGTGAAGCTGGCGAGCAACGAGGTCGCTACCGTGGTCCGGCGCGGCAACAACACCTTGACGCCGCGCGTGGCGGTGCTGGTCAACCGCCAGGGCATGCCGATGCTCGAGCCCGCCATCCGCGACACCCGGGTGGCCGACCACCGCATCCTCTCGAGCGTGAATTACAAGGACATCCGCGTGCGCACCGATCTGCTGCGCCTGCTGGCCTTGACCTGAGCCAGCCCCTCGCCAATCAGGCGTTCAGTAGTGGGGCGGCAGCTCGTCGCGCAGGCTGGTGCCGCGCTGCACCCCACCCTCGGGGTTCTGGCGCCGCAGCTCGTGCACCTCGCGGATCAGCGCATCGATCTGCTCCTGTTGCCGGAACACGGTCTGGTTGAGCTGCTCGAGCAGGTCTTCCTGGAAGCTGATCTTGATTTCCAGGTCGGTGAGCCGCTGTTCGATGAGGGGGTTGTTGTTGTCCATGCCGGCATTGGAACCCAGAAAAGCCGCCGATCTGATGACACGGCAAAGACAGGGCGGCCGCCGGGGCCACCCTGTCGATGCCGGCCCCAGCCCGCCTCAACCCGACTCAGGCCGGCTGAACCACGGGCGTGCGGATCAGATGGTCGAAGGCACTGAGCGCGGCCTTGGCCCCGTCACCGGCGGCGATCACGATCTGCTTGTAGGGCACGGTGGTGCAGTCACCCGCCGCCAGCACGCCGGGCAGATTGGTCTGCCCCTTGGCATCGACCACGATCTCGCCGAAGCGCGACAGCTCGACGGTGCCCTTGAGCCATTCGGTGTTGGGCACCAGGCCGATCTGCACGAACACGCCTTCCAAGGCCACCAGATGCTCTTCGCCGCTGACGCGGTCCTTGTAGCGCAGGCCGTTGACCTTGCCTTCGGCGCCGGTGATCTCGGTGGTCTGGGCATTGGTGTGCACCACCACATTGGGCAGGCTGTGCAACTTGCGGACCAGCACCGCGTCGGCCTTGAGTTCAGGGGCGAACTCGATCACGGTCACATGGCGCACCACGCCGGCCAGATCGATGGCGGCCTCGATGCCCGAGTTGCCGCCACCGATGACGGCCACATCTTTGCCCTTGAACAGCGGGCCGTCGCAGTGCGGGCAGTAGGCCACGCCCTTGTTCTTGTACTCGGCCTCGCCGGGCACGTTGACGTTGCGCCAGCGGGCGCCGGTGGACAGGATCACAGTGCGCGCCTTCAGGCTGCCGCCATTGGCCAGCACCACCTCGGTCAGGCCGCCTTCCTGCGTCGCGGGGATCAGCCTGTCGGCGCGTTGCAGATTCATGATGTCCACATCGTAGGCCCGGGTGTGGGCCTCGAGCGCGGCAGCGAACTTGGGGCCGTCGGTCTCGAGCACCGAGATGTAGTTCTCGATGGCCAGCGTGTCGTTGACCTGGCCGCCGAAGCGCTCTGCGGCCACACCCACGCGGATGCCCTTGCGGGCGGCATACACCGCGGCAGCCGCACCGGCCGGGCCGCCGCCCACCACCAGCACGTCGTAGGGGGCCTTGGCCGACAACTTGGCCGCATCGCGGGCGGCAGCGCCGGTGTCGAGCTTGGCCACGATCTCTTCCACGGTCATGCGGCCCGAGGCGAACACCTCGCCGTTCAGGAACACCATGGGCACGGCCATGATCTCGCGCCGGTTGACCTCGTCCTGGAAGGCGCCGCCTTCGATGACCGTGGTCCGGATGCGCGGGTTGAGGATGGCCATGAGCGAGAGCGCCTGCACCACGTCGGGGCAGTTGTGGCAGCTCAGGCTCATGTAGACCTCGAAGTCGTAGTCGCCGTCCAGGGCCTGGATCTGCTCGATCACGTCCTGCTCGACCTTGGGCGGGTGGCCGCCGGTCCACAGCAGGGCCAGCACCAGGGAGGTGAATTCATGGCCCAGGGGCAGGCCGGCAAAACGCAGTTGGTTGGGGCTGCCCAGGCGCTGCAGGCTGAACGACGGCCGGCGGGCGTCCTGCCCGTCAGTGCGCAGGCTGATCTTGTCGGCGCGCAAGGACTGGATGGTCTGCAACAGCTGCAGGGTGTCGCGCGAGGTCTCGCCGTCGTCGAGGGAGGCCACCAGTTCGAACGGCTGGGTCACGCGCTCCAGGTAGGCGGCGAGTTGGGTCTTGAGTTGGTCGTCGAGCATGGCGGCATCCTTCTTGAATTCGTTGTCGGGGGCGCTGCGGACATGCCGGCACAGTCTGCGCGCCGGATTCCGGGCAAAAAAAAGCCGGACGGCACGGCTCGGGGCCATGACGCTGTCCGGCGGGGCAGCGCACCGGCCGGTGCGCTCTGCCGTGGTGTCGAGCTTAGATCTTGCCGACCAGATCGATCGAGGGGGCCAGGGTCTTGGCGCCTTCGTTCCACTTGGCGGGGCAGACTTCACCGGGGTGGGAGGCGGTGTACTGGGCGGCCTTGAGCTTGCGCACGGTTTCCTTGACGTCGCGGGCGATTTCGTTGGAGTGGATTTCCAGCGTCTTGATCACCAGGTCGGGGTTGATGATGAAGGTGCCGCGCAGGGCCAGGCCTTCTTCAGGGATGTGCACACCGAAGGCGTTGGTCAGCTGGTGGGTCGGGTCGCCGACCAGGGGGAACTTGGCCTTGCCCACGGCGGGCGAGGTTTCGTGCCACACCTTGTGCGAGAAATGGGTGTCGGTGGTGACGATGTAGACCTCGGCGCCGGCCTTCTGGAACTCGGCGTAGTTGTCGGCCGCGTCTTCGATCTCGGTCGGGCAGTTGAAGGTGAAGGCAGCCGGCATGAAGATCAGGACCGACCACTTGCCCTTGAGGCTTTGCTCAGTCACTTCAATGAACTTGCCGTTGTGGAAAGCCTGGGTCTTGAAAGGTTGGACTTGGGTATTGATCAGGGACATTGCTTTTTCCTCGGTTGCTTGTGGTTGAAGACAGGGGTGACTTTATCCCAGCCAACCCCATTGAGCCAATTGATTGAAAATATTCATTCAATTGATCTCAACTATCACCCGCCGTGCGGGTCCACGTCCATTTTGGAGCGGCACCGCACGGGTTTTGTGACGACCCCTGCCGGCCGTGGGGGTGTCAGGACGAGGCGGCCTGATCGAAAAGCCGCAATGCCAGCAGGCCATGCCCGACCGCCGCACCGGCGCGCAGGGCGGCCGCCAGGAACACGGTCTCGGCCACCTCTTCGGCACTGGCGCCGGCACGGGCCGCCCGCTGCGTGTGCACATCGATGCAGTAGGCGCACTGGGTGGTGAGGGCGACAGCGATCGAGATCAGCTCGCGGTACTTGTTAGGAATCAGGCCGTCGCTTCGCTCGGCCTTGGCCTTGAGGTTCAGAAAGGCCTGTGCCTCCTTGGGGGCCAGTTGGACCAGGCGCTGGGCCCACTCGAGGTCCCTGGGGCTGTGGTAGCAGTCACTCATGCCGACCTCCCGCCATCGGCGGCCGTCGGTTGCAGGTATTCGCGCACCAGGGCGCGCGCCCGATGAAGGCGGCTCTTGGTGGCCTCGACGGTGAGACCGAGCCGCCCGGCCATCTCGGCCAAGGTGAGTTGCTCGACATCGCGCAGCAGGACGGCCTGACGGTGGCCCTCTGGCAGCGACTCCAGGGCACGGGCCAGGTCCATGCGCAGGTCGTCCTGGGGCAGGCGGGCGAAGCGAGGACTGTCTTCGAGGTCGCGCCACGCCTCCACCCCCCGCATCAGGCCCAGGGCCGGCAGCATGCACAGGCGGGTCACGACCCGGAACATCCAGGCCGCCAGGGCGGGCGCGCTGCGCACCTCGCCGACGCGGCGGTAGACGATGATCAGGGCCTCCTGGACCACGTCCTCGACGACCGAGCTGCGGTGGCAATGCGAACGCGCATATCGATGGATGTCGGGCTTGACCTGTCGCAGCAGGGTGTCCAGCGCCTGGGCATCGCCGGCCTGCGCCTGGGCGAACAGCTGGTGGTCGACACTGATCATGACTTCCCCTTGCCCAGGCGCATCGCGCAGGCACAGGCCGGGCAGAAGCCGAACAGGCCCGAGGCCGCCGTCAAGGCCCCTGCGGCGGTCAGCAGCCAGCCCGCGAGGCCGGTCCCCAGGCCCCAGAATCCGCCCAGGGCCAGCAACAGGCCCGCCAGCAGGCGCAGCAGGCGTTGCGCCGATCCTATGTTTTTCCGGTAGATCATCACTTCGACTCCTTATGTCGGTGGACCCGCTCAAGCCGGGGTCCCGGGGCAAGGAGGGACGGAACCAGGAAAAGGATTCACCCGGACGAGAATTTTCTGACAAAGCCACCCCGCCGCAGACAGATCCGAACGCTCTCAGGGCTGATACGAGGCGCCGGGCGCCCCAGGAGATCGCACAATGCGGCATGGCCACCTCGCGCAAATCCCCCCCCAGCAGCGCCGCCGAAGGCGTGGACACCCGCTACCTCGAGACCCTCATGGGCTACAACGCCCGCCGGGCCGCCCTGGCGATCATCGAGGTCTTCATGGAGCGCATGTCGGTGTACGGCCTCAAGGTGGTCGACTTCTCGGTGCTGTCCCTGGTGGCGCACAACCCCGGCATCACCTCGCGCCAGCTCTGCGCCAACCTCGACATCCTGCCGCCGAACCTGGTCGGCATCATCGCCTCCATGGACCGGCGCGGCCTCATCGAGCGGCGCCCGCACCCCAGCGATGGCCGGGCCGTCGGCCTGCACCTCACCCCCTCAGGTCTGACCATGATGAAGGACGCCGAGCAGACCGCCGCCGACCTGGAGATCGAAGCCACATCCAGGCTGAGCCCCGCCGAGCGCAAGACCCTGATCCGCCTGCTTCAGAAGATCTACCTCTGAGCCAGGGCTTGCCCGCTGGTACCGGGTAGCTACCAATGCTGTAGCAATCGTGTTTTTGGACTATAGTGCTTTTCGCACAGGTGCCGGGCGCCGGCACCACCAGGAGAGCCCCCATGAGTCCCAAGGATGTCCCGGCCATCAGCCAGTTGTTCGATCTGCTCGGATCGCGCTATGCGCTGCGCGTGCTGTGGGCGCTGCGCGACGAACATGCCCAGACCTTCCGCCTGCTCCAGGACAGCGTGGGCGGCATCACCCCGAACACCCTGAACACCCGGATCAAGGAGTTGCGCGCGGCCGGCCTGCTCGACCACGGCCCGTCGGGCTATCTGGTGACCGAAAGCGGCAAGGACCTGCTCAGGCGGCTCAACGAACTGCCCGCCTTCGCCAGCAAATGGGCAGCCAGCCGAGCGAAAAAGCCCGCCGGCGCCGACTGAGCCGTGGCACAACGTGCGGGCCCTTCGCGCCTCGCACCCAGGCCGGCCGGGGCCTGGCCTTTCAGGGATAATCCCGGCTTCGCGACCGCAGCCCGGCTCCGGGCCCGGCGCTTCTCAAGACCGACCCCCTCAAGGAAACACCATGCCCACCAGCGCCACCGGCCTGCAATATGAAGACACCACCGTGGGCACCGGCCCCGAAGCCCGCGCCGGCGACGACGTCAGCGTGCATTACACCGGCTGGCTCTATGACAACGGCGAGCAAGGCGCCAAGTTCGACTCCAGCGTGGACCGCAACGACCCCTTCGAATTCGCCCTCGGCGCCGGCATGGTCATCAAGGGCTGGGACGAAGGCGTGCAGGGCATGAAGGTGGGCGGCAAGCGCACCCTGATCATTCCGGCCTCGCTCGGCTACGGCGCACGCGGCGCCGGCGGCGTGATCCCCCCGAACGCCACGCTGAAGTTCGATGTCGAACTGCTGGGCGTGCAGTCGCAACAGGCGGCCGTGGCCGAGCTGCTGATCGAGGACACCCTGGTCGGCGAAGGCGACGAAGCCCAGGCGGGCCGCAAGGTGCGGGTGCACTACACCGGCTGGCTCTTCAAGAACGGGGCCCAGGGCGCCAAGTTCGACTCCAGCCTGGACCGCAACTCGCCGTTCGAATTCCATCTGGGTGCCGGCATGGTGATCAAGGGCTGGGACCTGGGCGTGCAGGGCATGAAGGTGGGCGGCAAGCGCACTCTGATCATCCCCGCCCATCTGGGCTATGGCGCACGCGGCGCCGGCGGCGTGATCCCCGGGAACGCCACCTTGAAATTCGACGTCGAACTGCTGGCCGTCGCCTGAGCCGGCAGGCCGCTCAGGGCTCGACCGCCTCGATGGGTTCGGGGCCCCAGGGCCAGCGCAGCCCGCTTACCAGCACGGTCGCGATCAGGCCGACCGGCACCCCGAAGACCCCGGCCGAGATGGGCTCGATGCCCATCCACAGCGAATGGCCCGGCGCCAGGCCCAGCAGGGCACGCAGGCCCGGGGCATTGACCAGCAGGTAGTACGAGGTCACCCCGAGGCCGGCGAGCATGCCGGCCACCGCACCGGCCCGCGTCGCGCCGCGCCAGAAGATGCCCAGCACCATGGCCGGCACCAAGGCCGAGGCGGCCAGCGAGAACGAGGCCGAGACCAGGGGCAGGATCTCGGACGGTTTCATGGCGGCCACGAAGGCCGCCACCATGGCCACGCTCAGCAGCATGAACTTGGACAGGATCACGCGCTGCTCGGCGCGCTGCTTGCGCGGCCCGGCACTGAACAGCCGCAGGTCGCGCACCAGGGAATTGCTGATGGTGAGCAGCAGGCCGTCGGCCGTCGACAGGGCCGCCGCCAGCCCGCCTGCGGCCACCAGCCCCGACACCACATAGGGCAGACCGCCGATCTCGGGGGTGGCCAGCATGACGATGTCCGCACCCAGTCTCAGCTCGCCGAACTGCAGCACCCCATCGCCATTGACATCGCTGACCGAGACCAGCGACGGGTCGACCTTGGACCACTGCACGATCCAGGGCGGCAATTGGTCAAAAGGCATGCCCACCAGGTTGTTCATGACCTCGAACTTGACCAGCACCGCCAGGGCCGGCGCGCTGAGGTAGATCAGCGCGATGAACAGCAGCGACCAGCTCACCGAGCTGCGCGCCTCGGCCACGGTGGGCGTGGTGTAGTAGCGCGTCAGCAGGTGCGGCAGCCCGGCCGTGCCAACCATGAGGCAGAACATCAGGGCGAGGAAATTCAGCCGCGAATGCTGGTAGCTTTCGCGCTCGGCCGGACTGCCATCGGGGTCGCCGGCGAAAGCCTGCGTCTGGCGCGGCATCCCGGCCAACGGCGCGGCATGCTCGCGGTTGTCCTGGATCGAGCGCTTCCATTGCTCGCGGGCCGAGGCGGCATCCTCGGGCAGGTTGGCGACCTCGCGGCTGGCCGCCAGGATCAGGGTCACGTCGGCATTGCGCTGGCGCAGGGTGTTCAGGCGCTCCTGGGCCGCCTGGCGCTCACGCACCAGGGCGACTTCGACATGCGACAGGTTCTGCTCGTCCGCCCGGGCCCGGCGCAGGTACTCGGCGGCCACCTGCTTCTCGGCCGGCGAATCGATCAGTTGCTGCTCCAGCGCCGCGATCTTCTCCAGTTGGTGGCCATAGACCAGCGGCGCCAGGGGGCTGCCCAACTGCTTGTAGGACAGCCAGGACACCGGGATCAGGAAGGCCAGCAGCAAGATCACATACTGGGCGACCTGGGTCCAGGTGATGGCCCGCATGCCGCCAAGAAACGAACACAGCAGCACCCCGCCCAGGCCCAGCATGATGCCGATCTCGAACTGCACGCCGGTCAGGCGCGAGGCGATCAGGCCGACGCCATAGATCTGCGCCACCACGTAGGTGAAGGAACAGGCCACCGCTGCCAGCGCGGCGATCACCCGCGGCCAGCGTCCACCGAAACGCCGGTCGAAGAAGTCGGGCACGGTGTAGAGATTCATGCGCCGCAGATAGGGCGCGATGAGCATGGACACCAGACAGAAGCCTCCGGTCCAGCCCAGCACATAGGCCAGCCCCCCCGGCTGGTCCGCCGTGCCCGAGAAGCCCTGCAGGTACAGCGCGCCCGCCAGGCTGATGAAGGAGGCCGCGCTCATCCAGTCGGCGGCGGCGGCCATGCCATTGAAGAAGGGCGGGATGCGCCGGCCCGCCACGTAGTAGTCTTCGGCGTCGGTGGTGCGGCAATAGATGCCGATGCCGGCACAGACCATCACGCTCGAAAACAGGAAGATGGGGCCGATCCAGCGCCGGGACAGGCCCTGGCGTTCGGCCCAGGCCATGAGCCAGAGAAAGCCGAGCAGGCTCAGCACATAGAGCGCCAGGATGCGGTAGAGCCGACGTTCGTAGCGCTGGCGCCCCTGCGCAGACCAGGGGCCCGACTCATCCGCCATCGGCCGCTTCCCCGCCTTCCGGCGCTTCGAGGCGGTTCATGACCAGGGCATCGAGCACCACGATCACCAGGAACATCAGCACCGCCCCCTGGGCCGCCATCCAGTAGCCCAGCGAGCCCCCCCAGGGGCCCAGATGCCAGGCCGCCAGATCGCGGGCGAAATAGCAGCTGCCGAACGACACTGCCACCCACAGCAGCAGCATCGGCCCACGGAACCACCAGTGCCCGCGGGCCGGTGCGGGAGCGTCTTCAGACTGGGAACTGGACATCGTCCGATCTTCGCACCGGACAGGCCCGCTGTCGCTAGGCGTTAGCCCGCACGACAGCGGCCTGGTGGCGGCATGGGCCCGGAAGCTCAATCGCCCGCCAGGCGCTTCCAGGTGTCGATCACACTGTCGGGGTTCAGGGAGATCGAGGCGATGCCCTCAGCGGCCAGCCACTGGGCGAAGTCGGGATGGTCGCTCGGGCCCTGGCCGCAGATGCCGACGTACTTGCCCTGCGCCTTGCAGGCGGCGATGGCACGGCTGAGCATGGCCTTGACCGCCGGGTCGCGCTCGTCGAAGTCGGCGGCCAGGAGTTCGAGCCCCGAATCGCGGTCCAGGCCCAGGGTCAGCTGGGTCAGGTCGTTGGAGCCGATCGAGAAGCCGTCGAAGAACTGCAGGAACTCGTCGGCCAGGATGGCGTTGCTCGGCACCTCGCACATCATGATGAGCTTGAGCTCGTTGCTGCCCCGCTGCAGGCCGTGCGCCGCCAACAGCTGGGTCACGCGGTCAGCCTGGCCCAGGGTGCGCACAAAGGGCACCATCACCTGCACATTGCTCAGGCCCATGTCGTTGCGCACGCGCTTGATGGCCTCGCACTCCATGGCGAAGGCCTCGCCGAAATCGGCACTGATGTAGCGCGCCGCGCCGCGGAAGCCCAACATCGGGTTTTCTTCCTCGGGTTCGTAGCGGCTGCCGCCGATCAGCTTGCGGTATTCATTGCTCTTGAAGTCGGACAGCCGCACGATCACCGGCTTGGGCCAGAAGGCCGCCGCGATGGTGGCCACGCCCTCGGCCACCTTGTCGACATAGAAGGCGCGCGGCGAGGCATGGCCCCGCGCCACCGATTCGACCGCCTTCTTGAGGTCGGCATCGATGTTCGGGTAGTCGAGGATGGCCTTGGGGTGCACGCCGATGTTGTTGTTGATGATGAACTCGAGCCGGGCCAGGCCCACGCCTTCGTTGGGCAACTGGCAGAAGTCGAAGGCCAGTTGCGGGTTGCCCACGTTCATCATGATCTTGGTGCCGATCGGGGGCATGGCGCCGCGCTGCGTCTCGGTCACCTCGGTTTCGAGCAGGCCGTCGTAGATGCGGCCGGTGTCGCCTTCGGCGCAGCTCACGGTGACCAGGGTGCCGTCCTTGAGCAGATCGGTGGCGTTGCCGCAGCCCACCACGGCCGGGATGCCCAGCTCGCGCGCGATGATGGCCGCATGGCAGGTGCGCCCGCCACGGTTGGTGACGATGGCGCTGGCACGCTTCATCACCGGCTCCCAGTTGGGATCGGTCATGTCGGTGACCAGCACATCGCCGGGCTGGACCTTGTCCATCTCGCTGATGTGGTGCACCAGGCGCACCGGGCCGGTGCCGATCTTCTGGCCGATGGCCCGGCCTTCGGCCAGCACCGCGCCCTGGCCCTTGAGCTTGTAGCGCAGCTCGGCCTTGCCCTGCTGCTGGCTCTTCACCGTCTCGGGACGGGCCTGCAGGATGTAGAGCTGGCCGTCGCTGCCGTCCTTGCCCCACTCGATGTCCATCGGGCGCCCGTAATGCTGCTCGATCACCAGGGCGTACTGGGCCAGTTGCTCGACCTCGGCGTCGGTCAGCGAGTAGCGGTTGCGCTGCTCGGCCGGCACGTCCACCGTCTTCACCAGCTTGCCCGAGGCCGCCTTTTCCTCGGCCGAGGCAAACACCATCTGGATCAGCTTGGAGCCCAGGTTGCGCCGGATCACCGATCGCTTGCCGGCCTTGAGCATGGGCTTGTGGACGTAGAACTCATCGGGGTTCACCGCGCCCTGCACCACGGTCTCGCCGAGGCCGAAGCTCGAGGTGATGAAGACCACCTCTTCGAAACCCGACTCGGTGTCGATGGTGAACATCACGCCGGCGGCCCCCAGGTCGGAGCGCACCATGCGCTGCACGCCCGCCGACAGCGCCACGTCGGCATGGGCAAAGCCCTTGTGCACGCGGTAGCTGATGGCGCGGTCGTTGTAGAGGCTGGCGAACACCTCCTTCATCTTGTGCAGCACCGACTCGATGCCCACCACATTGAGGAAGGTCTCCTGCTGGCCGGCAAACGAGGCATCGGGCAGGTCTTCGGCCGTGGCCGAGGAACGCACGGCGAACGAGGCGGCGGCGTTGCCGGCGCTCAGGGTCGTGAAGGCTTCGCGGATGGCCTTTTCGAGATCGGCCGGGAACGGCTGCGCCTCGACCATGGCGCGGATCTCGGCGCCGGCGGCCGCCAGGGCGTTGACATCCTCGGTGTCCAGGCTGGACAGGCGGGAATTGATGCGATCGGCCAGGCCGTCATGGGCCAGGAACTGCCGGAAGGCATGGGCGGTGGTCGCAAAACCGGTGGGGACCCGCACGCCCTGGGGCAGCTGCGAGATCATTTCGCCGAGGCTGGCGTTCTTGCCGCCAACCGCCTCGACATCGGACATTCTCAGGTTCTCAAACGGAACGACCAGGGCGGTCGGGCTGAAAAGTGCAGACATGGGAAAGCTCCAGAAGTTGAAACCGGGTCGTCTGCCCTGGGCGCCATGGCGGGCGCGCAGCAGCGGGCCATGCACGGCCGGCAACTTGATTGTTCTGCTTTTGGGTCAAAGCGGTGCATGGCGGGAATTTGGATAATCGGCGAATTGTAGGCCCGCCCGGCATTCCCGGCCTGGCATGGGTGCACTACAACTTTGTGAAAACATTTCATGCACACCCGTACCGTCTTCTTCATCTCGGATGGCACCGGCATCACCGCCGAGACCTTCGGCAACGCCATCCTCGCCCAATTCGACATGAAGCCCCGCCATGTGCGCCTGCCCTTCATCGACACGGTGGACAAGGCGTTCCAGGCGGTGCGCCAGATCAACCACACCGCCGAGGTCGAGGGCCGCAAGCCCATCGTCTTCACCACCCTGGTCAACATGGAGGTGCTGGCCGTGATCCAGGAGGGCTGCCAGGGCATGCTGCTGGACATGTTCGGCACCTTCGTGCATCCGCTCGAGAACGAACTCGGCATCAAGTCGCACCATCGGGTGGGCCGCTTCTCGGACGTGAGCAAGAGCAAGGAATACCACGACCGCATCGAAGCCATCAACTTCAGCCTGGCCCATGACGACGGCCAGTCCAACCGCGACCTCGAGGCGGCCGATGTGATCCTGGTCGGCGTGAGCCGCAGCGGCAAGACCCCCACCAGCCTGTACCTGGCCATGCAGCACGGCCTGAAGGCGGCCAACTACCCCTTGATCCCCGAGGACTTCGAACGCCAGCAACTGCCGCCCGCCCTGGTGCCCTTCCGCAAGAAGCTGTTCGGGCTGACCATCCAGCCCGAGCGCCTGTCCGAGATCCGCAACGAACGGCGCCCCAACTCGCGCTACGCCAGCCTCGAGAACTGCCGCATGGAAGTCAACGAAGCCGAGTCGATGATGCGGCGCAGCGGCATCCGCTGGCTCAGCAGCACCACCAAGTCGATCGAGGAGATCGCCACCACCATCCTGCAGGAGATCCGGCCCGAGCGCCTGGTGTACTGACCCACCGCCCAGCCGCCCAGCCGCCCGGACCCTCAGCCGAACAGCAGCTGAGGCACGCCGCCGTGGCCGACCGCCTGGCAGTCCACCCCCCAGACCTGCCGCACCAGGGCCGGCGTCAGCAACTCGCGCACCGGCCCCTGGCGCCCTTCGGGCAGCGCCTGCCCCGGCACCTGCCGGCCCAGCACCAGGGCCTCGTCGGCATAGCGCAGGGCCAGGTTCAGGTCGTGCAGCACGGCCACCACCCCCACGCGCTGGGCCCGTGACCAGTCACGCAGCCAGCGCAGACTCTGGTGCTGGTGCGCCAGATCGAGCGCCGCCGTCGGCTCATCGAGCAACAGCCACCGCGAGCCTCCGTCGGGCGGCGCCTCCCAGATCTGGGCGCAGGCCCGGGCCAGATGCACGCGGGCCCGCTCGCCGCCCGACAGGCTGTTGAAGCGGCGCCCGCGCAGCTCCGACAGGCCCAGCGCAGCCATCACCTCGGCCACCCGGTCAGCCTGCTGCGGCATCGGGCTGAGCCGGTGGGCGTGGCGCCCCAGCTCCACCACCGCCTCGGCCGTGAAATCGAAGGCCACCTGCCCGTCCTGGGGCACGCAGGCACGCTGGCGCGCCAGCGCAGCGGGTTTCCATTCGGCCAGACCACGGCCATCGAGGGTGACCTGTCCCTGCCCGGGCGCCGACAAGCCACTGAGCAAGCCCAGCAGACTGGATTTGCCGGCCCCGTTGGGGCCGAGCACCACCTGCACACGCCCCGGCGACCAGCCCAGGTCCAAGGGCTGCAGCAGCGGGCGGCCACCCGCCTGGACCCGCAGGTTCTCGCAGGCCAGCATCAGAGCACGCCCCGCTGGCGCCGCAGCATGAACAGAAAGACCGGCGCGCCCAGAAAGGCGGTCAACACACCCAAAGGCAGTTCGGCCGGCCGGACCAGCATGCGGGCCGCAGCGTCGGCCAGCACCACCAGGGCGGCCCCCCACAGGGCCGAGGCCGGCAACACCACCCGGTGGTCCGGCCCCGCCAGCAGACGCACCCCGTGCGGGGCCATGAGGCCGACAAAACCCACCAGGCCGGTGCAGGCCGTCACCGCCCCCACGGCCAGCGCACTGGCCACGATGGCGCGGCGCTTCAAGGATTCGACCTCCACGCCGGCAAGCCGGGCCGGGCCCTCGCCGAGGGCCAGCACATTCAGGCCCCGCGCCAGGCCTTGTCCCAGCCCACAGGCCAGCAGCACTGCGGGCGCCACCCAGGCCAGCGCCGACCAGCGCGCGCCGCCCAGGCTGCCCAGCAACCAGAACTGAAGGTTTCGCATCTGCTCGTCGGTGGCCAGAAAACTCATCAAGCCCAACCCGGCACCCGCCAGCGCATTCAAGGCAATGCCACCGAGCAGCATCAGGCCCATGCGCGTCCCACCTTCGGCCTGGGCGAGCAGACAGGTCAAGGCGGTGAACAACAGCCCACCCCCGAACGCCAGGGCCACCAGCACCGGGCTGCCCAGCGTGCGCGGCAGGGTGGGCCACAGGTTGGCGCCGATCACCAGGCCCAGGCCGACCGCCAGCGCCGCACCGCTGCTCACGCCGATCAGCCCCGGATCGGCCAGGGGGTTGCGGAACAGGCCCTGCATCAGGGCGCCCGACAGCCCCAGGCCGGCCCCCGCCAGCGCCCCCAGCAACAGGCGCGGCAGACGGATGTTCATGAAGACCAGATCCGGTGCGCCCGCCGGCGCAAGCCCCTGGGCGGCCCGCCACAGGGCCTGGAGCATCTGCCCCGCGCCCAGCTCATAGGCCCCCATGCCGCTGCCCGCCAGCAAGGACATGGCCAGCAGCAGCAGGCTCAGGCCGCCCATGGCCTTCGGCGTCAGCCGCCGCCCTGTGGGTCGCCCCATCGGCCGCCCCATCTGCCAGCTCACGCGCTGCGCAGGCCACGGGCCAGCTCCGCGATCGCCTCGGGCAGCCGGGGGCCGAAACCCAGCAGATGGCTGGCCTCCAGCGTGACCAGCGCCTGGCGGCGGGCCGCCGGCGTCAACGCCAGTTCGGGGCGCTGCCAGAAACGCGGCCCGCCGCCCTGGGCCTCGAGACCCTGGGTCGTGGTGACCAGGACCTCGGGCGCGGCGCTGGCCATGGCCTCGGCCGTCAGGGGGCGGTAGCCCTCGAACTGGTCCATCACGTTGCGCGCGCCGGCCAGGCGCAGCACCGCATCGGCCGCCGTGCCCCGGCCCGCCACCTGGGGTGCGCCGCCATGCGACAGGATGAACAGGGCCCTCGGCTGCCCCTGGGCCCGGGCCACCTCCTGCTGCACCGTCGACCATTGCGCCTGCAAGCGGGTCCACAGCGCACGGGCCTGGTCCTCACGGCCGCTGGCCCGCCCGACCAGCTCGACCTTGCGCCGCACCTCGTCCCAGCTGTGGTCTGCCTGCACCAGCTCGACGAGCACACCGGCCTCGCGCAGTTGCGCCAGCACCGTGGCCGGCCCCGCCTCGGTGGTGCCCAGCACCCGGTCGGGCCGCAGCGACAGCAGGCCCTCGGCCGACAGTTGCCGCAGGTAGCCGACCTTGGGTGTCTTCAAGGCCGCCTCGGGGTAGGTGCTGGTGGTGTCGGTGCCGACCAGGTCCGGCCCGGCACCCAGGGCATAGGCCACCTCGGTGATGGCGCCGGACAGGCAGACCAGACGCCGGCCGGCAGGGGCCGCAGCGGCCCATCGGAAGGCACCGAGCCCCGCCCCGGCCAGCAGCCCGCGCCGCGCCCGATCGATCACGGCCGGGCTCATGCGGGCTCCCCGGCCAGGCGCGGCAGCGCTGCCACCAGTTGCCGCCATTCGGCCAGTTCGGGCTGACCGGGCTTGCGTTCGCCGAAGAACATCGCCAGCAGCTCGCCCCGCGCCGAGAACACCTCGATCGAGGTCACCAGTCCGTCGCCGGTGGGCTTCTCGACCCGCCAGACCTCGGCCACATGGTCGCTCCTCAGGTGCAGGTTGAAGCCGGTATCCAGCACGTTCAACCAATCCCCGCCCGGGCCTTGCAGGGTGTCGATGCGATGCACCGGTCCGGTGTGGATCTGGATGCAGCCCCCGCTGCCGACGAACACCATGATGGAGGTCTGCGCCCGGGCCGCGCGGCGCAAGACCTGTTCGACCGCGCCCGGATCCAGGCGCCAGGTGAATCGCCCTTCGGCCAGGCGCAGACTCTGTTGCCGCGGCAGCCCGAAACGTTGCATCAGGCCGAAGAACTCGTGCGTGTCCTTCATCTGCGACCAGCCGGCCAGAAAGCCCGCTGCATCGGCGTCCGGGCGCTCCTGCGGTTCATCGGCGGCCTCCGCTCCGGCCTCGAACTGCGGCCGGGCCCCGGCCTGGGCAAAGCGCTGGATCACCGCCTCCAGGGCTTCGCGGTCGGTCGCCTCGCGGGCGTAGATCTTGTGCACCGCCCGCCCATGGGCGTTGAAGAACTGCAGGCTGCGCAGCAGCGGGGCCGACGGCGAACGTCCGGCCTCCAGCACCGCGAAACCGGCATGCCAATGGTCGAGGAACAGGCGCAGGTCGATCTCGCGGTCCAGCACCAGGGCCACCGCGCCCTGAGCCGACACCTGGCGGTAGGTCCCGTGCTTTTCATGCACCACCGACTCGTTGCGGGTCAAGGCCATCAAGGACCCGCAGGGCTCCAGGGCCTGCAGGAGCGCCAGCCAGTCGCCCCTGAGGGGCAGGGCCTGCAAGGGCTGGTCATGAGGGCCGGCATGCGCCGCCAGCACCGCCCCCTCGCTGAGCCCGATCTGCCGGGCGGCGTCGCGGGCCCGCAGGCCGGTGCTTCGGGCGGCTTCATAGTCTGCGCGGATCCGGGCCGCATCGGTATAGGGCGCGGCGCTCATTGCACGGTCTCCGGCAAGGGCAGCCAGGCAGCAGCCAGGGCGCGGGTGGGCAGGGCCGTGGCAAGCGCTGCCGCCGGTGCAGCCAGGGCCACCCAGCGGCCATGCAGGCTGGCCAGCAAGGCCTGGAAATGGAAAGACAGCCCCTCGCAAGCCCCCAGTTCGTGCAGATGCGCCGCGATCTTGCGGGCCATGCCCTGTCGATGGGCTTCGCAGCAGGCCTGGGCGTGGCCGGTCATCAGCGCCAGCGTCGCGGCCCATCGGGCCTCGCAGTCGGGCAACCGGTACTCCTCGTCGGCGGGGGCCGGAGGCAGCAGTTTCGTCGTCATGGTGGGCACTCCTTCAGTCAGGCATCAGAAATCGGCGATCAGGGACAGCCGCAGGTAGCGGCCGGGTTGGGTGTAGGCATCGATCACGTTCGAGGTCGAGGCCAGGCCCTGCACATCGGCCCAGTTCCAGACCTTGCGGTTGCCGAGGTTGTAGACACCGGCATTCAGGCGCAGGTCGGGCCGCAGGCGCCATTGACCGCTGAGGTCGAAGGTGGTCGCCGCCGGCGGCAGGAACTGCTGCGGCAGTTGCACCCCGTCGACATCGGCGGCGCGCTTGGCCGCGCGGTGCGTCATGTCCAGCCGGGCCGTCCTACCCAGGGTGTCGTAGCGCAGCCCGAGCAGCAGGCGTTTCGGATCCACCGAATTCAGCGGCCGGTTGTGCACCGTGTCGCGCCCGCTGACCTGGCCGTAGGCGAACGGGGTGCTCCAGCGTCCGCCCCCATGCAGGCCCCAATCCATGTCCCCTTTGATTTCCAGCCCCGAAATGCGGGCCCGCCCGACATTGATGGACTGGAAGATCGTCGGGTCGGCGGCGGTCATGCTGCCGCCGACGACGGCGCGGTCTTCAATGAAGTCGCGGTAGCGGGCGGTGAAGACCGAGGCATCCAGCGTCAGGGCGGCCAGCCGCCTGCGCAAGCCGAATTCGAGGTTCTGGCTCTGCTCGGGCTTGAGGTTCGGATTCGGCACCGACTTGTAGTGGTAGATCAAGTTCTCGAAATACCCGTTGACCTGGGCCGCGTTGGGCGCCCTGAAGCCTTCGGCATAGTTGGCGAACAGCGACCACTGCGGGCTCAGCCGGTACAGCAGGCCCAGCTTGGGCGACACCGCATGCCCCGACAGCGAGGCCGCCGGCGTGCTGGAGGGCGGCGAGAAGCCCGCCTGGCTGGCCTGCAGGCTGAAGCGCTCGTAGCGCAGGCCCGGCGTGAGGCTCCAGGCACCCTGCAGGATTTCGTCCTGGAAGTAGATGGCGGCGCTCGACTCCCGGGTGTCCGGAAAGCGCTTCAAGGGAAAGCTCTCGCCGGCCGCCGGGGTCAGCCCCGTCTGCAGGGTGTCGACCTCGGTGCGGGCCCAGTCCAGGCCATAGTTGAAACGGTGCAGGACATCGCCGCCCCGGCCCACGCTCTTGATGGCCTGCACCCCGGACTGCCAGCTGCGTTCGCCGTAATGGGTGTCACGCACCCGGTCTGGCGTCGCATAGCGGTCTTCGAAGGTGTATTCACGGGCGCCCGAGCGCTGGTAGCTGAGCACGCCGCGCAACTCGTCGGCCCAGGCGCTCAGCAGGGTCTGGCGCCCATCCCAGGTCAGCCGGTCGCGGCTCAGGTCGTTGAGCGCCGAGGCCGCCACGGTGGAGGTGGCCGACAGGGGCGGCTTGGCCACCGAGGTCAGCAGGTCGTAGTCGGCGCGCCGGGTCGTGTGCTCGAAAGTCAGCAGATGGCGCAGACCGCCGCCGGGTGTGATGACCAGCTTGGCCAGCAGGGACTGCCCCCGGTCGTGCTCCGGATTGGGTTCGGTGCGGTCCACATTGGCCGCCGCGTTGTCGCCGAGGTTGCGCAGCGCCGAGCTGCGCAACACACCGCCTGCCAGCAGCCATTGCAAGGATTCGCTGGGCCGTCCAGCCACCGAGGCACCAAGGCGCCAGCCGCGGTCATCCCCTTCGTAGGCCAGGCTGGCCCGCCCCCCCAGGGTACGCCCCTCGCCCAGCAGATGCTCAGGCGCCAGGGTGATGAAGTTCACCAGCCCCGCCAGGCCATCCGATCCGTACAGGGCGGACACCGGCCCCTTGACCACCTCGACCCGCTCCATGAGCCCCAGATCCAGGTAGTCGCGCCCGAAGGCATTCGCGCCGAACACATAGCTGCGCGGCAGACGGACCCCATCCACCAGCATCAGCACCCGATTGCCATCGAGCCCCCGGATGTTGAAGCCGGCGTTCTGGTCGCGACCCACGCTGCTGGCCGCCAGGGAAAACCGGGCCGGCGACCTTGCGACCGACACATTGGGCAAGAGCCCGGCGGCGTCGCGGATGTCCTGCACCTGCTGGCCATCCAGCCTGTCGCGCCCGAGCACATCGATGCTGAGCGGCAGCTCGTCAGGGTCGGACTCGCGGCGCGAACCACTGACCACGACCTCCTTGAGATTCGCGCCCGGCGCCGCAGCGCCCGCGGCCGGCGGATCGGCGCCCGCCCAGGTGGGCAGACAGAGCGCCAGACACAGGGAGCCGACCCAGGGGACCGGCCGCCGCCGGCGGGAGACGGGAGAAGAGGAAGACTGCAGCACGACACGCCTTTTCCGAGACAGGTTGAAACAGGGCTGGCTCGGAAAGCATCCGCAAGGGATGGCGTTGGCTGGCGCATCCATTGTAAACACGAATCACTCTCATTTGCAAAGAAATTGCAAACCCGGAGAAATCCATCTGCGACTCAGTCGCATCCAATGCAAAAGAATGTGGCCTCTCGTTGGACGGCCCTCATCTGCCGGACAATGCGGCCTCAGTACAACCCCACTAGGAGCTCCCATGAAAGGCGACGCACAGGTCATTGCGCATCTGCAGGCGCAACTGAAGAACGAACTCACGGCCATCAACCAGTACTTCCTGCACTACCGCATGCTCAAGCACTGGGGCTTCGACAAGCTGGCCAAGAAGGAATACGCCGAGTCGATCGGCGAGATGAAGCACGCCGACTGGCTCATGGACCGCATCTTCATGCTCGACGGCCTGCCCAATCTGCAGGACCTGGGCAAGCTGTCGGTCGGTGAAGACGTGCCCGAGATCCTGCAATGCGACCTCGGGGCCGAACAGGGCGCCCAGGCCACGATCAAGGCCGGCATCGCCCACTGCGAGTCCGTGCGCGACTATGTCTCGCGCGACCTGCTGCAGAAGATCCTCGACGACACCGAGGAGCACATCGATTTCCTCGAAACCCAGATCGACCTGCTCGGCAAGGTGGGCCTGCAGAACTATCTGCAGTCGCAGATGGGGGAGTTGGAGTAAATCTTCGGCACCGGAATCAGCACCGCTTCTGAACAGCCTGCGCTCGCCAGGCACCACGCCTGGCATTGGATCAGTGGATTGGATCTGCCACGAGGCCGTCACCGACCTCGATAACTGCACGATCCACCATGCGGGCGATTGGGGATGATTTGTTTTCCCGCACCGATGCCGCCCTATCGTGACGGCTTCAGACGCAACGCCGGCGATTCCACAAAATGCCACGAAAGCCCGGCCAGAATCAGCGTGACGACATAAGCCAGCGCAGCCAGCGTCAGTGAATCGATGCGATCAAAAAGGCAGAATACGACAAACTGCTGAACCGGAAACGCGTAGATATAGAGACCATAAGAAAAATCACCAAAACGGCCAAAACTCCGGAACACCGGAAGCTTGGATGATCCGAAGATCACCGAGGAATAGGCGATCATGAACAGCAAAGAGAGCCGAAATTCACCAATCATCCAAAACATCACAGAAGCAACAGAAACAACCCCAAAAAAAATATAACTTTTACTTCGCCATATTTTTTCAAACCTCGCAAGCAGGATTCCCATCATGAAATAGGCTCCCAATTCATAAATGGGGCGATCGAACGACGATTTGAAACGAGGGCCGAAGATGGCAAGACCAACAATGGAGAATCCGATCAAAAGCAAAAACCATTGACGGCGCACCAGACCTACCGCACCCAGAAACGCCAAAATCACATACCACTGTACCTCAATGGGAATTGTCCACAACGACCCATTAACCCCCCTAGGATAGGGATTCCCTTCAAAAACACCCGGCAATACATAATATATTTTAAAACGCAATATATTGAAATAATCATACGTTGCTCGACTGGATAGAAAGTCACCGAGTGGAAGACTGGTCGCTGCAGACCCAACAACAAAAACAGTTAAAAAAACCGCCACAGCCAAACCTGGCCAGATCCTCAAGAGTCTTTTGACTGCAAATCTGACCAAATGGGGATCACGCATCCAGCTTTGTGTCACCAAGAAGCCACTGACCGCGAAAAAAACCCCAACCCCCACCGCCCCTGCGGAGAGCCCAGGCAGTAGCAATAATTCCCCATGACCAGTCAGTACGTGTTGATGACTCAAAAACACCAGAGTGGCCGCCAACAATCGAACAAAATCAAAATTATTTGAAAATTTTTGCATCTCCGCCCTAAAAAACATTATAAATGTTTCAATTTATTAAATTAGATTTTGCCAACCATTGGGCCATCTCAACCCTCCATCTTATCCCAGTATCTTGGCGATCCTGATCTGCCAAAAGCAGCGTCTCGGTGTTGCCCCCCGCGTTGACTTCAATGTCATTCAATGGCCTCTGCTGCCCCCGCACGCCACTGCCTGACACTGCACCCGAAATGCTGGCCGAACCAGCGGGAGAATGCGCTCAGCGATGAAAAGCCCAGCAGGGTGGCCACGTCCGACAGGGGCCGTTCACGATTCTCCAGATAGCGCAGGGCGAGATCGGCGCGCACCGAATGGAGGATGCCGGTATAGCTCTGGCCATGCCGGCTCAGATGGTGGTGCACCGTGCGGCGGTCGACCCCCAGTTGCTCGGCGATGCGCTCGACCGAACACACGCCCAGCGGCAACAGGCCTGTCACCAATTGGCGGACCTGGTCCGGCATGGAGGTGTCGGCCTGGGCCAGCAGGGTATCCAGGTAGCGGCGGACCTCCTGCGCCATGGCAGGGTCATAGGTCGGCAACGGCAGTTCGAGGTCCTGACGGCGGCAGACCAGGCCGTCGAATTCCTGGCCGAAGCGCACCGGCATGCCGAACACCCGCAGGTGGGTGGATCGATCGCGTGGCGCGGCGTGCATGAAACAGACGCTCTGCGGCCGCCAGCCCGCACCCAGGAACAGGCGCAGCAGCCTGAACAGCACCGCCACGGCCAGCTCGCTGGACTGCCGCTGGCTGCCAGGGGGGCCATGCAGCACATCCTCCCGGATCACCACCAGATCGCCGCTCTCTTCGATATGGGTGGCCAGTGCCTGCGTATGCAGGTGCATGTAGCGGCTCATGGCCTCGATGGCCCGCCGCAGCGTCGGCTCTTCACGCAGCAGCAGGGCCAGCGGCCCGAGGTTGGACAACTCGCGGGACTCGGCCATGCGCAGGCCGAAATCCTCCGCGCCGGCCGCCCGGGCCGAATCTTCCAGCAGGTGGGCCACCGCCTCGGCGGGCAGCTTGCGCTCGGGGTCCAGCAGGGCGACCCGGTCGATGCCGGCGAGCGCGAGCTGGCGATGCGGATCCAGCCCCACGGCACGGGCGATCTCGACATAGTGGGTCAGGCTAGCACTGCGGATCAGGTGTCGCATCAGGTTTTCCCGGGGGTTCCCAAACGGTAAAACGCATCTCCCAAAATGTCAAATTGATTCGCATCAAACACGAATACTGCAGCCCTGTTGGTGCCGCATCCCCTGGCGGCGCCCCGATCCAGGAGACCTGCCCCATGAACGACAAGCCCCCGACCAGCCAAACCCCGATCTGCGACGCCCTGCGCGCCGGCGGTGGCTGGAACCCCGACTGGCAACCCTTTGCCGACCTGGACCCCGTCTGGACCGAGAAATTCATGGCCATGGGCATGCATCCGCTGATGTCGGGCGTGCTCGAACCCAAGGTGTTCGAATTCCTGGCCATCGCCGTGGATGCCTCCTGCACCCATCTCTACGCCCCCGGCGTGCGGCGCCACATCCGCAAGGCGCTCGAGTTGGGAGCCACCGCGCAGGAGATCACCGCCGTGCTGCAGGCCGTGAGCGTGCTGGGCATCCACAGCAGCAGCCTGGGCGCACCGATCCTGCTGGAGGAGCTGGCCGCCCTGAAGACCGCCCCGGCCCGCGCCGGCGCCTGCGGCCAGTGACCTGCCGCCCCCTGATTCCTCAACTGAAAGACCGACCATGCATTACCTTGACGACTCCCTCCTGCCCGAGAACCAGGAAAAACTCGTGATCCAGGTGGCCCCTTACGGGCCCCAGTGGCTGCCCGGCGACTCGGACGACATCCCGGTCACCCTGGACGAGCAGGTGCAGAAGGCGGTGGACTGCTACAACGCCGGGGCTTCGGTGCTGCATGTCCATGTGCGCGAGGCCGACGGCAAGGGCAGCAAGCGCCTGTCGATGTTCAACGAGATGCTGGCCCGCCTGCGCGAGGCCGTGCCGAAGATGGTGCTGCAGGTCGGCGGCTCGATCTCCTTCGCGCCGGAAGACGAGGGCCAGGCCGCCCGCTGGCTCAACGACGACACGCGTCACATGCTGGCCGAGCTCGATCCACGGCCCGATCAGGTCACCGTGGCGATCAACACCAGCCAGATGAACGTGATGGAGCTGATGACTCCCGCCGACGTCGCCGGCACCTCGCTGACCAGCCCGCTGCTGCAGGCGGCCTACCGCGACATGGTGGTGCCCTCCAATCCCTCGTGGCACGAGGAGCACATCCGCCGTCTGGTGGCCCGGGGCATCCAGCCGCATTTCATGCTGGGCAGCCTCACCGGCCTGGAGACGGTGGAGCGGCTGATCCGGCGCGGGGCGTACTCGGGGCCGCTGGTGCTCAACTACGTCGCCATCGGCGGTGGCGCCGCCGGCCTGCACCCCGCCGACATGCTCGAGTTCGTGCGCCGCACCCCCGATGGCGCGGTGCTGACCCTCGAGACCCTGAACCGCCATGTGGTGCCCATGACCACCATGGCGATCGCGCTGGGCTTGCATGTGCGCGTCGGCATCGAAGACACTCTGTTCGGCCCCGATGGCCGGCGGGCCACTTCGGTGCAGCAGATCGAACGGACGGTGCGCATCGCCCGCGAGCTGAACCGGGAGGTGGCCGGCGGCGAGGACGCCCACCGCATCTACCGCACCGGCACCTTCTGGCGCAGTGCCGACGAGACGCTGCAGCAGTTGGGCATGGTGCCCAATCGCCGTGCGGCCGAGCGCGGTGTTCCGCTGCGCTGCGCGGCCTGACGGCGGTCGGGCCAGAGGACAGACGCACGAGACAGGAGCGCCCATGAACTGGAAGAACCAACCCGCAGGCGTGCTCGGCAGCCTCCTGCTCATCCACCTGTTGGCCCATGTCGACCGCAACATGCTGCTCGGCTTCTCGCCCCAGATCGTGGCCGACCTGCAGATCAGCCACACCCAGTACGGCTTCCTGGTCGGCGCAGCCTGGGTGCTGAGCTTCGGGGTGATGGCGGTCGTCCTGGGCTCGCTGGCCGACCGCTACAGCCGCACCCGCATCATGGCGGCCGGTGTCTTCGTATGGAGCCTGTGCACCTGGGCCTCGGGCCATGCCCGCAGCTTCGAGGACATGGCCCTGGCCCGCTTCTTCGTCGCCAGCGGCGAGGCTGCCCTGGTGCCGGCCGCGATGTCCCTGCTGGCGGAGCTGTTCTCCCGCCAACGCCTGGGATCCGCCCTGGGTGTGTTCTTCATGGGCATCCCGCTCGGGGTCGGTTGCAGCTTTCTGCTGGCCGGCACCCTCGGTGCCAGCCAGGGCTGGCGCTGGACCTTCTACGCCCTCGGCATCGCCGGCATGGCGGTGGCGGCGCTGCTGGCGAGCCTGCCGGACCGGCGCAGCGACCTGGCACCGCAGGACCGGGGCGCACCGCCGGGACAGCAGTGGCGGACGGTGCGCGACGCCCTCCGCAGCCAGCCCGCCCTGGGGCTGCTCATCACCGGCTTCGTGTTGCTCAACCTTCTCTTCGCCGGGCTCAGTTTCACCCAACTGTGGCTGGTCAGGGAGCGCGGCATGGAGGCCGCCACCGTGGCCACCCGCATCGGCGCGCTGCAACTGGTGTTCGGGACCCTGGGCTCACTGGCCGGCGGACTGCTCGGGGACCGGCTGGCCCACCGCCTGCCCGGCGGCCACGCCTCGGTGATCGCGCTGCTGATCGCGGTGTGCGCGGCGCCGATGGTGGCCTACCGTTTCGCGCCGCCGGGATCGGCCCTGTTCTACCTCGGGATGTGTGCCGGCTTCTTCCTGCCGCTGGCCACCTACGGCTCGGCCAATGCAGCCATCATCGGCATGGTGCCGCCGCAGACCCGCTCCACGGTCAGCGGCCTGTCGATGCTGTGCATCAACCTGTTTGCCATCGCCATCGGCAACCTGGCGGCGGGCAAGGCCGTCGATCTGCTGACGGCCCGGGGCGTGACCCAGCCACTGACCTGGGTGGTGCTGTCCACCGACCTGCTGGCCCTGAGCGCCATCGTCCTCTTCGCCCTGGCCGCCCGGCTCGGCAGGGCACAGCCGCCGGCCCTGCACCAGACCCTGCGGCAGGCCCACTGAGGCGGCGGCGCCTCAGCGCTGCGCCAGATCGCCGGCCGCCGGCGCCTCGCCCCAGCCGCCGCCCAGGGCCCGCACCAGGGCCACCGTCGACAGGTACTGGCTGGTGCGCACCTGCAGCGCCGCGCGTCGATTGCCCAGTTCGCTGCGCCGGGCATCGAGCAGTTCGAGCTGGCTGACCAGGCCGTTGCGGTAACGCGACTCCGACAGGGCGGTGGCCCGCTGCGCCGAGGCCACCGCCCGTTGCTGGGCTTCGGCCTGACCGGCCAGCAGGCGCAGGGCGCTGAGCTGGTCCTCGACCTCCTGGAAGGCCTGCAGGATCTGCGACCGGTAGCTGGCCAAAGCCTGGTCGAGGCGGGCCTGGGCGCCCTGCACCGCCGCCTCGCGCCGGCCGCCGTCCCACAGCGGCAGCGCCAGCAGGGCGCTGGCGCTCCAGGCCCGGGCCGACCACTGGAACAGGTCCCCGAGCTGGGGCGAGGCCTGGCCCGCCGCCCCGGTGAGCGTCACCGAGGGGAACCACGCCGCCTGGGCCACCCCGACACGGGCCTGGGCCGCCAGCACCGAGGCCTGGGCGGCCGAGACATCCGGTCGCCGGGCCAGCACCGTGCCGGGCACCCCGGCAGGGATCTGCGGCAGATGGCTGTCGAATGGTGCCGGGGCCACCCGGAACCCGCCGGCCCCCTCCCCGGTCAGGGTGGCCAGCGCATGGTTCAGCGCAGCCTCCTGGCGCTGCAGGGCCAGGGCCTCGGACTCGGAGGCCGCCACCTCGGTCTGCACCCGGGCCAGGTCCAGTTCGGCCACATCGCCGGCCCGCACGCGCCGCTCGGTGAGCTGCAGGGTTTCGCGGTAGGCGTCCAGGCTGTCCTGCACCAGACGCTGGTCGGCCTGCACCGAGCGCAGTTGCAGATAGGTCTGGGCCACCTCGGCCTGCACCAGCAGGCGGCTGCTCTGCCACAGGCCGGCACGGCTGGCCGCATCCAGCTCGGCCGCATCGCGGCTGCGCCGCAGCCGCCCGGCCAGGTCGAGCTCGTACGAGGCGTTGAGCCCCGCCGTGGCCAGGGTGCCGGGCTCGCTGCCGCCCAGGGTGCCGGCGCCGGCCTGGCGGCCGATGCCGGCGCTGACGCCGAGCTGGGGCGAGCGGTCCGACTCCGCCGTGCGCAGCAGCGCGCGCGCTTCGGCCCAGCGGGCGGCCGCCAGTTGCAGGCTGGGGCTGCCGGCCTCGGCACGGGCGATCAGGTCGCTCAGCTGCGGGTCCTCGAAGGCCAGCCACCAGGCGCCGCGCGGCTGCGATTCGGCCGGTTCGGCCACGGTCCAGGCCGGGCCGGCGTCAGCAAAGCGGACCGGGACGGCCTGCACCGAGGCCGGCGTGACGGCCGGCGTGGGCCCGGCCGCGCAGGCGCTCAGCAGCAGCGCCGCCACCAGGGACAGGAGGACCGGACGCCCCGGCCCGGGAAATGCTTGGGGTTTCATGGGACAGCTTTCTTCGCGCAGGGTCTGCGCATTCATTCGTGGTCGCCCCGTGGCGCCGCCAGCAGCGGCTGCGCATGGGCACCGGAACCGGCCCCCGAGGCCGGCCCCTCATGGGGTGCGTGCTGGATCAGCGGCCGGTTGCCGGCCAGGCGACGCAGCAGCACATAGAACACCGGCGTCAGGAAGAGCCCGAACGCGGTCACGCCGATCATGCCGGCGAACACCGCCACCCCCATGGCACGCCGCATCTCCGCCCCGGCGCCCATCGACAGCACCAGGGGCAGCACCCCCATCACAAAGGCCATCGAGGTCATCAGGATGGGACGCAGGCGCAGGCGGCTGGCCTCGATCGCGGCCTGCACCGGGCTGCGGCCGGCGAACTCGAGCTCGCGGGCGAATTCGACGATCAGGATCGCGTTCTTCGCCGACAGCCCCACCAGCACCATCAGCCCGATCTGGGTGAAGACGTTGTTGTCACCCCGCGACAGCCAGACCCCGGTCATCGCGGCCAACAGGCCCAGGGGGACGATGAGGATGATGGCCAGCGGCAGGGTCAGGCTTTCGTACTGGGCGGCCAGTACCAGAAAGACCAGCAGGATGGCCAGCGGGAACACCCAGATGGCCGAGTTGCCGGCCAGGATCTCCTGGTAGGTCAGTTCGGTCCATTCGTAGCCGATGCCGGGCGGCAGGGTCTCGGCGGCCACGCGCGCCACCGCCGCCTGGGCCTGGCCGGACGAGTAGCCGGGCGCCGGCCCGCCGTTGATGTCGGCCGACAGGTAGCCGTTGTAGCGCATCGCGCGCTCGGGCCCGAAACTGGGCTCGACCTTCATCAGCGCCGACAGCGGCACCATCTCGCCATTGCCTGCCCGCACCTTGAGCTGGCCGACGTCCTCGGCGCGCGCCCGGTAGGGCGCATCGGCCTGCACCCGCACGCTGTAGGTGCGGCCGAAGCGGTTGAAGTCGTTCGCATACAGGCTGCCGAGGTAGATCTGCAGCGTGTCGAAGACCTCGGTCAATGGCACCCCGAGCTGGCGTGCCCGGGTGCGGTCGATGTCGGCATAGAGCTGCGGCACATTGAGCTCGAAGCTGGTGAACAGGCCCGCAAGCTCCGGCGTCTGATAGGCCTTGGCCATGAAGGCCTTCACCGCCCCGTCCAGCGCCTCATAGCCCAGCGACCCCCGGTCCTCGAGCTGCAGCTTGAAGCCGCCCGTGGTGCCCAGGCCGGCCACCGGCGGTGGCGGGAACATGGCGATGAAGGCATCTTGCAGGCCGGCGTATTTCTGGTTGAGCTGACCGGCGATGGCGCCGGCGCTCAGTGCCGGATCGCGGCGCTCGTCGAAGGGCTTGAGCGTGGCGAAGACGATGCCCGAGTTCGAGCTGTTGGTGAAGCCGTTGATCGACAGGCCGGGAAAGGCCACCGCGTGCTCGACCCCGGGCTGCTGCAGCGCGATCTCGCTCATGCGGCGGATCACCTGCTCGGTGCGGTCCAGCGTGGCGCCATCGGGCAACTGGGCGAAGCCGATCAGGTATTGCTTGTCCTGCGCCGGCACGAAGCCGCCCGGCACGGCCTTGAACAGACCGAAGGTCAGCCCCACCAGGACGAGGTACAGGCCCATCAGCACCGTCTTGCGCGAGATCACCCGGCGCACCCCGCCGCTGTAGGCGGCTGCACCACGGCCGAAGAGCCGGTTGAAAGCGGCGAAGAAGCGGCCCAGCACCCGGTCCATGGCACGTGTCAGCGCGTCGCGCGGGGCATCATGCCCGCGCAGCAGCAGGGCGGCCAGGGCCGGCGAGAGGGTCAGCGAATTGACCGCCGAGATGATGGTCGAGATGGCGATCGTCAGCGCGAACTGGCGATAGAACTGCCCGCTGAGTCCGCTGATGAAGGCCAGCGGCACGAAGACCGCGCACAACACCAGGGCGATCGCGATGATCGGGCCGGACACCTCGCGCATCGCGCGGTAGGTGGCCTCGCGCGGCGACAGGCCGGCCTCGATGTTGCGCTCCACGTTCTCCACCACCACGATGGCGTCGTCCACCACGATGCCGATGGCCAGCACCAGCCCGAACAGGCTCAGCGCGTTCACCGAGAAGCCCGACACCTGCATCACCGCGAAGGTGCCGACCACCGACACCGGCACCGCCAGCAGCGGGATGATGGAGGCACGCCAGGTCTGCAGGAACAGGATCACCACCAGCACCACCAGGGCCACCGCCTCGAGCAGCGTGTGCACCACCGACTCGATGGACGCGCGCACGAACTGCGTCGGGTCGTAGACGATCTCGTAGTCCACGCCCTGGGGCATGCCGGCCTTCAGGTCGGCCATGGCCGCGCGCACATCGTTGGAGATCTGGATCGCGTTGGAGCCGGGGGCGGCAAAGATCGGGATCGCCACCGCATCGCGGTTGTCGAGCAGCGAGCGCAGCGAATAGCCGGCCGCGCCGAGTTCGAGCCGGGCGATGTCGCGCAGGCGCGTCACCGCGCCGTCGGCGCCGGTCTTGACGATGATGTCGCCGAACTCGGCCTCGTCCTTGAGCCGGCCCTGGGCATTGATCGAGAGCTGCAGATCGACCCCGGGCTGGCCGGGCGAGGCGCCCACCACCCCGGCGGCGGCCTGCAGGTTCTGCTCGCGGATGGCCTGCACCACGTCGCCGGCGGACAGGCCGCGCTGCGCCACCTTCTGCGGGTCCAGCCAGACCCGCATCGAATAGTCGCCCGAACCGAACAGCTGCACATCGCCCACGCCCTTGACCCGGGCCAGCCGGTCCTTGACGTTGAGCACCGCGTAGTTGCGCAGGTAGGTCATGTCGTAGCGGCCGTTGCGCGACAGCAGGTGCACCACCATGGTCAGGTCGGGCGAGCTCTTCACCGTCGCCAGGCCAAGGCGGCGCACCTCCTCGGGCAGGCGCGCCTCGGCCTGGGCCACGCGGTTCTGCACCAGCTGCTGGGCCTTGTCGGGATCGGTGCCGAGCTTGAAGGTGACCGTCAGGGTCAGCAGGCCGTCGGTGGTCGCCTGGCTGCCCATGTAGAGCATGCCTTCGACCCCGTTGATGGCCTCTTCCAGCGGCATGGCGACCGATTCGGCGATCACCTTGGGGTTGGCGCCGGGGTAGTTGGCGCGCACCACCACCTGGGGCGGCACCACCTCGGGGTATTCGGACACCGGCAGGGCCTGCAATGCGATCAGGCCGGCGATGAACATCAGCACCGACAACACACCCGCGAAGATGGGTCGGTCAATGAAAAAGCGGGACAGGTTCATGGGAATCGGCTTCCATCCGGGTTCAGGCCGCCGGCGCGACCGAGGGCGCGCTGGCGGTGGCATTCATGGGCACGTTCTGGGGGGTGACCGCGTCGCCGGGGCGCACATGCTGCAGGCCGTTGACGACCACACGCTCGCCGGCCTTGAGCCCGCCGCTGACCACGCGCAGGCCGTCCACCGCGGCCCCGAGGGTGACCTCGCGGTACTCGGTCTTGTCATCGGCGCCCAGCACCAGCACGAACTTCTTGTTCTGGTCGGTCGAGACGGCGCGCTCGTTGATCAGCAGGGCACTGACCTTCTGCGCCTGCCCCATGCGCAGGCGGGCGAACTGCCCGGGCATCAGGCTGCCGTCGGTGTTCTCGAACACGGCGCGCACCCGCACCGTGCCGCTGCGCACATCGACCTGGTTGTCGATCAGCTGCAGATGGCCCGCATAGGGGGTGGCGCCGTCGGCCGCCGTGCCCATGCGCACCGGGATGCGCTCGAGCTGGCCGCGCACCGCGCCGCCCTGCCCCAGGCTCTGCAAGGCACGCGACACCACCTGCTCGTCGGCCTCGAAGCTCGCGTAGATGGGGCTTTGCGAGACCAGGGTGGTCAGCACCGGCGCGCTGGCGCCGGCGGCCACCAGGTTGCCCACCGTGACCTCGATGCGCCCGACCCGGCCGCTGACGGGCGCCCGCACCTGGGTGTAGCCCAGGTTGAGCTGGGCGGTCTGCAGCGCAGCCTCGGCCGCCCGCAGATTGGCCTGGGCCTCGCGGTCGGCATTCAGGCGCTCGTCGTGCTCGCGCTGGGCAATGGCGTGGTCGGCCCACAGGCGCTCGGCCCGCTCCAGATCGCTGTGGCTGTAGGCCAGGCGGGCCTGGGCGGCCGCCACCTGGGCCTGGGCGCGGTCGACCTCGGCCGCATAGGGCGCGGGGTCCAGCGTGAAGAGCAGGTCGCCGGCCTTCACCAAGGCCCCCTCGCGGAAATGGATCGACTGCACGGCGCCGGCCACGCGCGGCCGCAGGTCGACCCGCTCGATGGCCTCGAGCCGGCCCGAGAACTCGTCCCACAGAGTGATGTCACGCGCCTCCACCGTCGCCACCGAGACGGTGGGCGGCACCGGGACCAGCGCCGCCGGCGCGTCGGCATGCGAGGCGTGCAGTCCGAAGACGGCGCCGAGCCCGCCCAGCACGAGCAGCGCCACGGCCAGCGACAGCCCGGCCCGGCGGCCCGGCTTGGGAATCAGGGAATCATTGGGGTTCATGGTGTGGGTCCTCCGGTTTGAATCAGGAAATAGGCAAGCGCCTTGAAAATCGACAGATGACGACAGATGACAGTAGAAAGAGACATAAAACAACAAAAAAACATCAACCAACCCCATGCCGCCACAGGGCGAGATGGGCTCGGATCGAGGGGAATTTGGGGGGGCTGCCGGCCACGGCCAAGCCATCGCCGGCCAGGGCCGCCGGCGATCAGACGGAACGGGGTTCAAGGGCCGGCGCGAAGCGCGCGGCCGCTCAGCTCATGCGGCTCAGGAAGGCACCGGACATCGGGTGGCTTCGAAGAACGCGCTGAAGCGCGCCTGCACCTGGGCGGCACAAGGGCATTCGGTGGGCGCCGCCTCGAGCAGGGCCTCGGGCCAGTCCTGCACATCGTCGAAGACCTCGCGCCACACCTCGAGACCTGCCGCCTCGAGCCGCGCGGCATAGGCCAGGGCCTCGTCGCGCATCGGATCGGACTGGCCCACCAGCACCAGGGTGGGCGGCAGTCCCTGCAGGCGCAGGGTACTGGCCGGCACCGCATAGGGATGCTCGGCATCGCGCGGCCCCCTCAGATAGCGCAGCCAGCCATCCACCCATTTGCAACAGGTGGCCTGCCCGGTGGCCTGCCGCAGCGACGCGGTGCCGGTGCAGGGATCGAGCATCGGCGACAGCAGGATCTGCCCGGCCAGCGGCGGGTGCGACTGGTCGCGCGCCATCAGGCTGACGGCAGCGGCCACATTGCCGCCGGCCTCCTCGCCGGCCAGATAGACCTCGGCCCCCGGCCCACCCAGCTTGCTGCGCTGCTTGAACACCCATTTGAGCACCCCGTAGCCGACCTCGGCCGCATTCGGGAACGGATGCTGCGGCGCCAGCGGGTAGGCCACCGACACCACCACCGAGCCGGCCGCTGCCAGCAGGCTGGCCACGGTGCAGCCGTTGTCCAGGTCCCCCGAGACAAAGGCGCCGCCATGGAAATGAACCACCAGCGGCAGGGTCTGGCCGGCCTTCTTGCGGCCATAGATGCGCACATCCACCGCATGGCCCGGGGCCAGCACCACACTGCGGTCGGTGCAGGGCGGCTGCGGCAGGCCGGACGGGGCGGGCGGCGTGTCTTCAGAGGGTGGCAGGGCGGGCATGACGGGGTATCCAGGACTTGGGGATGCTGCCAATGTAGCGGCTGCCGGCGGGTCGATAAACCGGCGATCGGCGACAGCAGTGTTTCCAAACGCCCAACAATGAAAGGACATCGGCGTGTGAGAATTCTTCCACTGTCCAAATCCGGACAAAGAGACCAGGAGAGCCCGTGGACCAGATCCAGGCCATGCGCATTTTCGTCAGAGTGGTCGAAGCCGGCACCTTCACCCGGGCCGCCGATTCGCTGGCCCTGCCCAAGGCCACGGTGACCAAGCAGATCCAGGCCCTGGAGGCCCGGCTGCGGGTGAAACTGCTGAACCGCACCACGCGCCGCGTGACCGTGACCGCCGACGGTGCGGCCTATTACGAACGCACCGTGCGCCTGCTCACCGACTTCGACGACATCGAGGCCAGCATGAGCAATGCCCGCGCCAACCCGCGCGGGCGCCTGCGCGTGGACGTGGGCACCACGGTGGCGCGCCAGCTGATGATTCCCAGGCTCAGCGATTTCTATGCCCGCTACCCCGACATCCAGCTCGACCTGGGCGTGAGCGACCGCATCGTCGACCTGATCTCGGACAACGTCGACTGCGTGATCCGGGGTGGCAACCTGATCGAGCAGTCGCTGGTGGCGCGGCGCATCGGCAAC
>JAFAMV010000072.1 GCA_019233055.1 Curvibacter sp.
ATGGCACCGCTGTCGGCCGCCACCGCCCGATAGGTGAGGCCGAAACGGTCGAAGATGCGCCGGTAGGCCGAGGCCATGACCTGGTAGCTGGCCTTGGCCGCCGCCTGGTCGCGGTCGAAGCTGTAAGCGTCCTTCATGATGAACTCGCGGCCCCGCATCAGGCCGAAACGCGGGCGGCGTTCATCGCGGAACTTGGTCTGGATCTGGTAGAAGTTCTTGGGCAGCTGCTTGTAGCTGCGAAGCTCCTGGCGTGCGATGTCGGTCACGACCTCTTCGGAGGTCGGCTGGATCACGAAGTCGCGGTCATGGCGGTCCTTGATGCGCAGCAACTCGGGGCCCATCTTCTCGAAACGGCCGGTCTCCTGCCAGAGTTCGGCCGGCTGCACCACCGGCATGGTGACCTCGACGGCACCGGCCCGGTTCATCTCCTCGCGCACGATGGCCTCGACCTTGCGGATCACCCTGAGGCCCAGCGGCATGTAGTTGTAGACCCCGGCGCCCAGCTTCTTGATCATGCCGGCGCGCATCATCAGTTTGTGACTGACCACCTCCGCATCGGCCGGCGCTTCCTTGAGGGTGGAAATGAAGAATTGGGAGGCTTTCATCTGGGGATCGGAGAAGTTGGGGGCAGTCCTCTTGTGACACGGTCCGCACCGTGCATAATGGACTCAGTTTAAAAATTTGGGGTTTGATTATGCTTGACCGGGACGGCTTTAGGCCGAACGTCGGCATCATCCTGCTCAACCATAAGAACCAGGTGTTCTGGGGCAAGCGCATCCGGACCCACAGCTGGCAGTTTCCGCAAGGTGGCATTGATCGAGGCGAAAGCCCCGAGCAGGCCATGTTCAGGGAATTGCACGAGGAAGTGGGACTCCATCCGGAGCATGTTCGCATTGTTGCCCGCACCCGGGACTGGTTGCGCTACGAGGTGCCTGACCGGTACATCCGCCGGGATGCTCGCGGCCACTACAGAGGCCAGAAGCAGATCTGGTATCTGCTGCAATTGCTGGGTCACGACTGGGACCTCAATCTTCGCGCCACCAACCATCCCGAGTTTGACGCCTGGCGTTGGAACGAGTACTGGGTGCCGCTGGACGTGGTGGTCGAATTCAAACGCGGCGTCTACGAACTGGCACTGACCGAGCTGGCGCGATTCCTGCCCCGCCCCGAGCCACGCAACCGATTCCTGCGGGGCGGCATGCGGGTGCGGGACGGCGAGACCGGCTCGGATGCACATCTTGCGCGCCTGCCGCCCTCGGCCTCGTATGAGTTGCCACCGGGGGCCACCTTTGAGCCCGACCCGCATCTGGTGGTCACGGCGCCGATGACCAGCAGCACCGACAGCCAGAAGCCGAACTGATCTCCGGCCGGGGCACCCTGGCCGCATTCGCCTGCGGCCGTTTTCGTGGTGCGACAACGCCGTCCTCAGCGCTGCAGCACCAGATTGTCGCGGTGCACCATCTCAGGCTCCGCCACGTAGCCCAGCAAGCGCTCGAACTCGGCGGAAGGCTTGCGGCACAGCAGGCGCGCCTCGGCACTCGCATAGTTGGCCAACCCCCGCGCGATCTCGGCGCCTGCGGCGTCCTTGATGGCGATCACATCGCCGCGCGAGAACTCGCCTTCGACGGCCGTCATGCCGATCGGCAACAGGCTCTTGCCCTCGTCACGCAGCTTGAGCACCGCCCCCTCATCGATGAGGACGGCGCCGCGCATCTGCAGGTGATCAGCCATCCATTGCTTGCGCGCCTGGTTCTTGGCCGTCTGCGCCACCAGCAGCGTTCCGATGGCCTCGCCCTGCGTCAGGCGCACCAGGGCTTCGGGCTCACGCCCCCAGGCGATCACCGTGGAGGCACCCGATCCGGCCGCCCGCTTGGCGGCCAGGATCTTGGTGATCATGCCCCCCTTGCCAATGCTCGACCCCGCGCCGCCGGCCATGACCTCCAGCGCCGGATCGCCCGCCTTGGCCTCATGCACGAAGCGCGCATCGGGATCGCGGCGGGGATCGGCGGTGTAAAGGCCTTTCTGATCGGTGAGGATGATCAGGGCATCCGCCTCCACCAGATTGGCCACCAACGCTCCGAGCGTGTCGTTGTCGCCAAACTTGATTTCATCGTTGACCACCGTGTCGTTCTCATTGATGACAGGCACCACCTGCAGGCGCAACAGGGTCAGCAATGTGGAGCGCGCATTGAGATAGCGCTCGCGGTCGGCCAGATCGGCATGGGTCAGCAGGACCTGGGCGCTGCCCAGGCCATTTTCACGCAGCTTGGTCTCATACATCTGGGCCAGGCCCATCTGCCCCACCGCGGCGGCGGCCTGCAGTTCGTGCACTTCCTTCGGGCGCACGCTCCAGCCCAGGCGCTTCATGCCCTCGGCAATGGCCCCACTGGAGACCATCACCACCTCCCGGCCATCGCGCACCAAGGCCGCCAGTTGGCGACACCATTCGCTGATGGCGGTTTCATCGAGCCCACGCCCTTCGTTGGTGACCAGGCTCGAACCCACCTTGACCACGATGCGCCTGGCGTCGGCCAGCAACTTGGATTCAGAAATTTGAGTCATTGGATGAACCGATGGCCAGCGACGGCTGGCGTCATCTTGCGTTGAATGCCGAATGCGGTGCGTCAGGATCCCGACGGCTCTGCGAAACGGGGATCCACCTCGGCCGGCGCCTGCTCGGCGGCCTGCTGCGTCTTCACATGGAGATAGATCGCCTTGATCAGGGTCTCGCAACCTTCGCGGGTCAATGCCGAGATCTCGAACACCGGCCCCTTGAATTTGTAGCGCTTCACAAAATCCTTGACCACGGCGGCCCGCTGTTCCGCCGGCACCATGTCGAGCTTGTTCAGGACCAGC
>JAFAMV010000098.1 GCA_019233055.1 Curvibacter sp.
TTTGATTTTTCGACTCAATTCATGGCCCCCAGTTGACAGGCTTTCACCTGATATACGCGACCGCTGACAGACCAGCCAAGCGCTTCCGTCTTAATGACAGCGCCAGTTTCAGCGCATTAACCCGAGCCAATTCATCGAAATAATCAAATCCATAGACGATTTCCAAGTTAGTCGCAACCCCTTGTTTTTATTCAATATTTTCCCATGATGACGCTACAAAGAATTATTTTCAAATTAACAAACACCCAAAAAGAATAACAACAAAGATATAAGTAACCAATTTGCTGAATCGTTGTTGAATAGGCAGCAACTTTGACTCATCTACTGCAGGCCACACGCCTCCTGCCCTCTACTCTTTGAATAACAGAGCCACCTCGAATATTCAAACGAATTGCTGATGCCTTGTTGAATGAGCAACAGGTATCCAAGGCCGAAGCAACCGATTCGTGACACGGTCCATCGACGATGGTCCACGATTCGGTGCTCGAACCTTTTGGCAAGAGAAAAGCTGGTGTTTGACGTTCCCCTATCCGAGCAGCGGGTCGGGCGGCCAGCCAAGGCACCGCGCCGAGCGTCCGTCTATCTTCGATCGGTTGCCTGCTGACGAGTCAAGCGATCTAGGAGTTGCGGTTCTAGATACCCGGCTTTCGGACCATACAGAGAACGGCGGACTATTTGGCTTCCGTTTTGGGTGATTGAAGCCAGCGCGTGACGGAAGTCAGCACTTTCGAACTTCATTCCGCGTGGACTGAAGCGTAGCTCCACTGAAGTGGGACAGTCCGCTCTGTGCCCACAAGCCGAAATCCGATCATTCGACCTGAATGTCTGAGTTCAGCCTCTTGCAGTCTTTGGACATCTAAAGCCTGCTTAGACCGCAAGCCTTCTCGCAAGACCCAAAAAAAGAGCGCTCGAGGCAGGCGCTCTTTTTTGTATAGCAAAAAGTCTAATTTAAGCCTAGGCCAAGTTCGCATCTATAGGTCTTCTTTACCCGTTGAATTCGAGTTCACGACTTTACAGTTACAAATGACCGCCCCGCAAACCCGCATGAATGCTGTAGGCCTGTTTACGACTTTATTTGCGTGTTTACGACTTTAATTACCCGAAATAAAAGTCGCCCCCGCAACCACCCCTCACTCCACCGTCACACTCTTCGCCAGATTGCGCGGCTTGTCCACATCGGTGCCGCGTGCGCAGGCGGTGTGATAGGCCAGCAGCTGCAGCGGCACGACGTGCAGCAGGGGTGACAGCGCCCCGTAGTGCTCGGGCATGCGGATCACGTGCAGGCCCTCGCCGCTTTCGATGCGGGTGTCGGCATCGGCCAGCACATAGAGCACGCCGCCGCGCGCCCGCACCTCTTGCAGGTTGCTCTTGAGCTTTTCCAGCAGCGCATCGTTGGGGGCCACGGTCACCACCGGCATCTCGCTGGTGACCAGGGCCAGGGGGCCGTGCTTGAGTTCGCCGGCGGCATAGGCTTCGGCGTGGATGTAGGTGATCTCCTTGAGCTTGAGCGCGCCTTCCAGCGCGATCGGGTAGTGCAGGCCACGGCCCAGGAAGAGGGCGTTCTCCTTGCGGGCGAAGTCTTCGGCCCAGGCCATCACCTGGGGCTCCAGGGCCAGCACCGCCTGCAGGGCGGCCGGCAGATGGCGCATGGCCTTGAGGTGGCCGGCCTCGTCCTGCGGACTGAGCAGGCCGCGCGACTGGGCCAGGGCCAGGGTCAGCAGGAACAGGCCGGCCAGCTGCGTGGTGAAGGCCTTGGTGGAGGCCACCCCGATCTCGACGCCGGCACGGGTGATGTAGGCCAGCTTGCATTCGCGCACCATGGCGCTGGTGGCGACGTTGCAGATGGTCAGGGTCTGTTCCATGCCCAGGCTGCGGGCATGGCGCAGCGCGGCCAGGGTGTCGGCGGTCTCGCCCGACTGGCTCACGGTGACCACCAGGCTGCGCGGGTTGGGCACCGACTCTCGGTAGCGGTATTCGCTGGCGATCTCGACCTGGGTCGGGATGCGGGCGATGGATTCAAGCCAGTACTTGGCCGCGCAGGCGCTGTAGTAGCTGGTGCCGCAGGCCAGGATCAGTACCGAGTCGATCTCCTTGAACACCCGCCAGGCCGCCGCCCCGCTTTCGCCGGGCTGCTGGGCCACGCCATCGAACAGTTCGGGCACGATGCTCTCGATGCCTTCGAGGGTGTCGGCGATGGCGCGGGGCTGCTCGAAGATCTCTTTTTGCATGTAGTGCCGATAAGGGCCCAGCTCGGCCGCGCCGCTGTGGGCCTGCACGGTGCGCACCGGCCGTTCCACCGGCCTGAGCGCGCCTTGCGCATCGCGCCCCAGCACCCAGTGGCGGCCCAGTTGCAGGTCGACCACATCGCCCTCTTCCAGGTAGACGATCTGGTCGGTCACGCCGGCCAGGGCCATGGCGTCGCTGGCGAGGAAATTCTCGCCATCCTGCAGGCCCACACCCAGCACCAGGGGTGAGCCGGCGCGGGCGCCGACCACGCGGTGCGGCTCGTCCTTGTGGAAGACCGCGATCGCGTAGGCCCCCTGGAGCTGGGCCACGGTGGCCTGCACCGCCTCGAACAGGTCGCCGTCGTAGAGGCTGTCCACCAGGTGAGCGATGACCTCGGTGTCGGTCTGGCTGGCGAAGTCATAGCCACGGGCCTTGAGCGCGGCGCGCAGCTCCTCGTGGTTTTCGATGATGCCGTTGTGGACCAGGGCCACGCGTGCAGCGCGCGTCCCCTCGGCCCCCGGCCCGGCGCTGAAGTGGGGGTGCGCGTTGTGCACCACCGGCGCGCCATGGGTGGCCCATCGGGTGTGGGCGATGCCGGTGCTGCCCTGCAGGCCGTCGCTGGCCACCTGGCTGAGCAGTTCGGCCACGCGCGAGGTGCTGCGGCTGCGCTTGAGTCCGTCCGACCAGACCGCCACGCCGCAGGAGTCGTAGCCCCGGTATTCGAGACGCTGCAGGCCCTGGACCAGGATCGGGACGATGTTGCGGGTGGAAACCGCGCCGACGATGCCGCACATGAAAGACTCCTTGTTGGGGATGGATGGAGGCTGATGGTAGGCAGTCGATTGAAAAATATTTCTTCTTATTTACGCTTGATTTGAATATTTATTTCACAATGTTTGAAGCAAGAAATTTAATTTCAATACCTAATTTGAAATGAAAGAAATTGAAATCGACGCGATCGACTTCCGCCTGCTGGCGGCACTGCAGAAGGATGCCGCCCAGAGCCAGCAGGCGCTGGCGGCCCAGGCGCATGTGTCGCCCGCCACCTGCCTGCGCCGGGTGCGGCGCCTGCAGGATCTGGGGCTGATCGAACGCCAGGTGGCCCTGCTCAACCCCGAGCGCCTGGCCCAGGTCCAGGGCCATGGCTTGACGGCCATCGTCGAGGTCACGCTCGAACGCCAGGACGCCGAGCGGCTGACGGCCTTCGAACAGCGCGTGGCCGCGGACGAGGCCGTGCAGCAGTGCTACCGGGTGTCACCCGGCCCCGACTTCGTGCTGGTGGTGGCGGCGCGCGACATGCCGGGCTACCTGGCCCTGGCCCAGCGCCTGTTCACCCAGGACGCCGATGTGCGCAATGTCAAAGCCTTCTTCAGCGTCAAGCGCAGCAAGTTCGACCCGTCACTGCCGCTGGGGCAACCCACGCACTGAAGCCGTCAAAGTCGCGGTTCAGGCACGGTGGGCAGGACCACGCTGACGCGGCAGCCCTGCCCGGTGGCCCCCTCGATGGCGATGCGCCCGCCCAGGCATTCGACGATGCGCCGCGAGGCCGCCAGGCCCAGGCCCAGGCCTTCGAACTCGCTGCTCGAATGCAGGCGTTTGAAGACCCCGAAGAGCTGGTCGGTGTAGTCGGCATTGAAGCCTGCACCGTTGTCGCGCAGGCTCAATTCGACCTCGCCTTCGCGGGCCTGCAGTCCGATGGCGATGTGCGCGGGCGCCTGCCGCCGACTGAACTTGAGGGCGTTGTCGAGCAGGTGGTTGAGCAGATCGCGCAACAGGCCCAGATCGGTGTGCAGCCAGACCGTCGCACCTTCGGCGGGCAACTGCCATTCGATCTGGCGCCCATCCAGGCCGGCCTGGCGTGCTGCCACCAGGTCCTGCAGCAGGGGCTGCAGGGGCAGTGTCTGCGGCTGCAGCCGGCCGGGCTCGATGCGGCCCAGCGAGATCAGACCGTCGATCATCTGGCCGAGCTGACGGGCCGACTGGGCCATGGTGTCCAGGTACTGAAGGGCGGCCGGGTCGGCATTGCTCTCCTGCACCAGTTCACGCACCAGTTGGCCGTAGGCCACGATGTGGCGCACCGGCGAGCGCAGGTCGTGCGAGACCACGCGCAAAAAGGCCTGCTGCTCGTCGCTGCGCTGCTGCAGCGCCAGACGCAGCTGCGCCAGTTCGGCTTGGTGGGAGGCGGCGTCGTCGGACATGGCGATCCCCGGCCTCAGGCCTTGCCCGCCTTGACCGGCCGCTGCCAGTTGGGGATGCTGAGCTGGCGCGCGCGGCTCACGCTCAAGGCGCCGGGCGGGGTGTCCTTGGTGATGGTGGAGCCGCCACCGATGGTGCCCCCGGCCCCCAGGGTGACGGGCGCCACCAGCACACAGTTGCTGCCCACATGCACATCCGCCTCGATGACGGTGCGGTGCTTGTTGGCGCCGTCGTAATTGGCGGTGATGCTGCCCGCCCCGTAGTTGACGCGCTCACCCACCGTGGCGTCCCCCAGGTAGGCCAGGTGGTTGGCCTTGGCGCCTGCGGCCAGGGTGGCGTTCTTGACCTCGACGAAGTTGCCGATGTGCACCTCGGCGCCCAGCCGTGCGCCAGGCCGCAGCCGGGCGAAGGGGCCGATCAGGGCACCCTCGCCCACCTCCACCCCCAGCTTCTCGCCGTCGATGTGGCTGAAGGGGTGGATCACCGCGCCGGCGGCGATGCGGGCCTGGGCGATCACGCAGTTCGCACCGATGCGCACCCCCTCGCCCAGACTGACCTCACCTTCGAAGACGCAGTTCACATCGATCTCGACATCGGCCCCGCACTGCAGGCGGCCACGCACGTCCAGGCGTGCCGGATCGGCCAGACGCACGCCCTGCGCCATCAGCGCCTCGGCCTGGCGCCGCTGGCAGGCGCGCTCGAGCGCGGCCAGCTGCTGCGGGCTGTTGACGCCGGCCACCTGCACCTCGTCGTCGGTCGCCAGGCCCAGCACCTCGACCCCGTCGGCCACCGCCAGGGCCACGATGTCGGGCAGGTAGTACTCCTGCTGCGCGTTGTCGTTGCGCAGCCGCGCCAGCCAGCCCTTGAGGTGGCGCGCCGGCACCGCCAGGATGCCGCTGTTGATTTCACGGATGGCGCGCTGCTCGGGGCTCGCATCCTTGTGCTCGACGATGGCCTGCACCGCCTCGCCTTCACGCACGATGCGGCCGTAGCCGCTGGGGTCGTCGAGCACCACGGTCAGCACGACCAGGCGCTCGCCAGCGCTGGCCTGCACCAGGCGCACCAGGGTGTCGGCTTCGATCAGAGGCACATCGCCATTGAGGATCAGCACCACCCCTTCGTCGCACAGCAGGGGCGCCGCCTGCTGCACCGCATGCCCCGTGCCCAGCTGGGGCATCTGGCGCGCAAACTGCAGGCGGCCCGCAGCCGCCAGCGCATGGCCGCCCAGATGGGCCTCGACGGCCTCGGCGCCGTGGCCGGTCACGACGACCACGCGCGCCGGCTGCAGGGTCTCGACCGTGTCCAGCACATGGCGCACCATGGCGCGGCCGGCCAGTCGGTGCAACACTTTGGGCAGGCTGCTTTTCATCCGCGTGCCCTTGCCCGCGGCCATGATCACCACTTCGAGCGCTGCTCCATTTCCCGACATGACGATTCCTCTTGCTGTTGTCTGGCGCGATCGGCGCCGCAGGTTGGCCGGCCCCCTGGCCCGCCGACTCCGGATTATCGGCCTGTGCGGAGCCCTGCTGGCCTGGATGGGCCTGCTGGCAGGCTGCAGTGCGGTGCGGCTCGGCTACGACTCCCTGCCCTCGTTCACCTATTGGTGGGCCGACGGCTATGTCGACTTCGGCGAGGCGCAGTCTTTGCGGATCCGGCAGGACCTGGCCGAGCTCCAGGCCTGGCACCGGCACCAGGAGCTGCCCCAGGTGCTGGCCTGGCTGAAGCAGGCCGAGGCACTGGCAGCCCAGCAAGACGTCGACCCCGCCCAGGTCTGCGCCCTGGTGCCGCCCCTGAGCGGGCGGCTCGAAGCCCTGCGCCAGCAGCTGGGCCCGCCGCTGATGCGCCTGGGCCGCAGCCTGAGGCCCGAGCAAATCCTGCGGCTGACCCGCAAGTACGTCGACAACGAAGCCCGCTACCGCCAGGAATGGGTGGATCTGTCGCCCGCCGACCTGCAGGACAAACGCACCCGGGAGCTCGGCGACCGGCTCGAAAAACTCTACGGCCGCCTGCAGGATGACCAGCGCCAGACCCTGAGCGCCACCCTCAGGGCCTCACGCTATCAGCCGGCCCTGAGCCTGCAGGAACACCATCGACGGCATGAGGACATCCTGGCCACACTGCGCGACCTTCAGCAAGCCCCGCCGGCAGCCGCACAGGCCCTGTGGGAGGCGCTGTCGCAACGGATGCTGGTCTCGCCCGACCCCGCCTACCGCCAGCAGCTGCAGGACCTGGTCGACGAACATTGCAGCGTCGTGGCCGCCGTGCAGCGCCAGAGCACGGCGGAACAACGCGCCAACGCCGTGCAGAGACTGCAGGGCTGGCAGCGCGACGTGCAGGCGCTGATGGCCGAGCCTTGAGAATCGTCCAGGTGCGGAAGACCGCCCTCGGCCTCTCTGTGTTCCACGGTGCTGCGACCCACAGCGCATGAAACCGGCGGGCAAGCCCAGGTGCGCAAGCTTCAAAAGGCCGCAGAGCAGGCCAGGCCAGGGCGCCCGCGGAGCCGGCTTTGCCGGTCCGCCGGGTGCGCCCCTGGAAGGGGTATGGAACTCCCACACGCAGTGCGGAAGTTCAAACGGGGTGGTTCCACTTCAGCAGGCGGCGCGCTGCGGGGTGCCTGCCTCGGCCGCTGCGGTCGTCCTGGGCCCCAGGGCATACCAGGCAAAACGCAGCGAACCCGCGAGCAGGCGCCCGCTGGCCCCGAGCAGCCCCCGGGCGGCCTGCCAGCCCAGGCCCAGCGCACGCCCCAGGTCGGCCATCGGCAGGGCCACGTCGCGCTGCCATTCGCGCACGGCCGGCCGGCTGGCGACCTGCAGGCTGCCCACGGTCGGCAGGACCCGGTCCCAACGGAAGGCGGTCTCGGCGCTCAGGAAAGGCTCGATCACCACCGTCTGCCCGGCCTCGACCTGTTGCCAGTCGCCGGCGGCCAGAAAGCGGTCGCCCAGGTCGTTGCCCGGCCCCGCGTGCGGCCCGGTGAAGGTGAGCCAGACGCGGCCTTGCGCCACCTCGATCACGCTGCGCTCACGGGGACGCAATGTGATCGCTCGGTTGTGCCCCAGTTTCCAGCAGCCGGGGAACGCGCGGCCGGCCGGCAGGACAGCGGCGGATTGTTGCGATTCCAGAACTGGGCGGGACAGCATGATGGGCTCCTTGGTCAAAGAAAAGTGTTGAAGGACCCTCATGATCTGCGTCGAACCCGATAGCGTCCAATGAAATCAGGTTAGGCTATTGATTCCGATCCCGCATGAATGCACCCGCGCCATGAGCAAAAGCCCGGCCTCCTTCTCCCAACACCGTTCTCGCCCGGTGGCGGCCGGCCACCTGCGTGCCTTCGAGGCGGTGGCGCGGCACCTCAACTTCCGCGCCGCCTCGGAAGAACTGGCCCTGACCCAATCGGCGGTGAGCCGCCAGATCCAGTCGCTCGAGGATGAGATCGGCGTGCCCCTGTTCCTGCGCCACACCCGGGCGGTGGAGCTGACCAGCGCCGGCGCCCAGCTGCTGCGCACCCTGGTGCCCGCGCTGGAGCGGCTGGACAGCACGGTGCGCCAGATCCGCCAGAGCGCCGGACGCAAGAGCGTGGCCATCTCGACCTGGGCCTCCTTCGCCTCGATGTGGCTGATCCCCAGGCTGGAGGCCTTCCAGCAGGCGCATCCGGACATCGACATCCGCATCGACGCCACCGACAACACGGTCGACCTCGAAACTGCCGACGTCGACCTGGCCCTGCGCTACACCCTGCCGGGCCCGATGGTGCGCGACGCCCAGCGCCTGTTCGGCGAGCAGCTCGCGGTGGTGGCCAGCCCCTGGCTGATCAAGAGCGGCCAGCCGATCCGCCAGGCCAGCGACGTGGCGCATTTCACCCTCATCGAGGCCGGCGATGCGCACCGCACCCAGCACATGGAATGGCTGACCTGGCGGCGCTGGTTCGAACACCACCGGCTGCCCCGGCTGGAGCCCAAGCGCTGGCTGTATTTCAACTACGCACACCAGATCGCCCAGGCCGCCCTGACCGGCCAGGGCGTGGCGCTGGCGCGCATGCCCCTGGTGGCGGAAAGCCTGGCCACCGGCGACCTGGTCGAGGTGCTGCCCGAGCACCGCCTCGATTCGCCGCTGGCCTATTGGATGCTGGTCGGCCCGCGCAGCGCCCAGCGCCCCGAGGTCAAGGCTTTCTGCGACTGGCTGTGCCGCGAAGCCGAGCAGACCCGCCGCACCGTGGGCGAGCAGCCGAAAAGCTGAAGATCGCGACCCGGGCTCAGCCCAGGGTGATGCGGGCGAACTTGCGCTTGCCCACCTGCACCACATAGGTGCCGGCCTCGAGCTTCAGGCCCTTGTCGCTGACCACGCTGGAATCGACCCGCACGCCACCGCCTTCGATGAGGCGGTTGGCCTCGCTGGTGGACGGTGCCAGGCCGGCCGACTTGAGCAGGGCCCCGATGCCCAGCGGCGCCCCCGACAGCGACAGCTCGGGAATCTCGTCGGGCACCCCGCCCTTGCTGCGGTTGATGAAGTCCTGCTCGGCCGCCGCCGCCGCTGCCGCGCTGTGGAAGCGCGCGGTGATCTCGCGCGCCAGGGCCACCTTGGCGTCCTTGGGGTTGCGCCCGGCCTCGACCTCGGCCTTGAGCGCCGCGATCGCGGCCTCGCTCTCGAAGGACAGCAGGGTGTACCAGCGCCACATCAGGGTGTCGGAGATCGACAGCACCTTGGCGAACATGGTGTTGGGCTCTTCGCTGATGCCGATGTAGTTGTTCTTGCTCTTGGACATCTTGTCCACGCCGTCCAGGCCTTCGAGCAGGGGCATGGTCAGGATGCACTGGGGCTCCTGGCCGTATTCCTGCTGTAGATGGCGCCCCATCAGCAGGTTGAACTTCTGGTCGGTGCCGCCCAGCTCCAGATCGCTCTTCAGGGCCACCGAGTCATAGCCCTGCATCAGCGGGTAGAGGAACTCGTGCACGCTGATCGACTGGCCGGTGGTGAAGCGCTTGTGGAAGTCGTCGCGCTCCATCATGCGCGCCACCGTGTACTTGGCCGCCAGCTGGATCATGCCGCGCGCACCCAGCGGGTCGCTCCATTCGCTGTTGTAGCGGATCTCGGTCTTGGCCGGGTCCAGCACCAGGCTGGCCTGCTTGTAGTAGGTCTCGGCATTGGCCTTGATCTGCTCGGCCGTGAGCGGCGGACGGGTGCTGTTGCGGCCCGAGGGGTCGCCGATCATGCTGGTGAAGTCACCGATCAGAAAGATCACCGTGTGGCCCAGGTTCTGCAGCTGGCGCATCTTGTTGAGCACCACCGTGTGGCCCAGGTGGATGTCGGGCGCGGTGGGGTCCAGCCCCAGCTTGATGCGCAGCGGCTGGCCGGTGGCCTCGGAGCGCGCCAGCTTCTGCAGCCAGGCCTCTTGCGGGATCAGTTCCTCGCAGCCCCGCAGGGTCACGGCCAGTGCTTCCCGGGCCTGATCGGAGACCGGGTGATTTGTAACAGCAGCTTGATTCATAAGGGTTTTTTCAGATGTCGGGGTATTTCGCGCAGATATACTGTTTCGGCTCGCAGCAGCGGATTTTAATTGGCCCGCTTTTTGCGATCGGCTAGGTGCTTGGGCCCTACGCCGGCCACCGTCGGGAACTTCCCCGACATGCTGCCCTCCAGAAGGGCAGACTGATCCTGGGGACTGATTCTTGAACACCGGTTTCTTCGCCATGGGCGCGCTGCTGCGGGCGCGCCTGATCCGGCAAATCGAACAACATCCCAAACGCATCACCGCCCTGGTGGCCGCCCTGTTGCTGGGCGGCGGCAGCGCCGCCTTCGCGGTGGCCTCGCTGGCCCCCGACCCGGCTGACCTGCCGGTGCGCCAGATCACCGAGACGGTCCAGCCCAGCCTGTCGGTGGCCGACCAGGCCGAGGCCCTGGAGCTGCACAGCTTCAACCTGTACCGCTCCGACATCACGCGCTCCAGCGACAGCGTCGACACCCTGATGCAGCGCCTGGGCCTTGACGACCCCGCTGCCGCCGCCTTCCTGCGCGGCAACGATCTGGTGCGCCAGAGCCTGCTGGGCCGGGCCGGCCGCCAGGTGCGGGCCGAAGCCAGCGACGACCACCGCCTGCAACGCCTGACCGCCCGGTGGGCGCCCGACGACAGCGACCGCTTCCAGCGCCTGGTGGTCGAGAAGTCGGCGCAAGGCGCCTTCAGCGCCCGCCTCGAAAGCGCCCCGCTGGTGGCCGGCAGCAAGCTCGCCGGCGGCATCATCCGCTCGTCGCTGTTCGCCGCCACCGATGAGGCCGGCGTACCCGACACCGTGGCCTCCCAGGTGGCCGACATCTTCTCGGGCGACATCGATTTCCACCGCTCCCTGCGCAAGGGCGACCGCTTCTCGCTCATCTACGAAACCCTCGAGGCCGACGGCGAACCGCTGCGGGCCGGCCGTGTGCTGAGCGTCGAGTTCGTCAACGACGGCAAGACCCACCAGGCCCTGTGGTTCCAGGAGCCGGGCCACAAGGGCTCCTACTACAGCCTCGACGGCCAGAGCCTGCGCCGCACCTTCCTGGCCTACCCGGTGGCCTTCTCGCGCGTGAGCAGCGGCTTCTCGATGCGCTTCCACCCCATCCTGAAACTCTGGCGGGCCCACCTGGGCACCGACTACGCCGCCCCCATGGGCACGCCGGTGCGCACCGTGGGCGACGGCGTGGTCGACTTCGCAGGCGTCCAGAACGGCTACGGCAACGTCATCATGGTGAAGCACCGCAACAACCAGATGACCGTCTACGGCCACCTCAGCAAGATCAACGTCCGCAGCGGCCAGGCCGTGAGCCAGGGCGACATCATCGGCAACGTCGGCGCCACCGGCTGGGCCACCGGCCCGCACCTGCACTTCGAATTCCGGGTCAACGGCGTGCAGCGCGATCCGCAGACCATCGCCCGGCAGAACGACTCCGAGCCCGTGTCGCCTGCCGCCCGCGCGGCCTTCAACCGCCTGGCGTCGGCCACACGCTTCCAGCTCGACGCCGCCGCCTCGGTGCAACAGGCCAGCGCCGACTGAACGCCCCCAGGCCCGGCACCGGCAAATGCCCCGCACCGATTCCCCGCCCGAGCACTACATCGGCCTGATGTCGGGCACCTCGCTGGACGGGGTGGATGGCGTGCTGTGCCGCTTCGAGGGCGATCGCCCGACCGTGCTGGCCCATGTCGCCCTGCCCTTCACGGCCGAATTGAGGCAGGCGCTGTTCGAACTCAACCGCAGCGGCACCGACGAACTGCACCGCGCCGCCCTGGCCGCGAATGCGCTGGCACGCTGCTATGTGGCCGTGACCGCCCGGCTGCTGGCCGAGGCCACGCTGCCGACCTGGCGGGTGGCGGCCATCGGGGCCCATGGCCAGACCGTGCGCCACCAGCCCGGCCTGCATGACGGCACGGGTTACACGCTGCAGCTCAACAACCCGGCCCTGCTGGCCGAGCATGCGGGCATCGACGTGGTGGCCGATTTCCGCAGCCGCGACGTGGCCGCCGGCGGCCAGGGCGCCCCCCTGGTGCCGGCCTTCCACGCCCAGGTCTTCGGGCAGCCCGACCGCGAGGTCGCCCTGCTCAACCTCGGGGGCATCGCCAACCTGACCCTGCTGGGCCCCCGGCGCGGCCCCAGCCCCCCGCGCGTCCTGGGCTTCGACAGCGGCCCGGGCAATGCCTTGATGGATTTCTGGTGCGAACGGCATACCGGCCAGGCCTTCGATCAGGACGGCCGCTGGGCCACCAGCGGCCAGGTCCACGCCGAACTGCTGCAGGCCCTGCTGCAGGAACCGTATCTGGCCCTGCCGCCCCCGAAGAGTACCGGGCGCGACCTGTTCAACCCCGAATGGCTGGAGCAGCGGCTGCTTGCACTGCCCGGCCTGCCGCCCGAGGATGTGCAGTCCACCTTGACGGAATTCACCGCCCGCAGCAGTGCCGACGCCCTGAAGACCCATGCACCGGGCTGCCGTGAGCTGCACGTCTGCGGCGGTGGCGCCCTCAATGGCGAGCTGATGCGCCGGCTCTCGCTGCAATTGCCCGGCGTGCAGGTGGGCTCGACCGCCCAACTCGGGCTGCCGCCCCTGCAGGTCGAAGCCACCGCCTTCGCCTGGCTGGCCCGACAGGCCCTGCGCCGCGAGCCCGGCAACCTGCCCAGCGTCACCGGCGCCGCCGGCCCGCGCATCCTCGGCGCCCTCTACCCCGCCTGAAGCACCGCCGGCGCGCAAGGGCCGGCCACGGCCGCCGCCCTGCTCAACCGTGCTCGTCGGGACCGCCGGCATCCTCCCCATGGGCCGGGCCAGGCCGGACGTCCGAGGCGAGCTGCCAGAAGATGGTGGCCGAGGCCAGCGTGATCAACCCCATGCAGACGAAGGTGGCATGGAACGATTCCAGGGTCCGGGCCGGGCTGTGACCGGACACCTCGAAATAGGCGGTGAAGCCGGCGAGCACCGCCCCTGCCGTCGCCACCCCCATGCCCATGGCCAGCATCTGCACCATGGACAGCAGGCTGTTGCCGCTGCTGGCCTGGCTGCGCCCCAGGTCTTTCAGGGTCAGGGTGTTCATGGCCGTGAACTGCATCGAATTGACGCCGCCGAAAAAGGCCAGCTGCAGCAGGCGCAGCCACAGCGGCTGGGCCTCGGTGACCAGGGCGAAGCTGGCCATGGACACCCCCACCAGGGCGGTGTTGATGACCAGCACCTGCCGATAGCCCAGCCGGGTGATCAGAGGCGTGGTGATGCGCTTGACCGCCATGCCCGCCATGGCCACGGGCAGCATCATCATGCCGGCCTGGAAGGGCGAATAGCCCAGGCAGACCTGGAGCAGCAGGGGCACCAGGAAAGGCATGCACGAGCTGCCCAGCCGCGAAAACAGATTGCCCAGCAGGCCGATGGCCAGGGTCGGCACCCCGAAGAGCTGGGTCGAGAACAGGGGCTCGGGCTGGCGCATGGCATGCAGCCAGTACGCCACCAGGCTGGCCAGGCCGAACACCAGCAGCACCAGCACCCCGGCCTGCCCCAGGCCCAGGCTGGACAGCCCGTCGAGCGCCAGCGACAGCACCACCATGCCGAAGGCCAGCAGCAGGTAGCCGGCCACATCGAAACGCTTGCGCTCGGCGAGGCGGTTGTCGGGCATGAAGCGGATCGAGGCGATGGCCCCGACCAGGCCCACCGGCAGGTTGATCAGGAAGATCCAATGCCAGGAGGCCACCTCGACCAGCCAGCCCCCCAGGGTCGGCCCCACCAGCGGTCCGATCAGGCCCGGGATGGCGATGAAACTCATGGCCGACAGGAACTGCTCGCGCGGCACCGACCGCAGCACCGCCAATCGCCCCACGGGCAGCAGCAGCGCGCCACCCAGGCCCTGCATCACCCGGGCCGCCACCAACTGCCCCACGCTGGCCGACATGGCGCACATCAGGGAGCCGGCGGCAAACAGCGTGATGGCCCCCACATACACCCGGCGTGTGCCGAAGCGGTCGGCGATCCAGCCCGAGGCCGGGATCAGCATGGCCATGGTGAGCGAATAGGCCACGATCACCGACTGCATGCGCAGCGGGCTCTCGCCCAGGCTGGCGGCCATGGCCGGCAGTGCGGTGTTGACGATGGTGGCGTCCAGCGTCTGCATGAAAAAGCCGACCGCCACCAGCCACAGAAGGATGCGTTGCGCAGGATGGCCTTGGGCTTCAGTCATGGGGCCTCATGCTCTCACAGCAAGGGCGGGGCAACCCCCCACCGCCAATAAAAAACCGCCCGTAGGCGGTTTTCAGACAGAGACCTGGTCACGCCGGCTCAGACCGAGAAGCTCGAGCCGCAGCCGCAGGTGGTGGTCGCGTTCGGATTGCGGATCACGAACTGGGCCCCCTGCAGGTCTTCCTTGTAATCGATCTCGGCGCCCACCAGGTACTGGTAGCTCATCGCGTCGATCAACAGGGACACCCCGTTCTTGGTCATGGTGGTGTCGTCTTCGTTGGTGATCTCGTCGAAGGTGAAGCCGTACTGGAATCCCGAGCAGCCGCCGCCCTGCACGAACACGCGCAGTTTCAGGTCGGGATTGCCTTCTTCGGCAATCAGATCAGCCACCTTGGCCGCCGCACTGTCGGTGAAGACGATGGGGGCGGGCATCTCGGTCGGCATGGCTTCGGCTACGGCACTCATGGGGATCTCCGGAAAACGGTTTGGGCCTGGATACTACAGGAAACAAGTCGGGAATTCGGTTCAGGGGTTGTTTGCCGCCAATGTCAACAGGGGCTTTTCCTCGATCGGAATGGCCGGGCAGAGCATGCCGGCGATGACCGCACCCTGGTGCATCTCGAGCGCCTTGTAGTAGACATCGCCCTCGATGCGCGCGCGCGGCTGCAGCTCCAGCAGCTCGCGGGCATGCACCGGCCCGTTGATGCGGCCGTTGATGATCACATGGTCGGCATAGACCGCCCCGATCACCGTCGCCGTCTCGGAGATCACCAGCAGGCTGGCTTGCGATTCGTCGACACGCAGGTCGCCGACCACCTCGCCGTCCACCCGCAGACCTTCGGAGAAGGTCATGTTGCCGTCGATGCGGCTGCCCTGGGCAATCAGGCTCTTGATCGGCGGCTGCTTCTTTTTCGCGAACATCGGGACATCCTTTCTGTCAAAGAATCAGTTCATCGGGTGGACACATCATCCGAGCTTGAGGGTCTGCAGGGAGCGCTGCACGCCGCCCTCCAGCACCCGGACCGTCACCTGCCTGACCTGCGCCTGGGGCGGCAGATCGACCAGGCCCTCAAGACGCCGGTACTGCCGCAACTGCAGCTCCCGCGCGCCCCCGGGAAGCGGCATCTCCCACGGCTTGCCCGCCAGTTGACCCGACAGCGTCAGCTCGACCTGGCCTTTGAATTCCGGCGCATTCTTGACCGGCTGGATCACCAGCACCTGCCAGCGCAGCTGACGGCCGTCGATCACCTCGGCCTGAAGGCCCCGCACTGCGATGGATTCCGCACCGCTGGCGGGGATCAGCTTCTCGAAGAAGCCGAGATCGTCGCGCAGGGCCTGGTTGTCCTGCTCCAGCTGACGCAGTTGGGCCTGCAGACGCTCCTGGGTGGCACGCTCGGCCGTCAGCAGGCTGCCGGCCGTGTTGGCAATGGACTGCGCCTTGTCGCGCTCGTCGCGCAGGCGCTCCAGGTCGCTGCGCAGCGCAGCCACCTCCTGGCTCGAGCGCCCATCGAGCCCGGCGATGTTGCGACCGAACTCGAAGGCCCACAGGGCGATCGCCGCGCAGAAACCGAGGACGATGGCGACCACCGCCCAACGCACCGGCCAGGGCATGGCGCTGCGGATCGCCACACGCGGGGCACTGATGGTCATGCGGCGGCGCAACAGCTTCAGACGCATGCCCGGCGCCCCCCGACAAAGTCGGCCCGATCGACGACGGCCACGCGGCCCGTTTCGTTTCCGGCTCGGAGCAAGGGATCGGTCATGTCAGCTGGGTTCGGAAAAAACGCGAGCGTAAAACAAAAAAGCCGCAGCAAGCGAACTTGTTGCGGCTTCTGACAGGACAGAGAAGCGGATTAACGCTTGCTGAACTGCTTGGCGCGGCGTGCAGAACGCAGACCGACCTTCTTACGTTCCACTTCGCGGGCATCGCGCGTCACGAAGCCGGCTTGGCTCAGTGCGGGCTTGAGCGTCGCGTCGTAGTCGATCAGGGCGCGGGTGATGCCGTGGCGGGTGGCGCCGGCTTGGCCGGATTCCCCACCACCGTGCACATTGACCTGGATGTCGAAGGTTTCGACATGGTTGGTCAAAAACAGCGGCTGCTTGGCGATCATGATGGAAGTCTCGCGGCCGAAATAGGCCTGGATGTCCTTGCCATTGACCGTGATCTTGCCGGTGCCCTTCTTCAGAAACACGCGGGCGACGCTGGATTTGCGACGGCCGGTGCCATTGTTCCATTCACCAATCATCTCGGCTCCTTAGATTTCCAGCACTTGGGGCTGCTGCGCGGTGTGCGGGTGCTCGGCACCACCGTACACCTTGAGCTTCTTGATCATGGCGTAGCCCAGAGGACCCTTGGGCAGCATGCCCTTGACGGCCTTCTCGAGCGCACGGCCAGGATGCTTGGCTTGCAGGTCGCGGAAGTTGGTGGCGGTGATGCCACCGGGGAAACCGGAGTGACGGTAGTACACCTTGTCCAGGGACTTGGTGCCGGTGACCTTCAGTTTGGCGGCGTTGATGATGACGATGAAGTCACCGGTATCGACGTGAGGCGTGTAAATGGCTTTGTGTTTGCCGCGCAGACGGAGGGCAACTTCGCTGGCTACCCGGCCGAGCACCTTGTCGGTGGCGTCAATCACAAACCACTCGTGCTTCACGTCTGCGGGCTTGGCGCTGAACGTAGACATGTCTTGCTTTCGAGTTGGTTGGCCGGTCGTCGACGCCCGAAGGCATCCGAAAGACCGGCTTCAAAGGCCCTTTTCCACGGTCGGTGTTTCTCTGCTGGAAACCTCTTAGGTGGGTGCGCAGACCAGCCAGTTTTCACCAGGATCTGCATGTTCCGCCGCGGGGCCAAGACGCTGCGAAACCGGGCATTCTACAAACTCTGCCGATATCTGTCCAGCGCTGCAGCCCCATGTGCCCGGCCAGTCACACGGAATTACCCTGCCCCAGGCAGGCCAACACAAGCCACCGGAAGCGATGTAACTGTTTCCATCTTTAGTTCATATGGAAACACTTATGACAGAATTATTACGTTCCATACACTCATTCCAGACATGCCGCAGGAATGAGGCCATCCGCCGCAAGACAGCCTCCACCTGCATTTCGGCACGTTCTTTGCTTTTTGTCGCCCACCCCCCGTTTCAAAGGATTCTCGATGAAAGTCTCTGTTTTCGCCAAAAGCATGACCCTGGCCACCCTCGCGCTGGCCGGCCTCCAAGTCCAAGCCGCCGACTGGAGCGACACCTCGATCGCGGTCAGCTATGGCACCCAGTACAAGGAACCCTATGTGGCCAACGGTGCGGCCATCTCCAAGGACATCTACACCCTGAAGCACATCGACGGCGACAAGTACGGGACCAATTTCTTCAATATCGACCTGCTGGAATCCAACTCGGTGGACGGTGGCGCCCAGGAAGCCTACCTCGTGTACCGCCGCCTGTTCGACTTCGGCAAGATCAAGGGCCAGAAATATGAATTCGGCCCCTTCCGCGATGTGGGTCTGACCGCCGGCTTCGACCTGAACACCAAGAACGACACCGGTTATGCCTCGCGCAAGCGCATGCTGGTGGTGGGCCCGACCTTCATGGCCGACGTGCCCGGCTTCCTGAACATCAGCCTGCTGCTGCTCAATGAGAGCAATGCGCCGCTGGGCTCGAACGGCCAGCACATCGCCCGCTACACCTACAAGACCCACCCCGATCTGAACCTGGTCTGGGGCATTCCCATCGGCGCATCGGCCTGGGAATTCGAAGGCTATGCCGACTTCATCGCCGCCAAGGGCACCAATGAGTACGGCGGCCCGACGGCCCCCGAGCAGCACATCTACGCCACCGCCCTGTACGACGCCAGCAGCCTGGTGGGCGCCAGCAAGAACAGCCTGAAGGTCGGCGTGGGCTACGAATACTGGCACAACAAGTTCGGCAACCCTTCGAACGTGCCCGGCTCCTATGCCCACACCCCGTTCCTGAAGGCCGAATACCACTTCTGATTCCCTCGGTCGTTCTCCAAGGTCTTTGCGGGCAGGCTCTTTCGGGGGTCTGCCCGTTTCTTTTGGGCCGTGGCGGGCGCGGCCCCCGGGGTGCCGCGCCCAGGGCAGCTCAGGGTGAATAAGGCCTCACTGAACGCTCCTGCATGCCACGCCGGTACTCGACGCAGGCGACGGTGGCCGCATTCTCCGGCCGCGCACAGGCGTGGTACATGCACATGGTGCGGGTGAACACATTGGCATCGGCACACAGTTGGCTGCCCGATGCGGGCGCCGGCGCCACATGGGGCGCGGGTGCCGGCGCCTTGACCTCGCTTTCGACCTTGGGCGGTGGCGGCGGTTCTGGTGGCGCCTTGGTCACCGGCACAGGCGCCGGTACCGGTTTGCGGGCCGTCGCCGTCGACGGGGTGACCGGAGGCTTCGCTGCCGGTTTCACCGACGACGATGCGTCAGGATCGGATTTGCCTGAAAGGATTTCCTCGACCGGTTCGGCCTTGCCCGGGACAGCGGGCGCGGGCGCCTGCACCGATCCGGTGCCAGACGCCACCGGGGATGGTTCGGGCGCAGCAGGCTTGGCAGGCGCGGGTTCGGCCATCTCGGTGATGATGTCGGCGTCCGGGGTATGGCGGGCCTGCCAGAATCGCCAGGCGCCAGCCCCACCCGCGAGCACCAGCACCATTCCCAATGCGACCCAGAACCGCGCCCGGACGACCGGGGCGTGGTCTGGTGTCGATGGCGCCGGCGCCGGGGCTGGCGTCGGCTGCGGCCGGGGCTCTGCAACCGCCTCGGGGCTGGCTGCTGGCGGCTGCGGCGCCGGGGGCTCCTCCGCCAGGGCCGCCACCTCGACCGGCGACGACAGGTCCACATCGGTCTCGACCCCCTCATCCGGGGCGCTGCGGCCGATCTGCACGGTGGTCGCGTCGGCCGGCTGCGTCAGGATCGGAGCCCCAGGCTCGACGCCCGGCGGCACCCAGATGTCACCCAGCTCCGCTCGCCAATCAAAGCGCACGAGCCCCTCGACCGGCGACTCGATGCCCAATGCCTGGCCCAGCGCCGCCGTGGTGTCGGGGCGCCGCTCCGGCCGCACCTGGAGGGCGCTGGCCAGACCCGTCACAAAGGGGTCCGAATAATGGATGCCGAACTCCGTCGCCACCACGCGGGCCACATCGGCCAGCGGCAGCATGCGGTCCTTGATGATGCGGAAGGTGGCCGGCGCTGGCGGCTTGTTGCACAGGCAGTCGTAGACCACGGCCGCGAGCGAATACAGGTCGGTCCATGGGCCCTGGCGCATGTCCTCGGCATCGGCATATTGCTCGATGGGCGCGTAGTTCACCTTGAGGATGGCGGTGTGCTTGTGCGTCTGGTCGCTCAGGGCCCGTCGTGCCGCCCCCAGATCAAGCAGCACCGGCGGCCCCAGGTCCTGCAGGAAGATGTTGTCGGGCGACACGTCGCGGTGCAGCGTGCGCCCCTCGTGCAAGACCTGCAGGGCGCCTAGCATGGCGCCGATCACCTTGCGCAGCCACTCCTCGGGCGGCGGGCAACGCATCTGCGCGCGCGCCTGCTTCAAGGTCATCCCCTGGTAGAAGGGCATCACCATATAGGCCGTGCCGTTCGCCTCCCAGAAACGGAACACCTTGACCAGGGAGGGATGATCGAACTGCGCCAGCAGACGTGCCTCGCTCAGGAAGCCACGCAGCCCCGATTCGAAGCTCGCCACATCGGACGAGGAGCGCAGCCCCACCGACAGGCCGTCCACCCGCCCTGCCAGTGCCGAGGGCATGTATTCCTTGATGGCCACCGGGCGATGCAAGGAATGGTCGAAGGCCTTGTAGACCATGCCGAAGCCACCCACGCCCAGAAGGCTGGTGACTTCGAACTCGGCCAGCCGTGTGCCCGCCGGCAGGGCATCGACATGCATGGGTTCGGCTGAGCTGCCGGCAATCGAAGAAGTTGAGGTCATGGAGTACTGGCGCGCGCCGGGACAGAAAACCCCCGACGGAGTCGCCATCCCTAGATTGTGCTCATTTTGAACAATGTCGTCGCCAATTTCATGACGAATCAGGGCATTCAAAGCCAAGGTCGTTACCATTGGCCCCATGTTCAGTTACCGCCACGCCTTTCATGCGGGCAACCATGCCGATGTGCTCAAGCACACGGTGCTGGTGGCCGCGCTCCAGTATTTGACCGAAAAGGACGCGGCCCTCACCGTGATCGACACCCATGCCGGTGCCGGCCTCTACCGCCTGGATGGCGACTATGCCAGCACCAGCGGCGAGGCCGACCAGGGTGTGCGCCGCCTGCTCGAGGGGCCCCTGCTGCCCAACCAGGCGGCGCCGTCCCCCCTGGCGCCGGCGCTGCAGGCCTACCTGGAGGTGTTGCGCAATTTCAACCCCGGCAAGAGCGGTTTCACGGTCTACCCCGGCTCGCCCTTCATCACCCAGCACCTGCTGCGCGGGCACGACCGCCTCAAGGCCTTCGAACTGCACCCGACCGACTCGCGCGCGCTGTCGGGCAACATCGCCCAGCTCGAAGCGGGCCGTCAGGTGGCCGTGCTGCTCGAGGACGGCTTCGAGGGCGTGAAGAAATTCCTGCCGCCGCCGCAGCGCCGTGCGCTGCTGCTGTGCGACCCGAGCTACGAGATCAAGTCCGACTACGGCCGGGTGCTCGACCTGATCACCGACTGCCTGAAGCGCTTCGCCACCGGCACCTATGCGGTGTGGTACCCGATCATTCCCCGCCCTGAGGCGCACGACCTGCCCAAGCGACTCAAGACCCTGACCAACAAGGCTGGCAAGCCCTGGCTGCATGCCACCCTGACCGTGAAGTCGGGCAGTGCGGGCGGCGGCCTGCCGGCCAGTGGCATGTTCCTGATCAACCCGCCCTACACCCTGAAGGCGGCCCTCAAGGAGGCGCTGCCGCAGATGGTCGCCCTCATGGGGCAGGACAAGGGCGCCGGGTTCACGCTCGACAGCGCGGGCTAAGATCCACAGGCCCGCCCGGTCAGGGCCGGCAGGGACAGCGCGACCTCCTTGATCCCGGTCTCCAGCAGGCCCAGGGCCTGGGCCGCCGCCCGGCTGAGATCGATGATGCGGCCCGGCGCATGCGGCCCCCGGTCGTTGATGCGCACCTCGATCTCCTGCCCGGAGACCAGGTTCAGCACGCAGACCCGGGTGCCGAAGGGCAGGGTCCGGTGCGCCGCCGTGAAGGCATTCATGTTGAAGCGCTCGCCGCTGGCGGTGCGCCGATGGTGCAGACCCAAACCGTACCAGGAAGCCCCGCCACGCTCGAAATACAGATCGTCATCAGACTCCAGCAGGCTGCGGCCTTCGCGCAGCCAGCGTGGCTCGCTGATGCCCCCCTCATCGGCGGCGGCCTGTGGCGGCGCCTCGGAGGCGGCATCGTCCCCGACCAGGCCCTGCGCCGACACGGACGTCGCGGCCAGGAACAGACACAGAGCCCATGCCCGCAGCCGCCAGCCGATACCGCCAGCCACGGCTCACCCCAGGCTGCCGAGGCGGTCCAGCAGGGCCAGCGTGGCCACGCTCTGGTTCATGGTGTAGAAATGCAGCGCCGGGGCGCCGCCCGCGCGCAGGCGCTCGCACAGCGCTGCCACCACATCCAGGCCGAAGGCGCGGATGGACTCCACATCGTCCCCGAAAGCCTGCAGCCGCAGCCGGATCCAGCGCGGGATCTCGGCGCCGCAGGCATCCGAGAAGCGCATCAGCTGGGTCGAGCTGGTGATGGGCATGATCCCGGGCACCACCGGGATCTCCAGGCCGAGCCGGCGGCTCTCGTCGACGAAACGGAAATAGGCGTCGGCGTTGTAGAAATACTGGGTGATGGCCGAATCGGCCCCGGCACGCACCTTGGCCGCATAGGCCTGCAGGTCGGATTCGGGCGAGCGGGCCTGGGGATGCATCTCGGGGTAGGCCGCCACCTCGATGTGGAAGTCACGCCCGGTCTCGGCGCGGATGAAGGCCACCAGGTCGCTCGCGTACTGGAACTCGCCACCCAGGCCGTAGCCGCTGGGCAGATCGCCGCGCAAGGCCACCAGACGCTGCACCCCCATGGACCGGAGCGTGGCCAGTTGCGCACGCACCGAATCACGGGTGGCCCCGATGCAGGAGAAGTGCGACGCTGCGGCCACGCCTTCGGCGAGGATCTCGCGCACCGTGCCGAAGGTGCCTTCCTGGGTCGAGCCGCCGGCCCCGTAGGTGACCGAGCAGAACTCGGGCGCGCGCCGGTAGAGCGCCTGGCGCACGGTGCGCAGCTTGGCGGCGCCTTCGGCGGTCTTGGGCGGGAAGAACTCGAAACTGATGGGCAATGCGCCCTGGGGCTGGCTCATGCGGCCCTCCTTGCATGGATGAAATATTCCTGGTTGCCCTCGCCGCCCTCGACGGCGCTGGGGTACCAGCCGAGCACCTGCAGCCCCAGCTGGGTGCAGCAGTCGCGCAGGCGCTGCTCGACCACCGCGTGCAGCGCCGGGTCGCGCACGATGCCGCCCTTGCCCACCTGGCCCGGCTGCAGCTCGAACTGCGGCTTGACGAGCATCAGCAACTGCCCGTCCGGACGCAGCAGCGGCAACAGGGCCGGCAGCACCAGGGTCAGCGAGATGAAGCTCAGGTCGCCGGTGACCAGGTCGAAGGCGGGGCTCAGGTCGGCCTCGGCATAGTCCGGCCGCCGCTGGCGCACCGTGGCCAGGGTGCCCTCGGCCCGCGCCTTGTCCTTGGCGGCGCGCTCGGCCTTGAAGTCCTCGATGTCCTGCTCGCGCGCGTCGTCGCTGTCGTCGTACTCGTCGTCGACCAGGCCGCCGTTGCGCATCCAGGCATAGGGTGCCTCGGGCTGGGTCTCGTCGTCATCGGGATGGGCCTCGACCAGGACCGACACCGCCTCTTCACAGGCCGCCAGCAGGGTCTCGGGGGTCATGGCGCGGGCGTTGAGGCCCTCGACACAGACCACCCGCGCATCCTGGCGCAGGCGCTCGTGCAACTGCGCATGGCCGACATCGACCCCGATCACCTGGACCGCCCCCTGCTGGAGCAGGCAGTCGGTGAAGCCACCGGTGCTCTGCCCGACATCGAGACAACGCCGGCCGCCGACCTGCAGCCCGGTGTCGCGCAGGGCGCCCTCGAGCTTGAGGCCGCCGCGCGACAGGTAGCGCGCCTCGGCCGCGTCAAGCAGCTGCACCTCGACCCCCGCCGGGATCTCGTCGCCGTTCTTGGCCACACGATGCCAGGGCAGGCTGGGCGCCAGGCGCCATTGCACGCCGGCGGCAATCAGCCGCTGCGCCTGGGAGCGGGTCGCCGCCAGGCCTTTTTCAACCAGGAACACATCTGCGCGCATGGCGCTCTTCCTCCAGAACGATGGTGCCAGGCCCGCACCGCACCGGACGGGCCTGCGATCCCGGGCGTCCGGACAGCGGACGCCACAGGGCTCAATAGCGGTAGGTGTCGGGCTTGTAGGGGCCCTGCTTGGGCACGCCGATGTAGGC
>JAFAMV010000108.1 GCA_019233055.1 Curvibacter sp.
CTCGACGCTCGAGTGGCAGACGGCACCGTGGCTGCTGCCGATCGGCCTGCTGGCCTCCCTGGGCCAGCTCTGCATGACCCGCGCCTACGCCACCGCCCGCAACCAGCGCGGCACCCTGGTGGTGGCCAATCTGCAGTATTCGGGCATCGTGTTCGCGGGCCTCTACAGCGTGCTGTTCTTCGGTGATCGCCTGCCGCTGCTGGCCTGGGCCGGCATGAGCCTCATCATCGGCAGCGGCATCGCCGCCACCGTGCTGCGCGGTCGCGCGGCCCCGAACACCCCGGCCGAAGAGCACTGAAGCCGGCCATCGCGCCGCTCCTCCAAGTTTGACGGTCTCGCAGAGGAGGCCATGAACAGGCCTCTGCACCGCGATCGACCACTGGCTTCATTACATCGAGCCATTGATTCGCCCGAATCGCCAACAAACTTACGTTTGATTGCACCCGCAACAAGGTCCTTGCCCCTATCTTGTGATTTCACCATCCAGTGAGATCCTTTCCAGACCAGGAGTGACTGGCAGATTGCGCCTGCCGCCCTTTTGCCGGAGTGCCCCATGCCCCCAACCGTCCATCGCAGCCGCCTTCTTCCATCCCTGATCCTGGCCTGGGGCCTGTCCCTTCCATGTGCGCCGGCCCAGGCCACCCTGCCGGCCGCCGAGCGCGAAGCCCTGGTGGACCTGTATGTCCAGACCGACGGCCCGGGCTGGCACCAGCATGCGGGCTGGCTCCAGGGCGATCCCTGCCTGCAGGCGTGGCACGGGGTCCGCTGCACCCCGCAGAACGATGCGGTCACCGGCCTGCTGCTGCCGCTCAATCGCCTGCAGGGCCCCCTGCCCGCTTCGCTGGCACGGCTGTCCCGGCTCGAGACGGTCGACCTGCAAGGCAATGACGGCCTGTACGGCCGCCTGCCCGATCTCCGCCAATGGCCCGACCTGGTCGTCTTCAGGGCGGGATTCAACCAGTTCGAAGGCGCCCTCCCCCTGCTGTCGGGCCTGCCCCGGCTGGAGCGCCTGGACCTGGGCAACAACCTGCTGGGCGGCCCGCTGCCCTCTGCGCTCGAGCTGCCCGCGCTCAAGGAGCTGAGGCTCAACCACAACCGTTTCAAAGGCCGGCTGCCTGTGATCACCCACTCAGCGGCGCTGGAAATCGTCGACTTCAGCTTCAACCAGCTCCAGGGACCGCTGCCGCCGCTGGACCGGCTGCCCCGCCTGCAGCTGTTCAACAGCGAATGGAATGCGCACCAGGGCACCATCCCTGCGCTGAAGGGACTGACCCAGCTCCAGGGCCTGGTCCTGTCCGGCAACCGGCTGGTCGGCCCGATCCCCGACCTCTCGGGCCTGGACGGCCTGCAACTGCTGGTCCTCGATCACAACCACCTCAGCGGGCCCGTTCCGCCTCTGGCATCGCTGCAGAACCTGAGCCTGCTCGACCTCAGTCACAACCGCCTGGCCGGCCCCTACCCGGCGCTGGCCGAGCTGCCGGCATTGACCCACGTCCGGCTGGACCACAACCGCTTCGAGGGCCGTGCGCCGTCCCCGCCGCCGGGGCTGAGCATGGCCCTGCGCTGCGCGGACGATGAGACCCAGCCCCATGAGAAGCCACGGTCTGCAGACGACCTGCCCTGCCTGCGTACCGAGCCCTACTTCACCCCGCTCCCCCGCCCGCTTGCCGGCCAGACCGAGCCGCCGGCCCGGCACACCGGCCGCCCGGAAACCGCGACCCTGGCCGCGACAGCACAAGCCAGCCGCCTCGATCCGACCGGGCCCACCCTCTGGCCGCCCAGCCCGCAACTCCTGCTGGCCATGGGCGGCCTGGCCCTGTGGATGGGCCTGCTGCGTTGGTGGTGGCAGCGCCGCCCCCAGGCGCATCCCTGACGCCTGCAACAAGGCGCCAGGCATGCGCCGGCGTGCGCACACCGCGCCCATGGCCAGAGGCAGGAGACCTGGGCGGATCATCCCGGCCCTCTTGGCGCTACGATGGCCGCTTCGACACCCTGTCAGGATCCGAATTCCGATGTACACCACCCTGATCACCGCCGACGAGCTGCGGCAATACCAGGCCTCGGGCCAGCCTTTGATGGTCTTCGACTGCAGCATCGATCTGGGCGACCGCAGCCTGGGCCAGAAGCTGTTCGAAACCACCCATCTGAGCGGTGCCGTGCACGCCGATCTGGACCGCGACCTCAGCGTCCACGATGGCGGCCCCGCCGCCTCAGGCGGCCGCCACCCGCTGCCGCCGCGCGAACAGGTGGCGGCCTGGCTGAAGCGCATCGGCTTCGACCAGCGCATGCAGGCGGTGGTCTATGACCGCAACAACAGCAGCTTCTGCGTGCGCCTGTGGTGGATGCTCAAATGGGTGGGCCATGACGCCGTGGCCGTCCTGGACGGTGGACTGGCTGCCTGGCAGGCGGTGCAAGGCCCTCTCGCCTCGGGTCCCGCAGCGGCCTTGCCGCCGGGTGACTTCGAACTGCGCCCGGCCCTGCGCGAACTGGTCGGCGTCGACACCGTGCTGCAACGCCTGGGGCATCCCGATCAGACCCTGATCGACGCCCGGGCCACCCCGCGCTTCAGGGGCGAGGTCGAGCCGCTCGACCCGGTGGCGGGCCACATTCCCGGCGCACTGAACCGCCCCTTCAGCGACAACCTCGACGCCCAGGGTCGCTTCCGCCCCGCCGCCGAACTGCGTGCCGCCTTCGAGCAACTGCTGGCCGGCCGCCCCGTCAGCTCGGTCGTGCACCATTGCGGCAGCGGGGTGACCGCCCTGCCGAATGTGCTGGCCATGGAACTGGCCGGCCTGGGGCCGACAGCGCTGTTCGCCGGCAGCTGGAGCGAATGGTGCCGCGACCCCGGCCGCCCCATGGCCTGCGGCTGATCTGCCGCAAACTTTTTTAACCATCCCCGAAATACCGGCCTGAAAGGCCGGTTTCTTTTTGCCTGCGACACGCAGCAGCCCCGGCACAGGGAAAGCGCTGACAAAGCCTTCACACGATGTAGGAAAAAACCTGACAAGAGCGGTAGAAAACCAGACAAATCGCAGCGGACTTGCCTGACTTAATTTTCTTTTGCGGGATCTTCACAATCCATTTCAACGGATCGCGAAAGACTGCAACCGGCAGAGACAGCGGCTCCGTACAGAGAAGGAGAACCATCATGACCAGCGAACAACTGCTTGCCGAAATCCGCGAAGCCAACCTCACCTACCTGATGCTGGCCCAGACCCTGATCCGCCAGGACAAGGCCGAAGCCATCTTCCGCCTCGGGCTCAACGAAGAGTCCGCCGACATCCTGGCCGCCCTGTCGCCCTCCCAAATCATGAAGCTGGCCGCCCGCAACACCCTGCTGGCCCGCTTCCGCGTCGACGACGAACTGGTGTGGAGCCTGCTGACCAACCACAACACCCAGCAGAAGGTGGGCAACGAAGCCACCAACAAGCTGCACGCCAACATCCTGATGGCCGGCCGCGTGTCCGAAGTCCTCTGAGATCCCTGCCACCCACCGGAGCCCAGGCCATGAGTACCGTTGTCAAAAGCGTCCTGAACGAATCGCGCCAGATCGAACGCGCCGCCATGCTGATCAAGATGGGGGCCCGCATGCAGGTGCTCGAATCCGAGACCACGCTGTCCTATGAGCGCCTGATCAGGCTCTACAAGGAGATCGCCGGCAAGTCGCCCTCCAAGGGTCAGCTTCCCTTCTCGACCGACTGGTTCCTGACCTGGCAGGAGAACATCCACTCGTCGCTGTTCCTCAACATCTACGAGTACCTGTCCAAGGGCGCCGACATGGATGCCATCGACCTGCTGACCAAGGCCTGGCGCCTCTACAACGAGCAGGTCACCGCCGCCGAGATCGAGCCCCTGCTGTCCTTCACCCGGGCCTGGCGCCTGGTCAAGTTCGTCGACGCCGACATGCTGACCATGACCAAGTGCTCCAAGTGCGGTGGCAAGTTCGTCACCGAACCCTATGAGAACGCCCGCCACTTCCTCTGCGGGCTGTGCAACCCGCCGGCCCGTGCCGGCAAGAGCAAGTCCAGCGGTGCCTTGATGGTCCACTGAGCACGGCTCGCTTTCTTCTCTCTCTCTGTTTTTCAAGGCCCGCTGATGCGGGCCTTTTTTGTTTCACCCCGCCTCCCCCACCCTCCTCGGCCCAAACAGGCCCCGCCTGTCACCTCACCGCTGCAACATGGGGCTCAACGGTCTTTCTCACCTGCGCAGCAGGTCAAGCGTCTGAAAAATGTACCCGTTTCGGCTACATTTTGGAGTTCACGATGACGCATGTCTTCAAACGCAAGGATTTTGCTCGGTGGCAGGTGAATGAGCGGCTGCCCGATGCCGCCTTGTGCACTGCGGTTCAGGAAATGGAAAACGGTCTGATCGACGCGGACCTGGGTGGCTTCCTCTACAAGAAGCGGATTGCCCGCCCCGGCAGCGGCAAGAGCGGCGGCTACCGCACACTGTTGTCAGCCCGCATGGGTCGCCGTTATGTGTTCCTGCATGGGTTTCCCAAGAACGACCAGGCCAACATCAAGCAGGACGAGAAGAAGGCCTTGCAATTCGCCGGCAAGTTGTTCCTGGAACTTTGTGCCGAGGCTTTGTCGAAGGCGTTGCGGTCGGGCGTGCTGATGGAGGTGAATTGTGAGCAAGATCATTGAATCCCTGCGTGGTGACCTGGCGGCGCTCCACGAAGCGGGAGCGATCAGCAAGGTGACGATGCGCGAGTTCGATGCGATCTGTCCGCCGCCTGTGCGGAATTTCAGCGCCGCCGACATCAAGCGCCTGCGCGAAGCCCTGAAATTCAGTCAGCCTGTGTTCGCACTTCATCTGCACACGTCGACATCGACGGTGCGCAAGTGGGAACAAGGCGACACCCACCCCAAGGGGCCGGCACTCAAACTGCTCAACCTGATCGCGGACAAAGGCCTGCAGGCCATCACCTGACGCTGGACGGACGAGGTCGGCCGGATAGATGCGAATCGCCTCGGTCCGCCTGCCCCCTCCTCAACCCGCCGGCCGCACCCCATGGACAGGACCCACGTGGGCGCGAGGCGCCGCCGGCTCGGGCAACGGATCCGGCACCGACGACAGGCCGCTCAGGATGCCGCACTCGCGGGCCTGGCGCGAATCGCCGCAGCGCTCGCGCAAAGCCCGGAGCTGGCGCTCCAGGCCCTTGAGCTCGCGGATGCGGGACGCCACATGGCCGATGTGCGCGTCCAGCAGTTCGCTGACACGACCGCAGTCCTCTTCGGGGGCGTCCTTGATGCGCAGCAGCGCGCGGACCTCGTCCAGCGCCATGTCCAAGCCCCGGCAGTGCCGGATGAAGGACAGCCGCTCCACATGGCCGCGTTCGTAGACACGGTAATTGCCGGCCGTGCGGGCCGCACCGTGCAAAAGCCCTTCGCGCTCGTAATAGCGGATCGTCTCCACCGGGGTGCCGGTGGCCCTGGCCAGTTCGCCGATCTTCATGGCATCCACCTCCGCAAAGCCGCCATCGCCTACAGGATGGTCCATTGTAGGCAAGGCGGGCCTTGACCCTGTAACCACTTCAGGGTTTCCAATGCCTGCGACTGGAGAACCCCATGAAGCACGCCCACCCCCACCCCCCTGTCGCCCCTGCCGCCCCTGTCGCCTCCGGCTGCTCCTG
>JAFAMV010000122.1 GCA_019233055.1 Curvibacter sp.
CTTTTTCCTTCAGCCGCACCGCCTCTTCGACCGCGATCTCGTCAAAGGGGTTCATGCTCATCTTCACGTTGGCAATGTCCACACCCGTGTTGTCCGACTTCACTCGGACCTTCACGTTGTAGTCCACCACGCGTTTGACGGGGACCAGAATCTTCATGGCTCAATCTCCAGTTTGCTTTGCTTGTCCAGGTTGAAGGATGTGTATTGTCGGCGCAGTCGTCGGCTCAGTCAGCCTGCCAGCGGGCCTTCACCGGCAGGCGCTCCAGCGCCTGTGCCATGGCCTGCACCCAGGCGGCGGGCGGCGCCTGCGCCGCGTCGGCACGCACGACCCAGCCACCGGATTCGCGCTCGACCCGCAAGGCCGGGGGCGTCTGAAGACCGAGCCCGGCGGCGGTCTGGGCGGCCAGCTCGGTCAGCACCGCACGGGTGGCCAGCTCGCGCAGATCGGGCTTGAAGATCTTGCCGACATTGGTCATGGGCATGTGCTCGATCACCGTGACGTGGCGCGGGCGGGCCGGCGCCTCGTCGACATGCGCGGCGGCAAAGTCCAGCAGCTCGGCCTCGCTCACCTGCTGCCCCGGCACCAGGGTGACATAGGCCACCGGCAGCTCGCCGGCATAGGCGTCGGGGGCACCGACCGCAGCGCACAACTGCACTGCGGGGTGGGCGGACACCGCGTCCTCGATGACCTTGGGATCGATGTTGTGGCCGCTGCGGATGATCAGGTCCTTCGAGCGCCCCGAGATGTGCAGACGCCCCTCCCCATCGACAAAGCCCAGGTCACCGGTCGCCAGCCAGCCGTCGGCGGTGAAGGCGCGGGCGGTGTCGGCAGGATCGAGAAAGCCCGAGAACAGATTGGGCGACTTGAACAGGATCATGCCCGGCTCGCCCACGGGCATCTCTTCGTCGCTGGCGTTGCCCTGGGCATCGAGTCGCACGATGCGCATCTGCACGAAAGGCAGGGCAAAGCCGACACAGCCGGCCGGCCCGACCACGCCGGGCGGGGTGATGGTCGAGATGCCGGCCATCTCGGTCATGCCCAGCGACTCGTGCACCTGCAGGCCGAACAGTTGCAGGTAGCGCTGGGCCAGCTCGGCGGGCAGCGGGGCCGCACCGGTGCGGGCGTAGCGCAGCGAGCGGATGTCGGCACCGTCCACCGGCACATTGGCCAGGGCCGCCAACACCGTGGGCACGGCCGACAGCACGGTGACGCGGTAGGCCTCGACCAGTTTCCAGTAGTTGCGGATGACCTCGCGGTTGCGCATCAGGCTGGTGGTGGGGATGACGGTCTCGACGCCGGCCGACAGCGCGGTCAGGGCGCCGGGCAGGACCCCGGCGACATGGAACAGCGGGTAGCCGTTGAGGGTGACGTCGTCCGGCCCCAGGCCCTGCACCTGGATGCTGGCCCAGGCGGTGAACACCTGGGCGCCATGGCTGTGGCGGGCCAGCTTGGGGGCCCCGGTGGTGCCGCCGGTGTGGAAATAGGCCGCGATGTCGCCGGCCTGGATGTCGCGCCCGCTGAGCAGACGGTCGTCCGCCTGGGCGGCCAGGGCCTCGCGGAAGCACCGCACGCCCGGCGGCAGTTCGGGCCGGACGGTTTCATCGTGCGGAGGCACGCGCAGCACGGTCTGCAGCGTGGGCACCTGGGCCAGCAGGTGCAGGGCCTTGGTCCAGAAGCCCGATTCGGCGTCCGAGCCGTAGGCGATCAGCACCTTGGCCCCGGCGGCATCGAGCAGCGAGATCAGCTTCTCGTCGGTGAGCAGCGGGTTGAGCGGCTGGACGATGCCGGCCGCCTCGCCGCCCCACAGGGCCAGGTGGTATTCGAGGCAGCCCGGCAGCAGCACGGCCACCGCCTCGTCCGGCTTCAGGCCCAGGGCGTGCAGGGCGTTGGCGGTCTGATGGATGCCGGCCAGCAGTTGGCGGTAGCTCCAGCGGATCGGGGCCTCGGCGGGGTCGGCGCTGCGCAGAAAGGTCAGCGCCGGCTTGTCGCCGAAGGCCGCCGCCGAGTTGCAGAAGAGCTCATAGGTGCTGCGCACCGGCAGCGCCTCGGCCAGGGGACGGGCCTGCTCGATGCGCAGGATGTCGGCGCGACTGCGCACCGGGTGGGCTTGCGAGAAGGGGGGATGGATGACGGGCATGGTGTTCAAGGAGCAGGTGGTCGAGCAGGTCGGCTGATCAATGGTCGAAATTGTGGAAGGGGCTGAGGCACGGGCCGCCTCATTCCATCGAGATGCCCTTGTCGCGGATCACCTTGCCCCACTTGGCATCGTCCTGCTGCACCCGCTGGGCCATGGCCTCGGGCCCCTGGAAGTTGGCGAAGGCACCGGCCTGCAGCAGCTTCTCCTGGGTGTCCTTCTCGGCCAGGATGAGCCGGACCTCGTCCGCCACGCGGCGGACCACCTCCTTGGGCGTCCCGGCGGGCGCCATCAGGCCGCCCCAGGACACCGCATCGAAGCCGGCAAAGCCCTGCTCGGCCACGGTCATCACATCGGGCAACTGGCTGACGCGCCGGGGCGATCCCACCGCGATCGCCCGCAGCTTGCCGCTGCGGATGTGGGGCAGGGCCGCCACCAGGTCGGCATACATCATCGGCACCTGGCCGCCGAGCAGGTCGGTGATGGCCGGCACGCCCCCCTTGTAGGGCACATGCTGCATGTCGAACTGCCCCAGTTGCTTGAGCAGCTCCATGCTCAGGTGGCCGAAGCTGCCCGCGCCCGAGCTGGTGTAGTTGATCTGGCCGGGCTGGGCCCTGGCCTTGGCAATGAGCTGCTGGAGGTTGCCGACGTCGGGCAGCACCGCCGGATTGACCACCATGACGATGGGCAGGTCGTAGACGGTGGCCACCGGGCTGAAGTCCTTCTGGATGTCATAGCCGGCCTTGCGGTAGAGGTGGGGCGCCAGCAGGGTCGGGGTGGCCAGCATCATCAGGGTGTAGCCGTCGGCAGGGCTCTTGGCCACAAAGGTCGCCGCGATCGAGCCCGAGGCCCCGGCTCGGTTCTCGACCACCACCGGCTGCTTGAGCCGCTCGGTCAGGCGCTGGCCCAGGATGCGCGAGGCGGTGTCGGTCGGCCCTCCGGGCGGGAAGGGCACGATCAGCTTGATCGGGTGCGCCGGGAAGCTCTCGGCCAGGGCGGCGCCGGCCAGGGCCGATGCAGCCAGCAGGCCGAGCACCATCCGGCGGCCCAGGCTCGGGCCGGTCCGCCGGGCGGACGAGTTGAAGGGGGTCATGTCTTGTCTCCGTGAACACGGCAGGGACCATCGCCCTGCCCTTTTTCTGATGGGATGGCGGCTCAGGCGCTCAGAGAACGCCCTGCGCCTTGAGTCGGGCCAGGCGTTCGGCGTCCAGCCCCAGCAGCCCGCCTAGCACCTCTTGGGTGCCCTCGCCCAGCACCGGCGGGGCCCGCCGCACCGGCAGGCGCTCGCCGTCCAGCCGATAGGGCGGCGCCAGCACCGCTGTGTGGCCGGCCACCGGGTGCGGCTGCTCGGTCACCAGGCCGCCGCGCACCGCGCGCTCCGAGGTCAGCGCCTCGTGCAGGCCCAGCACCTCGCCACAGGGGATGCCCACCGCCGCCAGACGTTCCAGCAGCAGTTGGCGCGGCCGCGCCTGGAGTTCGGCCAGGATCTGCGGCACCAGGACCTCGCGGTGCGTGCCACGGCCCAGATTGGTCTTGAAGCGCTCGTCGTCGGCGATGTCGGGGCGCTCGATCACCTCGCGGGCAAAACGCTCGAACTGGGCGTTGTTGCCCACCGTGATCACCAATGGGCCGTCGGCCGCGTCGAACACCCCATAGGGCACGATCGAGGGATGGGAATTGCCATAGCGCGGCGGGTCTTTCTGCAGCAGCAGGGCTTCCAGGCCGTAGTAGGCGGTGATCATCAGGCCGCAGTCGAACAGCGCCATCTCGATGTGCCGGCCCCGGCCGGTGCGCTGGCGCTCGAACAGCGCGGCCAGCACCGCCTGGGCCGAGTACATGCCGGTGAACAGGTCGACCGCCGCGACGCCGAACTTCAGCGGCGGCTGGGTCGGCTCGCCGTTCAGGGCCATCAGGCCGGCCTCGCCCTGCACCAGCAGGTCGTAGCCGGGCCGTGCCGCCTCGGGGCCGGTGCGGTCGTAGCCCGAGACCGAGCAGTAGATCAGGTCGGGCTTCAGGGCCTTGAGCTGCTCGTAGCCCAGGCCCATGGTCTCGACATCGCCGTACTTGAAGTTCTGGATCACCACATCGCACTGCAGGGCCAGCTCGCGCACGATCTGCTGGCCCTCAGGGGTCTTGAGGTCGACCGTGACGGAGCGCTTGTTGCGGTTCACGCTGTTGAAGTAGGCGGTCTCGGTCTGGCCGATGCGCAGGCCCCAGTCGCGGGTGTCGTCACCGCGCCTGGGATGCTCGACCTTGATCACCTCGGCGCCGAAATCACCCAGCACCATGCCGCACCAGGGGCCGGCCAGCACACGCGAGAGATCGAGCACACGGATGCCGGCCAGCGGCAACCCGGAAGGAAAAGCGGTCATGGGTCTGGTCTCCGTGGGGCTGCGGTTCAAGGTTGCTGACGCAACTTCAGGAAATCGGGCTTGCGCTTGTCGAGGAAGGCCCCGATGCCTTCGAGCGATTCGGCGCCGCCCTGCGCCCGCACCATCTGCCGGGCCTCGAGTTCGAGCTGCTCTTCGAGCGTGGCCTGGGGCGCAGAGCGGCACAGGGCCTTGATGGCGGCATTGGCCTGCAGCGGCCCGCCGGCCACCTGGCCGGCCAGGTGCACGGCCTGGGCCAGCGCCTCGCCGGGCTCGACCAGGCGGTTGACCGCGCCCAGCGCATGCAGGCGTTCGCCGTTGATGCGCTCGCCGGTCAGGCACAGCTCGGTCAGCACCTGGCGCGACACGAATTCGGCCAGGAAAGCGGTGGCGCCGCCATCCGGCGTCAGCCCCACCTTGACATAGGCCACCGAGTAGATAGCGTCGCGCGCGCTGACCAGCATGTCGCAGGCCAGGGCGATCGACAGGCCGGCGCCGGCCGCCGCGCCCTCGACCGCGGCCACCACCGGCTTGGGGCAGTCGCGCAGGCTGCGGATCAGGTCGTGCAGACCTTCCAGCCGCTCGCGGCGCTCGGTCTCGGGCAGTTCGCGGCGCTTGATGAGCTGGCGCAGGTCGCCGCCCGAGCAGAACATGCCCTCGGCCCCGGTCAGCACCACAGCACCCACCGAATCGTCGGCGGCCGCCTGCTGCAAGGCCGCGTTGAGCGCAGCATAGAACTCGGGCGACAGCGCATTGCGCACCGACGGGTTGTTGTGCGTGAGCACCAGCACCGCGCCCTCGCGCTGCTGCAGCAGGATGGGACTGGCGGCGGTGCTCATGCCACGCTCCGGCCGAGCGCGATGTAGCGCTGCAGGTGATGGTCTTCGTCGCCCAGTTGGTGGTCGATCATGACCAGGCGCTTGGCATAGTGGGCCAGGGGTAGCTCCCAGGTCATGCCGATGCCGCCGTGCATCTGGATGGCCTCTTCGGCCACGAGGGCACCGATGCGCCCGATGCTGAACTTGGCGGCCGACAGGGCGCGCTCTCGCGTCAGGCGATCGGCGTCCATGGCGGCGGCGGCGTTGATCACGGCCGAGCGGGCCTGCTCCACCTCCAGCAGCAGGTCGGCCATGCGGTGTTGCAGGGCCTGGAAGCTGCCGATGGGCACGCCGAACTGCTTGCGCGTCTGCAGGTATTCGAGCGTGTGCTGCTTGGCCACATCCATCGCGCCCACGGCCTCGGCGCACAGGGCCAGCAGGCCCCAGCCGACGGCCAGCTCAAGGGTGGCAAAGCCCTGCCCGGCCGTGCCCAGCAGCGCCTCGGCACCGAGCTGCACGCCCTGCAGAGTGACTTCGGCGGCGCGGCCGCCGTCGATGCGGCCATAGCCACGCAGTTGCACCCCGGCCACATCGGCCGGCACCAGGAACAGCGAAATGCCGTCTTCGGATTCGATGTCGCCCGACACCCGGGCGCTGACCAGCAGCAGTTGGGCGGCCTGGGCCTGCAGCACCACGGCCTTGGCGCCATCGAGCTGCCAGCCCGTGGCGGTGGCGGTGGCGCGGGTGGCCACACGCGACAGTTCGTAGTGGCTGCCGGGCTCGTCGTGCGCCAGGGCGGCCACGGTGCTGCCGTCGATCAGGCCGGCCAGCGCCGCCTGCTGCGCCGGGCTGCCTGCTGCGGCCAGGGCCCGGCCCACGATCAGGCTGCCCAGAAAGGGTTCGACCACCAGGCCACGGCCCAGGCTCTCGAACACCACACTGACGTCGAAGCCCGCGCCGCCGAAGCCGCCCACGGATTCGGGGAACAGCGCCCCCAGCGCGCCGATCTCGGCCAGTTGCTGCCAGACGGCGGTGCTCAGGCCCTGCTCGCTGCCGGCCACCTGATTGCGCACCTCGAAGGGGTATTGCTCGGTGATGAAGCGGTTCAGGCTGTCCGCCAGCATGCGGCGGTCTTCGGTGTGTTCAAAGTTCATCGCGGTGTCCCTCGCTTCACAGGCCCAGGATCATCTTGGAGATGATGTTCTTCTGGATCTCGTTGGAGCCGCCGAAGATCGACAGCTTGCGGTTGTTGAAGTAGATGGCGGCGGCCTGGGCGGCCTCGGCCGGGCCCACGGGCGCGTCGGCATAGCCCTCGTACATGGCCTCTTCGATGAAAGGCAGGGCGTAGGGGCCCATGGCGCGGCGGGTGAGCGAGGTCAGCTCCTGGCGGATCTCGGTGCCGCGGATCTTGAGCATCGAGCTTTCAGCACCCGGCACCCCGCCACCGGCCACGGCGGCGATCACGCGCAGGTTGGTGGTCTTCATGTTCTCAAGGTCGATCTCGACCTTGGCCAGGCGGGTGGCGAAGGCCGGGTCTTCGATCAGCGGGCGGCCATGGCGCTGCACCTTGGCGGCGATGCGCTTGAGCCGCTCGAGCGCGGCCACGCTGAAGCCCACGCCCGCGATGTTGGTGCGCTCGTAGGTCAGCAGGTACTTGGCGTAGGTCCAGCCCTTGTTCTCTTCGCCCACCAGGTTGGCCACCGGCACCTTGACGTCGGTGAAGAAGACCTCGTTGACCTCGTGCTCGCCGTCCAGCGTGATGATGGGGCGCACTTCCACGCCGGGGCTGTCCATGTCGACCAGCAGGAAGCTGATGCCCGACTGCTGCTTGGCCTCGCGGTCGGTGCGCACCAGGCAGAAGATCATGTTGGCGTGGTGGCCCAGGGTGGTCCAGGTCTTCTGGCCGTTGACGATGTAGTGCTCACCCGTTTCGTCCTGGGTGCGCACCGCCGTGGTCTTGACCGAGGCCAGGTCCGAGCCCGAGCCGGGTTCGGAATAGCCCTGGCACCACCAGTCGTCGCCATTGAGGATGCGCGGCAGCCAACGCTGCTTCTGGGCCTCGCTGCCGTACTTGATCAGCACCGGGCCCAGCATGTTGACGCCAAAGGGCACGATGCGCGGGGCGCCGCCCACCGCGCATTCGTTCTCGAAGATGAACTTCTGCACCGCGTTCCAGCCCGGGCCGCCGTACTGCGTGGGCCAGTGGTTGGCCAGCCAACCGCGTTCGTTGAGCAGCGCGTGCCACTCCACCGAGTCGGCGCGGGTCAGGCGCAGGCCGGCCTTGACCTTGTCACGCAGTCGGGCGGGCAGCTTGTCGCGCAGAAAGCCTTGCACCTCGGCGCGGAAGGCTTCTTCTTCGGGGGTGAAATTCAGGTCCATGGCAGGCTCCGCGATCAGAAGATTTCGAACAGGCCGGCGGCGCCCATGCCGCCCGCGATGCACATGGTGACCACGGCCCACTTGGCCTTGCGGCGGCGGCCTTCGAGCAGCACATGGCCCGCCAGACGCGCGCCGGTCATGCCGAAGGGGTGGCCGATGGAGATGGCGCCGCCGTTGACGTTGAGGCGCTCGTCCGGGATGCCCAGCTTCTGCTGGCAGTAGATGGACTGCGAGGCAAAGGCCTCGTTGAGCTCCCAGAGGTCGATGTCCTGGACCTTGAGGCCATGGCGCGCCAGCAGCTTGGGCACGGCGAACACCGGGCCGATGCCCATCTCGTCGGGCTCGCAGCCGGCGATCGCCAGGCCGCGGAAGGCGCCCAGGGGCTGCAGGCCCAGGCGCTCGGCCTCGGCGGCCTCCATCAGCACGCAGGCCGAAGCGCCATCGGACAGCTGCGAGGCATTGCCGGCGGTGATGAACTTGTCGGGGCCGTTGACCGGGGCCAGCTTGGCCAGGGCCTCGTAGGTGGTGCCGCGGCGGTTGCAGTTGTCGGCGGTGGCCGTCACCTCTTGCTTCGTGACTTCCTTGGTCTCTTTGTTGACCACGGCCATGGTGGTGGTGCAGGGCACGATCTCGTCGGCGTAGCGGCCGGCGAGCTGGGCCTCTTCGGTCTTGCGCTGGCTCTCGGCCGAGAAGCGGTCTTGCGCCTCGCGGCTGATGCCGTAGCGCTGGGCCACGATGTCGGCGGTCTCGATCATCGACAGGTACAGCTCAGGCTTGTGTTCGACGATCCAGGGGTCGAGCGTGAGCTGGGCGTCGTCGCGGCTCTTGATGCCCGAGATGCTTTCGACCCCCCCGGCGATCATGGCGGGCACGCCCTCGGCCACGATGCGGCCGGCCGCCATGGCAATGGCCTGCAGGCCGGAGGCACAGAAACGGTTGACGGTGGTACCACCGATGCTCAGCGGCAGACCGGCGCGGATGACGGTCTGGCGACCGATGTTGCGGCCGGTGATGCCCTCTGGGTAGCCGCAGCCGAGGATGGCGTCCTCGATCAGGGCCGGGTCGATGCCCGAACGCTCGACGGCGGCCTTGACGGCGAAGGCGGCCAGCGTGGGGCCGGGGGTGATGTTGAACTCGCCGCGGTGCGACTTGGTCAGCGGGGTGCGGGCGGTGGAAACAATGACGGCTTGACGCATGGCGTGTCTCTCTTGAAATGAATTATTCGGACTTGTTCAGCGAATCGAAATTGGCGCCCTTGGCGACCAGTTCCACCAGCAGGGGCGAGGGCTTCCAGAACAGCGGGTCTTCCTTGGCGAAGGATTCGATGTCGGCCAGGATCTGCGGCAGACCGACCATGTCGGCGTACTTCATGGGGCCGCCGCGGTGGCGCGGGAAGCCGTAGCCGTAGACAAAGGTCACGTCCACATCGAGCGGGCGCAGGGCGATGCCCTGGTGCACCACGTTGGCCCCTTCGTTGACCATGGCGGCCATGTAGCGGCGCAGGATCTCGTCATTGCTGAAGCTGCGCGGCGTGATGCCGGCGCGCTCGCGCTCGGCGTCCACGATGGCCAGCACCTCGGGGTCGGGCGTGCCGACGCGGGCGCCGTTCGGATACAGGTAATAGCCCCGCGCGGTCTTCTGGCCGAACCAGCCGCGCTCGCAGATGCGGTCGGCGATCTGCACATAGCGGGCCTTCGGGTCGCGCGTGGCGGCGCGGCGCTTGCGGGTGGCCCAGCCGATGTCGCCACCGGCCAGGTCGGAGACCTGGAACGGGCCCATGGGGTAGCCGAAGTCGCGCACCGCCTGGTCGATCTGGTAGGGCGAGGCGCCGTCTTCCATCATGTGGTCGGCGGCGCTGCGGTACACCGCCAGGATGCGGTTGCCGATGAAACCGTCGCAGACGCCGGCACGCACCGGCACCTTCTTGAGCTTCTGCGCCAGCGCGAAGGCGGTGGACACCACGTCGGCGCTGACCCGGGCCGGCACCACGATCTCAAGCAGCTTCATGATGTTGGCCGGCGAGAAGAAGTGCAGGCCCACCACGTCCTGCGGGCGGCTGACGCTGCCGGCGATCTCGTCGATGTCGAGGTAGGAGGTGTTGGTGGCCAGCACGGCGCCAGGCTTGCAGACCCGGTCGAGCTCGGCGAACACCGCCTTCTTGACGCCCATCTCCTCGAACACCGCCTCGATCACCAGATCGACCTGGGCCAGCGCGTCGTATGAGGTGCTGCCGCTGAAGCGCGCCATCACCGCCGCCTTGGCCTCGGCCGTCATGCGGCCCTTGGCGATCAGGCCGTCGTAGACCTTCTCGACGTTGGCGCGGCCGCGCGCGATCGATTCGGCATCACGTTCGACCATGGTGACCGGCAGGCCGGCGTCGAGCACCGACACCGCGATGCCGGCGCCCATGGTGCCGCCACCCACCACCCCGATGGTGTTGAAGGGGCGCGGCTGGGCGGCCTTGGCCTCGGGCACCTTGACCACTTCGCGTTCGGCGAAGAAGGCATGGATCAGGCCGGCGCGCTGCGGGCTGTCGATGCACTGCAGGAACAGCTCGCGCTCGCGCTTCATGCCTTCGTCAAAAGGCAGGTCGAGTGCGCCCTGCACGGCTTCGATGATCTTGAGGGGCGAGAACAGGCCCTTGCTCTTCTTGGCGGTGTCGGCCTTCAAGGCGTCGAGCTGGGCCTGGGCGGCGGCCTTGTCGGCCAGCGCCTGGGCGTCGCAGCTGCGGCGCACCGGGGCCTGGCGGGCCAGCAGTTCGGCGGCATAGGCCAGGCCTTCGGCCAAGGCGTCGGCCGCCGTGCCCACGCGGTCGATCAGACCCAGCTTGAGGGCCTCGTCGGCGCCGATGTGGCGGCCGCTGAGCATCAGCTCGACCGAGGCCTGGATGCCGGCCAGGCGCGGCGCGCGCTGGGTGCCGCCCGAGCCCGGGATCAGGCCCAGTTGCACCTCGGGCAGGCCCAGCTTGCTGCCGGGCATGGCCACGCGGTAATGGGCCGACAAGGCGATTTCGAGACCACCGCCCAGGGCCGGGCCGTGGATGGCGGCCACCACGGGCTTGCTGCACTGCTCGATGCTGCGGCAGACCTCGGGCAGCGCGGGGGCTTGCGGGGGCTTGCCGAATTCGCGGATGTCGGCGCCGGCGATGAAGGCGCGGCCCGCGCCCACGATCAGCACGGCCTGCACGGCGGGGTCGGCCTCGGCGGCCTCGATGGCGGCCTTCAGGCCGGCGCGCACCGCCACGCCCAGGGCG
>JAFAMV010000131.1 GCA_019233055.1 Curvibacter sp.
CTTTTTCCTTCAGCCGCACCGCCTCTTCGACCGCGATCTCGTCAAAGGGGTTCATGCTCATCTTCACGTTGGCAATGTCCACACCCGTGTTGTCCGACTTCACTCGGACCTTCACGTTGTAGTCCACCACGCGTTTGACGGGGACCAAAACCTTCATTGTCATTGCTCCAGATAGAGTTGTTGAATTGACGTGCACGTAAACCTGACGATTCTATGCGGCAGCGCGGCAGAAAACGGATTTCCACCTTCCTTCACCGGAAACTGTGTCGGAAACAGAAAAAAGTACGATCGTGCTTTTTTTGGATTATAGAACACCTGGCCCTTCCGGGGCTGACGCCGTTTTGACATTTTTTTGACGGCGCCGCCTGCAGTTTGAATCCCGGTTTGAGATCGCGCGGCAGACACTGCTCACACCAACTCACCCGTCATGCCTGCCGCAGGATGGCCCCCGACGGGCGCTGGGTTTGTACTTGAAGGAGTTCCGTTTCCATGGCCTACGCCGCATACAACGAGTTTCTGGGCGCACCGACCCAGTTGCGCACCACCCGGGGCGAGCAGCCCGAGTTCGTGGTGCTGGAAGTCACGGTGGCCTATGACGACGCACTGCGCGTGCGCCGTGCCCTCAGCCGCTGCCGGCACACCGGGGTGGTGCGCTGCACGCCCCTGCCGCATGACAAGCTGGTGAAACTGGTGGTGCGCCTGCCCGACAGCCAGGCGGGCGACGTCATGAGCACCCTGATGGGCAGCGTGCCTTCGGGGCAGATCGGCCGCATCGCCCCCTGGGCCGAACATCTGGCGCACTATCAGCACGCCCGTGGCGAATGAAGGCCAGATAGAAGCGCAAGGGCTGGCGGCCTCGGCCGCCTTCGCCCCGCACCCCGCGTCCGGACAGGACGGACGCGGTGGCCTCAGGGAAGAATCGCCGCAGCCGGCTCAGGCCGTCTCGGCCAGGGCATCGCCCAGGGCGTTGATGAGGCGGTCGATATCGGCCTGCTCGGCAATGAAGGGCGGGGCCAACTGGATCGTGTCGCCGCCATAACGCACATAGAAACCCTTCTTCCAGCAGGCCATGGCCACCTCGTAGGGCCGGCGTGCCGGCTCGCCGGGCAGGGCGGCAAGCGTGATGCCGGCAGCCAGCCCGTAGTTGCGCACGTCGGCCACGTGCTTGACCCCTTTGAGGCTGTGCACCGCGTTCTCGAAATGCGGCGCCAGGTTGCGCACACGGGAGATCATGTCTTCCTTCTGCAGCACGTCCAGCGCGGCCAGGCCGGCGGCACAGGCCACCGGGTGGGCCGAGTAGGTGTAGCCATGCGGGAATTCAAGCATGTAGTCCGGACCGCCGGCGGCCATGAAGGTGTCGTAGATCTCCTTGGTGGCCAGCACCGCACCGAGCGGCTGCGCGCCGTTGGTGATCTGCTTGGCGCAATTGAGGATGTCGGGGGTGACACCGAAGGCCTCTGCGCCGGTGAAGGCGCCGGCACGGCCGAAACCGGTGATCACCTCGTCGAAGATCAGCAGGATGTTGTTGGCGGTGCAGATCTCGCGCAGGCGCTGTAGATAGCCCTGCGGCGGGATCACCACCCCGGCCGAGCCGGCAAAGGGCTCGACGATGACGGCGGCGATGTTCGACGCATCATGCAGGGCGATCAGGTCGAGCAGGCGATCAGCCAGTTCCTTGCCCGTGGGCGGCATGCCCCGGTGGAAGGAGCCTGCCGGCGGCTGGGTGTGCGGCAGATGGTCCGACTCGACACCCTGGCCGAAGAGCTTGCGGTTGGCACCGATGCCGCCCACCGAGATGCCGCCGTAGTTCACGCCGTGATAACCCTTCTCGCGACCGATCAGCCGGGTCTTGCTGGCCTGGCCCTTGGTGCGCCAGTAGGCGCGGGCCATCTTCAGGGAGGTGTCGGCGGCCTCGGAACCCGAGCCGGTGAAGAACACATAGTCGAGCCCGGCAGGGGTGAGTTCCTTGAGTCGGTTGGCCAGGGCAAAGGAGCCCGGGTGGCCGTGCTGGAAGGCCGGCGCGTAGTCGAGCTTGGCGATCTGCCGGCTCACCGCCTCGGTGATCTCGGGTCGGCCGTGGCCCAGGCCGGAGCACCACAGGCCCGACAGGCCGTCGAAGATCTTGCGACCGTCGGCATCGGTGTAGTAGGCCCCCTTGGCCTCGACGATCATGCGCGGGTCGGCCTTGAAATTGCGGTTGCCGGTGTAGGGCATCCAATGGGCATCGAGCCAGGCGGCGTCGGTGCGCACCACGGGGTCGGAGGCGGCCTGTGCGGCGGGATCGGCGGTGAAGTGGGTCATGGTTTGTGGCGACGGCGGGCGCCGCGATCGGGTGAAAGACTTGGTCATTCTTCATGCGCCTGTTAGTCTTGAAAATAGCTCAATATCAATACTTACTTGGCATTTCATGCAAGTGAAAAACCCCCATCCGCCAGCCTCCCGCAACCCCAAGAACCGCGCCATCCTGGGCCAGCTCAGCGACATGGACCTGCGCCTGCTGCAGGTGTTCAAGACGGTGGTCGAATGCGGCGGCATGTCGGCCGCCGAACTCGAACTCAACATCGGCACCTCGACCGTCAGCCGGCACGTCAAGGACCTGGAGACGCGGCTGGGCCTGGTGCTGTGCCGGCGCGGCCGGGCCGGTTTCGCGCTGACCGAGGAGGGGCGGCGCGTCTACGACGAGACGCTGCGCCTGCTGGCCGCCGTCGACAGCTTCCGCGGCAGCATGGACGACATCCACCACCGCATGGGCGGGCAGCTCGATCTGGCCCTTTTCGACAAGACCGCCAGCAACCCGGCCTCGCGCATCCATGAGGCGATCGGCCTGTTCAGCCAGCAGGCGCCCGATGTCCAACTGGTGGTGCATGTGGCCTCGATCAACACCATCGAGCGCGGCATCATCGACGGCAGCCTGCAGGTGGGCATCATCCCGGCGCACCGCAACGCCCCCAGCCTCATGTATGCCAATCTGTTTGGCGAGCAGATGCGCCTCTACTGCGGCGCACGCCACCCCCTTTTCGGGGCCAGCCATCGCCAACTCAGCTGGGACAGCCTGCGCCAATGGCAGTTCGCCGGCCTGGGCTACCACTCACCCAATATGGAATTGAGCCATCAGGCCCGCCTGTCGCGCAAGGCCACCGGCTTCGACCAGGAGGCGATCGCGACCCTGATCCTGTCGGGTCAGTTCCTCGGCTTCCTGCCCGACCACTACGCCGAAGGCTTCGAGCGACGCCAGCTGATGCAGGCGGTGGCGCCTGCGCGCTTTCACTACGAATGCCAGTTCGTCAGTCTCCTGCGCCGCTCGCCGCAGCCTGGCCGCGCTGCCCAACTGCTCCAGGATTGCCTGGTGAAGGCCCACGCCGGGCTCTGAGAGCCTACATGGACGCCCCCTACTGCCGCCGGCTGTAGAAAGCCAGCAGGGCCTGGGTCCCCCCGACGCCCGCCTTGTGCGACCACTCGCGCCCGAAATGCTCGCCCAGGTTGTCCAGGGTGCGGCGCAGTTCGGCGCTGGGGGGCAGCACCTGCATCTTCTGCTCGGCCAACTGCTTCTTGGCCATCTCATCGGCCACGCGCGACATCTGCCAGCCCCGGGTCTCGGCCTCCTTGGCCGCGCCCAGCAAGGCCTGCTGCGCATCGGCCGACAGCCCCTGCCAGACCTTGTCGCTGACGCAGACCATGTTCTTGGGGATCCAGGCACGCAGGTCGATGAAATATTTCATGGACTTCCAGGCCTGGCTGTCCACCCCCGTCGGGCTCGAGGTCAGCATGGCATCGACCTGGCCGGCGTCGATGGCCCGAGGCAGATCGGCCGCTTCGATCGTGGCGGCCACGGCACCCGACAGCTCGGCCAGCCGGCGGGTGGTGTCGTTGTAGACCCGCAGCCGCTGCCCCTTGAGGTCGCCCAACTGGTTCACCGGGCTGCGGCAGAACAGGCCCTGGCCCGGCCAGGGCACGGCATACAGGACGCGGATGCCATGGTGCAGCATCTCCTCGCCGATCAACTGGCGCGAGCTGTCCCACAACACCGCAGCGTCTTCATAGCCGCGCACGATGAAAGGCAGGGAATCCAGGGACAGCAGCGGGTACTGGCTGCCGTAGGCCGACATCACCACCTCGCCGAAGGCGAGTTCGCCCGAGGACAAGGCCGGCAGGACCGCCGTCATGGGCTTGAGCTGGGAGTTGGCGGTGACTTCGATCTGCAGCGCACCGTGGGCCAGATCCACGGCCTGCGTGACGAAGGTCCGCAGATTCTGGGTATGGAACACCGACTCGCCATAGGCCCCGGAACACTTCAGGGCCGAGGCCGCCCGGGCCTCGACCGCCCCAAGCGCCGGCACGGCCAGTGCCAGCAACACCTGTCTACGTTGGATGCCATCAGACACAGGAGGACCCTTCGTTGTTACATCTTTCGGGATGATAGGCATGAAGGCCCTCCCGCCTCCAACCCGCTTGTAACAATATGTGCAGAAGTGCCTGCACAGCCGGGACCTCAGGGCTCAGAGGGCGCGCGACAGGCCGAGCAGGCGGTTCAGCAGTTCGGGCTGCCCGGCCATGGACTGGGCGGTCGATTGGTGCATCACCGTGCCATGGTCCAGGACCACCGCCAGGTCGGAGATCGCCAGGATGGCCTGCGGATGCTGTTCGACGATGATGGCGCTCAGCCCCTCGTCGCGCGTGATGCGGCGGATCGCCCGCAGCAACTCCTCGGCCACGATCGGTGCCAGCCCTTCGAGAGGCTCGTCCAGCAGCAGCAGGCTGGGGTTGAGCACCAGGGCCCGGCCCACCGCCAGCATCTGCTGCTCGCCGCCCGACAGCTGGGTGCCCAGGTTGCGGGTGCGCTCGGCCAGACGCGGGAACATCTCGTAGACCCGCGCCGGCGTCCAGGGACCGGGACGCGCCACCGCGCTCAGGTTCTCATGCACCGTCAGCGACTTGAAGATGTTGCGCTCCTGCGGCACCCAGCCGATGCCGGCGGCCGCGCGCTCATGCGGCTTCAGCCCCTGCAAGGCCCGCCCCGCCAGCCGGATCGTGCCCCCATGCAGGCGCGTGACGCCGGCCAGGGTGTTGATGAAGGTGGTCTTGCCCGTGCCGTTGCGGCCCAGCAAAGCCAGGGTCTGCCCCTGCGGCACCGACAGCGACACCGCCTGCAGCACCACCGCTTCGCCATAACCGGCGCTCAGATTCTCGACTTGCAGCAACTCAGGCATGAACCTCTCCATGGCCCAGGTAGACCGCCCGGACCTGCGGATCGTCGGCGATCTCGGCCGGGCTGCCCTCGGTGAGCAGGGTGCCGTTGACAAGCACGGTCATGCGCCTGGCGAAGCTGAACACCAGATCCATGTCGTGCTCGATGAGCAGCACCGACACGTCCGATGGCAGGTCCGCCACCGTGTGCAGCAACTCGTCGCGCTCGCCGGCCGGCACGCCGGCCACCGGCTCGTCGAGCAGCAGCACGCGGGGCTCGCAGGCCAGCGCGATGGCGATCTCGAGCAGGCGGCGCTTGCCATAGGCCAGCACCCGCGTCTCCTGGCCGGCGACATCGCGCAGATGGAACTGTTCGATCAACTGCTCGCAGCGCTCCACCACGGCCTTCTGGCGACCCAGTGGCTGCCACCAGCGCCCGCCCAGGCCCTGGCGCTGCGAGACCACCATGGCCAGGGTCTGCAACGGCGTCATGGTGTCGAACAGCTGGTTGATCTGGAAGGTACGCACCAGCCCGCGCCGGGCGCGCAGGTGGGGCGCGAGGCGGGTGATGTCCTGACCTTCGAGCATGATGCGGCCCTCGGTCGGCACCAGCACACCGGTGAGCAGGTTGATCAAGGTGGTCTTGCCCGCGCCATTCGGACCGATCAGGGCGTGGCGTGCGCCCTGGCGCAGTTGCAGCGACACCTGGTTGGTGGCGGTGATGCCACCGAAACGCATCACCAGCCCCTGGGCTTCGAGCACCACTGGGGCTGCGGCGCCGGTGGCCTGGGCCACCGCCTCGTAATAGGCCGCGCTCATGCCTTTGGCCCTCCGCGCCGCCACCAGGTCCAGGGCCGCAGCAGGCGCTCGCGTCCCACCAGCACCAGCAGGACCAGGATCAGGCCGATCCAGAACATCCAGTATTGGGGCGTGATGCTCGCCAGGCTGTCCTGCAACAGCTTGAAGATGACGGCACCGAACAGCCCGCCATACAACCAGCCCACCCCGCCGATCACCAGCATCAGCAGCACATCGGCCGAGCGGTCGAAGGCCAGCACATCCAGCGACGCGAAGCCCGT
>JAFAMV010000180.1 GCA_019233055.1 Curvibacter sp.
GACCGGCGCTGCTACGGCTTCTTCCACCCGCGTCTGCCCGAGGTGCCGCTGATCTTCGTCGAAGTGGCCCTGGTGGACGAGATGGCCTCCGACATCGTGCCCCTGCTCGATGAGTCGGCCGCGGCCGCCGACCTGCAGAAGGCCACCACCGCGATCTTCTATTCGATCAGCAACACCCAGGTCGGCCTGCGCGGCGTGAGCTTCGGCGACTCTCTGATCAAGCGGGTGGTGGAGACGCTCAAGGACGAATTTCCCAAGCTCAGGACCTTTGCGACCCTGTCGCCCATCCCCGGTTTCAGGCCCTGGCTGGCCAAGCACCTGGGGGGCTTGCTCGAACGGCTCGACGAGAAGGAACGCAGCGCGCTCGGTCGGGCCGTGGGTTTCGAGCCGCCCACGGCCACCCATGTGCTCGCGGCCCTGGACAGCCCGCTGACCCTGCCTGAGAAGTCGCCCCTCAGGCTGCTGCTGCTGCGCTGCGCGGCCCACTACCTGGGGCAGGCGCAGCAGGGCGACAAGCCGGTCGACCCGGTGGCCCGCTTCCACCTCGGCAACGGCGCCCGGGTGGAGCGCCTGAACTGGGCCGGCGACCCTTCGTCCAAGGGGCTCAAGCAGTCCTACGGCCTGATGGTCAACTACCTCTACGACCTCAAGCGCCTGGACCGGCATCGCAGCCTGCTGGCCCAGGGCAAGGTGCCGGTATCGGGCGCCGTGGAGGATCTGTTTCTTTGACAAGCCATGCCGGGGTGCCTCTGACCCCATCACAACAGACCTGCCAGACAGGTCCCCACAGGAGACAAGCATGAACATGAATCGACGCCAATGGATGGGCGCGGCGGCGGCCCTGGCCGCCGGCCCGCAGGCCTGGGCCCAGGCTGCGGCCGACGGACTCAAGATCTCGCACCAGTTCCCCGCCGGCACCGCCACCGAGGGTGATTTCCGCGACCGGCTCTGCCGCCGTTTCGCGGCCGAACTCGACAAGCGCAGCGGCGGCGCGCTCAAGGCCACGGTCTACCCCGGCTCCTCGCTGATGAAGACCAACGCGCAGTTCTCGGCCCTGCGCAAGGGGGCGCTCGACATGAGCCTGGTGCCCCTGTCCTACGCCGGCGGCGAGGTCGGCGAGACCAACATCGGCCTCATGCCGGCCCTGGTGCCCAGCTACGAGCAGGGCGCGGCCTGGCGCGATGCCGAGGTGGGGCGGCTGCTGTCCAAGGTGCTGGACGACAAGGGCGTGATGATCCTGAGCTGGGTCTGGCAGGCCGGCGGCGTGGCCAGCCGGCCGCGCCCGCTGCTGAGCCCCGACGACGCCAAGGGCCTGAAGGTGCGCGGCGGCAGCCGCGAGATGGACATGATGCTCAAGCAGGCCGGCGCCTCGGTGATCACCCTGCCGTCCAACGAGATCTACGCCGCGATGCAGACCGGTGCCATGGACGCCGCGATGACCTCGAGCACCAGCTTCATCTCCTTCAAGCTCGAAGAGATCGCCAAGCACCTGACCACCGGGCGCAACAAGACCTACTGGTTCATGCTCGAGCCGCTGATGATGTCCAAGGCGGTGTTCGCCCGCCTCAGCAAGGCGCAGCAGGACCTGGTGGTGGGGCTGGGCGCCGAACTGGAGGCCTTTGCCCGCGATGCCGCTCGTGCCGACGACAAGGCGGCGGCAGACATCTACCAGAAGGCTGGGGCCAAGGTCTACGACATGGACGAGCCCACGCTCAAGCGCTGGCAGGCCATCGCCCGCGACACCGCCTGGAAGGACTTCGGCGACCGCAACGAATCCTGCGCGGCCCTGCTGAAGGCGGCCCAGAAGCTGCTATGAGCCACGCCATCGATACCGCGCCGGGGCGCCCGCACATCGACCCGCACACCCCGCGCCTGCTGCAGCCCTTGGCCCGCGGCCTGCTCTGGGTCAACCAGGCCTTGGTGGTGCTGGGCATGCTGGCCCTGCTGGTGGCCTCCGGGGTGCTGAGCTGGAGCGTGTTCTCGCGCTATCTGTTCCAGGCCTCGACCGACTGGCAGGACGAGGCGGCGGTGTTCTGCCTGGTCGGCGCCACCTTCCTGTGTGCCGCCCATGTGCAGTCGCAGCGCGGCCATGTCGGCATCGAGGCGCTGGCCGGTCTGCTGCCGGCCGCCCTGAACCGGCTGCGCCTGGCCCTGGTGGACCTGCTGAGCACCCTGTTTTGCGCCTTCTTCGCCTGGAAGTCCTGGACCCTGTTCCATGAGGCCTGGAGCGAGGGGCAGACCACCTCGTCGTCCTGGGCGCCGCCGCTGTGGATCCCCTACGGCCTGATGGCCCTGGGCATGAGTCTGTTGTGCCTGCAACTGGCGCTGCAGCTCAGTGCCCGCCTCAACGCCCTGCGCGCCGCCGCGACCGGGAGGGCCGCATGAGCCTCCTGACCCTCGGCCTGCTGTTTGGCGCGGTGACCCTGCTGTTCATGTTCTCGGGGGCGCCCATCGCCTTCGCGCTGGGCAGCGTGGCGGCGCTGTTCATGGCCCTGTTCATGCCGGCGTCGGCGCTCGACACGGTGACGCAGAACGTCTACGAGGAGATGGCCAGCATCACCCTGCTGTCGATCCCCTTGTTCATCCTGAAGGGTGCGGCGATCGGCCGGTCGCGGGCCGGGCAGGATCTGTATTCGGCCCTGCACGTGTGGATGGGGCGGGTGCCCGGCGGCCTGGGCATCGCCAACGTGCTGGCCTGCGCGATCTTCGCCGCCATGGCCGGCTCCAGCCCGGCCACCTGTTCGGCCATCGGCAGCGCCGGCATTCCCGAGATGCGCCGGCGCGGCTATTCGCCGGGCTTTGCCGCGGGCATCATCGCCGCCGGCGGCACGCTGGGCATCCTGCTGCCGCCCTCGGTGACCATGATCCTCTATGCGGTGGCGGCCGAGCAGTCGCTGGGCCGGCTGTTCCTGGCGGGCATCTTCCCGGGCCTGCTGCTGGTGCTGCTGTTCGCGGGGTATGCGGCCGTGCATTACCGCAGCGAGCACCGGGCCGCCCTGGCCGCCTACCACGCCGATGGCACCGAATCGCCCCTGCTGAGCCGCGAGCAGTTCAGCACCCGGCAGAAGTTCGAGATGCTGCCGCGGGTCCTTCCCTTCGTGTTGCTGCTCATCGGGGTGATGGTCGCTCTGTATGGCGGCTATGCCACCCCCAGCGAGACGGCCGGTCTCGGGGCCCTGCTGGCGCTGGGGCTGCTGGCCGGCATCTACGGCATCTGGCGGCCCCGCGATCTGGCGCCCATCCTGGGCGCCACGCTCAAGGAGTCGACCATGCTGATGATGATCATCGGCATGTCGCTGCTGTTCTCCTACGTGATGAGCTACCTGCACCTCAGCCAGGCCGCCGCCGAATGGGTGGTGGGGCTGGCCCTGTCCAAGTGGGTGCTGCTGGCAGCGGTGCTCTTGATGGTGATCGTGCTGGGCTTTTTCCTGCCGCCGGTGAGTATCATCCTGATGACCACGCCCATCGTGTTGCCGCCTTTGAAGGCGGCCGGTTTCGACCTGATCTGGTTCGGCGTGCTGATGACCATCGTCATGGAAACCGGCCTCATCCATCCGCCCGTTGGCCTGAACCTCTTCGTGATCAAGAACATCGCCCCCGACATCCCCCTGAAATCCATCATCTGGGGCGTGCTGCCCTTCGTGCTGCTGATGCTGTTGGCCGTGCTGCTGATCTGCATCTTCCCCGGCATCGCCACGGCCTTTCCCGACGCGGTGATGGGGCGCCTCGGGGGGCAGCCATGAGCGAGGGTGTGCGCCTGCATGTCGAGCGCGAGGTGGCCTGGATCACCTTGACCAACCCGGCCCGCCTCAACGCCATGACCCGCGCCATGTGGCGGCGCCTGCGCGAGCTGGTGCTCGGCCTGCAGGACCACCCCGGGCTGCGCTGTGTGGTGCTGCAGGGCGAAGGCGGTCATTTCTGCGCCGGCGGCGATATCTCCGAGTACCCGTCCTTCCGCTTCGATGAGGCCTCGCTGCGGCATTTCCACGAGGTCGAGGTCTGGGGGGCGCTGTCGGCCCTGCTCGATTGCGATCTGCCCCTGCTGGCCTGCATCGAGGGCGCCTGCATGGGCGCCGGGGTCGAGTTGGCCAGCACCTGCGATCTGCGGCTGGCAGCGGCGGGGGCGCGTTTCGGTGCCCCCATCGCCCGGCTGGGTTTCCCGATGGCCCCGCGTGAGCTGGCCCTGGTGCGCGGCGCCGCCGGTGAGCTGAGCACGCGCCAGATGCTGCTCGAAGCGGCGGTGCTCGACGCCCCCACCTTGCTGCAGCGTGGCTTCCTGACCCGGGTGCTGCCAGAGCCCGAATTGCGCCACGATGTCGAGCAGACGCTGACACGCCTGTGCGAACTGGCGCCCCAGACGGCCCGACTCCACAAGCAGACCTTGCGGGCCCTGGGCGCGGCGGTGCCCGAGAGCCTGCTGGCCTCGGCCTATGCCTATGCCGACAGCGCAGAACACCGCGAAGGCGTCACCGCCTTTCTGGACAAGCGCAGGCCGCGTTTCTGACGCCTGAGCCCGCGCCCCTCTTTTTTCCGGACCCCGCTTCACCATGAACAACCAGAATCTCTTTGCGGCCCTTCGGGCCCAGTTTCCCCAGGACCTCGACCGCATCGCCGTCGAGACCGACGACGGGCTGTTCCACAGCTGGCGCGATCTCGACCGGGCCAGCGCCCGCATCGCCAATCTGCTGGATTCGCTGGATCTGCCGCCGGCCTCGCGCGTGGCCGTCCAGGTCGAGAAATCGGTGGAGGCCATGGTGCTGTACCTGGCGACGCTGCGTGCGGGCCATGTCTTCCTGCCTCTGAACACGGCCTACCAGAGTGCCGAGATCGAGTATTTCATCGGCAATGCCGAGCCTGCGGTGGTGGTCTGCAGCCCGAAGAATTTCGGCTGGGTCAGCAAGATCGCCTTCAAGGCCGGCACGGCCCATGTCTTCACCCTCGACGAACAGCGAGGCGGCTCGCTGCTCGAGCGGGCGGTGTCCTTCGGCGACGAGCACGTGCCGGCGCAGCGCAGCGAGGACGACCTGGCCGCCATCCTCTACACCAGCGGCACCACCGGCCGCAGCAAGGGCGCGATGCTGAGCCACGGCAATCTGCTGAGCAACGCCGCCATGCTCAAGGATTACTGGGGCTGGCAGGAAGGCGATGTGCTGATCCATGCGCTGCCGATCTTCCATGTGCATGGCCTGTTCGTGGCCATCCACGGGGCGCTGCTCAATGGCAGCAAGATGATCTGGATGGCCCGTTTCGACGCGCGCGAGGTGATCCGGCGCCTGCCCGAGGCCACGGTCTTCATGGGCGTGCCCACCCTGTATGTGCGCATGCTGGCCGAGCCGGGCCTCACGCGCGAGGCCGCCGCGCACATGCGGCTGTTCATTGCCGGTTCGGCCCCGCTGCTGATCGAGACCTTCCGTGCCTGGCAGGAGCGCACCGGCCACACCATCCTCGAACGCTATGGCATGAGCGAGACCATCATGCTGACCTCCAACCCCTACCGCGCCGATGCCCGCCATGGCGGTCAGGACGAGCGCCGGGGTGGCACGGTCGGCTTCCCCCTGCCCGGGGTGCAGTTGCGCGTGCAATCGGATGCCGGCGATGAGCTGCCGGTGGGCGAGATCGGCGGTATCCAGGTCAAGGGACCGAATGTGTTCAAGGGCTACTGGCGCATGCCCGAGAAGACCCGCGAGGAGTTCACGGCCGATGGCTTCTTCAAGACCGGCGACGTGGGCCAGATCGATGCGCGTGGCTATGTGAGCATCGTCGGCCGTGCCAAGGACCTGATCATCAGCGGCGGCTACAACGTCTACCCGGCCGAGATCGAAAGCCAGCTCACGCGGCATCCCGCGATTGCGGAAGTCGGCGTGATCGGGGAGCCGGACGCGCAATGGGGCGAGCAGGTGGTCGCGGTCGTCGCGCTGAAGCCTGGCGCTTCGCTCACGCTCGAAGAGCTTCGAGCATTCGCAGAA
>JAFAMV010000008.1 GCA_019233055.1 Curvibacter sp.
CCAGGGCGTTGACGGGGGGGTTGTCCACGGTGGCGACCAGCACCGCATCGCGGCGGGTGATCTTGACGACTTCGGTCATGGGGCTTGTCTCCGGAGGCAATAGAAGGACTGGCAGAGGAATCCGCCACAGCCAGCCATTGTTGTGGCGACAGCCATTCTTGACAATCTCATGAACGATTGACAGACTGTCAAACCATTTTTGACAACCCTCCATCGGAATGCAGAACCTGGATCTGGGCTCCCTCACCCTGCTGGTCGAGATCGTCGACTCGGGCAACCTCAGCCAGGCGGCGCGCAAACTCAAGATGAGCCGGGCCAACGTGAGCTACCACCTGAGCCAGTTGGAGAAATCGGTCGGGGTGCAGCTGGTGCGCCGCACCACGCGCCGCGTCGAGCCGACCGAAGTGGGCATGCGCCTGTACGAACATGGCCGCAGCATCGTCAACGAGCTGCTGGCGGCGCGCGAGACCATCAACACCCTGGGCCAGGGCCTGCAGGGCCGCGTGGGCTTGAGCGTGCCCAGCGGCTATGGGCAGATGGTGATGTCGCCCTGGCTGATCGAATTCAAGCGCCTGTACCCCGGCATCGTGCTGGACGTGATGTTCGAGAACCGGGTGGACGACCTGGTGCGCGACGGCGTGGACATCGCCATCCGCGTGATGCCCGAGCCGCCGCCGCAGCTGGTCGCGCGCGACCTGGGACCGGTGCGCTACATCGCCTGCGCCTCGCAGGGCTGGCTGGCCCGGCATGGGCGGCCGCAAACCCTGGAGCAGTTGCGCACCGCGCCCCTGATCACCTCGGGCGTGGTGGGCCGGCAGTTGCGCCTGCGCGCCTACCTCGACGGCGTGCGTGAGGAGATCACCCTGGAGCCGACGCTGATCTCGGAGCACTTTCCCTTCCTGCGCGACGGCATCCTGGCCGGGCTGGGGGTGGGCCTGGTGCCCGACTATGTGGTGCAGGACGCGGTGGACAGCGCCGAGGTGCTGCCCCTGTTCGACCACTACCGCCTCAGCATCTTCGGCACCGGCATGTACCTGCTGTACATGCCCAACCGGCATCAGACCCGCGCGGTGCGCACCTGCATCGATTTCATCCTCAGCAAGGCCGCACCGGCCGCCCCTTGACCGATGGCATGACCCTCTGCACAGGCGGCGGGGCTTGCGCTATTCTGTCGACCCAAGCAGCTTGGGCGCCCTCATGACCGCGCCCGGGCAAGGAGAAGAACAAGATGATGGAGACCCCTCTCACCGCCCTGGTCCTGGGCGGTGGCGGCGCCCGGGCCGCCTACCAGGTGGGCGTGCTGCAGGCCCTGAGCCGGTTGCGCCGCCAGGCCCTGGGCGCCGAGGCCTCCACCGCCAATCCCTTCGGCATCATCATCGGCACCTCGGCCGGCGCCATCAACAGCGCGGCGCTGGCCAGCCGGGCCGACCATTTCGACGAGGCCGTCGAGGTGCTGGGGCAGGTCTGGTCCGACTTCCATGCCGACCAGGTCTACCGTGCCGATTCGCTCGGGGTGATCCGCAGCGGCGCGCAATGGCTGACCATGCTGTCGCTGGGTTGGGCACTGGCACGCTGGCGCCGCTTCCGGCCGCGCTCGCTGCTCGACAACCAGCCTCTGTCCGAACTGCTCAAGCGCCTGGTGCCCATGGACCGGCTGCCGCAGATGCTGGCCGAAGGCCATCTGCACGCCCTGGCGGTCACCGCCTCCAGCTACAGCACCGGCGAGCATGTGACCTTCTACAGCGCCCGCCAGCCCATCGAGCCCTGGGTGCGCACGCAACGGCAGGCCATCGCCAGCGAGCTGAGCCACGACCACCTGCTGGCCTCCTCGGCCATCCCCTTCATCTTCCCCGCCGCGCGCATCCAGCACGAGGACCATGGCGCCTGGTACGGCGATGGCTCGATGCGCCAGAGCGCCCCGCTGTCGCCCGCCATCCACCTGGGGGCCCGACGCCTGCTGGTGGTCGGTGCCGGCCGCATGCTAGAACCCAGCGCCCAGCGCACGCCGGACCGCCGCTACCCCAGCCTGGCGCAGATCGCCGGCCATGCCTTGTCGAACATCTTCCTTGACGCGTTGGCGGTGGACGTGGAACGGCTGTCGCGGGTCAACCGCACCCTGGCCCTGCTGCCTCCGGAAGCCCTGAGCCAGACGCCGCTGCGGCCGGTCGAGTTCCTGGTGATCGCCCCCAGCCAGCGGTTGGACGACATCGCCGCCCGCCACATCAACGCCCTGCCCGGCCCGGTGCGCACGCTGCTGCACGGCGCCGGTGTGGGGCAACCCGGCCGCCCCCAGGTCCAGGGATCGGCCCTGGCCAGCTACCTGCTGTTCGAGGCCCCCTACACCCGCGAACTGATGGCGCTCGGCGAAGCCGACACGCTGGCGCGCCAGGATGAGGTGTGCCGCTTCTTCGGCTGGCCCGATGCCCGTCAGGCGCTCAACCCTCTTCCTCGGGAGACGCCTCGAGCTGCGTGATCAAGGCCCGGACACCGGGCGAAACCTGCTTGGACCTGTCCACCGCCAGGATGCGCAGGTGAAAGGATGAGCCCTTGGGAATCGCGCTCCGTGGCACTTTCTTGCCGGGAAAAGTATCAGGGTAGCTGACCTCCGGCAGCGGCCGCAGACGCAGGCGCAGGCCCTTGCTCTGCATCAGGTCCCGGGCATACAACTCGGCCAACTGGTCCAGGGTGACCCAGCCCGAGCGGACCTTGTCTTCACCAGACCCACGGCGGCTGAGCATGACCTCGAACAGCCCGGCATGCTCGCCCTCGGTCTCGGCAAAAGGGTGCAGCGTGAAATGGAGGGGCTCCGGGGCCTTGCGCCCCTTGTACTCATGCGGGATCGCGATGTCGGTGAGGATCATGCGGCCTCCTCATCATGCTGGCGGCCCTCGTCACCCGCATGCTCATCGACAGCGCCTGCGCCTTCGGGGCGGGGGCTGCGTTTGGCCGGGCGGGCGAGGATCTCCACATAGGCCTGATCGGCGCCGCCACGGGCGGCGGCATCCAAGGCCGCGATCAGCGTCGACAACAGCAGCCCCTCGGCACGGTCCCGGTCCAGACCGAAGCGGCAGTCGAAATCCCAGAAATCGGCCTCGGCCGGCAGCTCGCGGCGGCGTTCACGCTTCAGGTATTTGCGGATATCGTGTTTGATCGCGTCCAGCACCCGGTCGGGGTGACGGCCTTCGGCCTTGAAACTGTATATTTTTCTCACATAGGCCTTTCAGATGCCGCCGCAGCCGCCCGATCGGGCGGCTGCGGCCAAGGGCGGGATTATGAGGCCTGAGGCCGGGGCTGGGGCCTCAGTTGGGCAAGCCCTGCGTCAACTGCGCCAGCAAGGCCGTCAGGATCGCCGGCCGGTTGCGTTCGTTCCAGACCAGCATCACCTCCGAGCGGATGTCTGACGCCGCCAAGGCACGGAAGACCACCCCGGCCACGCCGCTGCGCGACAGCGCCTCAGGCACCAGAGCACAACCCATGCCCTTGCCGACGAGCGCCACCACACTGAGCCAATGGCGTACCTCGTGGCGCACCGGCGCCTGCCAACCCAGTTGCTGGCACAACAACAACACGCGTTCGTAGTAATCCGGCGAAGCCCCCCGGGAAAACAGCACCAGAGGCTCGGCCAGCAAGGCGCGCAGGTTCAGGGGAGCATCGGAGTCCACAGATTGCAGCGCCGCATGCCCGGCCGGCAGACAAGCCACAAAAGGCTCGGACATATAGAGCCGCTGGGTCAGATCAGAAGGCAGGCGTGCGCTGTGCACAAAACCCAGATCGATGGCTCCACGCGAAAACGCATCCAGTTGCTCGGCCGAATTCAGCTCCATCAACTCGATCTGGACCTGGGGATGCTGCGCCTGGAAGGCCCGCAACTGCTCGGGCAGGCCCCGGAACAGCATGGAGCCGACAAAGCCGACCCGCACCCGGCTGGTCACGCCCAAGGCGACATCGCGCACCTGCAGGGCCGCCGAATCGGCCTCTGCCAGCACCCGCAGGGCCGAGCGGCGGAACACCTCGCCGGCCGGCGTGAGCTTGACGCCATGGCTGTTGCGCTCGAGCAGGCGGGCGCCCAACGACGACTCCAGTTGCTTGATGTTGAAGCTCAGGGGCGGCTGCGAGATGTGCAGGCGCTTGGCCGCCCGTCCGAAATGCAGCTCTTCCGCCAGAACGACAAAGTAGCGCAGGTGGCGCATTTCCATGTTGATACAAAAATTCAATCGGATCAGAGATATTCAATATTAGACACAGGCATGCCGGCTTCCAACAATGCTGAAATCCCGAAGCCCCCAGGCTTCCCCCCATCAGGAGACACGCATGAACGCACGCCCCCCTCTGAGCCCGGCCATCCCGAGCGCCGCAGCCCCCTTGCCCACGGCCACCCCCGAGCACCCGGTGCCGGACCGCGCCAGCGACCAGCCCAACACCTACGCCGAAGACCATGAACTGCAGGCCTTGCTGGGCCTGTACCTCCCGCCCGGCCTGCTGGCCCATCTGCAGCCCCACCTGCACCGCCTGGGCGCCCTGGCGGGCGGCCCGCTCGACGTGCTGGCCCACACCGCCGACCTGAACCCGCCCACCCTGCAATTGCGCTCGCGCGCCGGCCTGGACGACGAACGCATCCTCAAGCACCCGGCCTATGTCGAGATGGAACGCCTGGCCTTCGGTGAATTCGGCCTGGCCGCGATGTCGCACCGCGAAGGCGTGCTGGGCTGGCCCGAGACGATGCCGGCCGCCGCCAAGTACGCGCTGAGCTACCTCTTCGTGCAGGCCGAATTCGGCCTGTGCTGCCCGCTGTCCATGACCGATTCGCTGACCCGCACGCTGCGCAAGTACGGTGAACCGGCCCTGGTCGAGCGCTACCTGGCCGATCTGGTGACCCAGGACATGGATGCCATCACCCAGGGGGCGATGTTCATGACCGAGCAGGGCGCCGGCTCGGATGTGGCCGCCACCACCACCGAGGCGCGACGTGACGACAGCGAAGGCGGCCAGGCCTGGCGCCTGCACGGCGACAAGTGGTTCTGCTCGAATCCCGACGCCGGCCTGGCCATGGTGCTGGCGCGCCACGAGGGCGGCCCGCCCGGCATGAAGGGCGTGTCGCTGTTCCTGCTGCCGCGCACCCTGCCCGACGGCAGCCCCAACCACTACCGCATCATCCGCCTCAAGGACAAGCTGGGCACACGTTCGATGGCCAGCGGCGAGATCCGGCTCGAAGGCGCCAAGGCCTGGCTGGTGGGCGAACTGGGGCGCGGCTTCGCCCAGATGGCCGACATGGTGAACAACTCGCGCCTGTCCAACGGCATGCGCGCCGCCGGCCTGATGCGCCGCGCCACCAGCGAGGCCCTGTACATCGCGCGCCACCGCCACGCCTTCGGCAAGCGCCTGATCGACATGCCCCTGATGCAGCGCCAACTGGCCAAGCTGCTGCTGCCCACCGAGCAGGCCCGCACCATGATGTTCCAGACCGCCGAGGCGCTGCGCCGCGCCGACGCCGGCGAGCCGGGCGCCTACGCCCTGGTGCGGTTGCTCACGCCGCTGATCAAGTTCCGCGCCTGCCGCGACGCCCGGCGCGTGGCCGGCGACGCCATGGAGGTGCGCGGCGGCTGCGGCTACATCGAGGAGTGGGGCGATCCGCGCATCGTGCGCGACGCCCACCTGGGCTCGATCTGGGAAGGCACGAGCAACATCGTCGCCCTCGACGTGATGCGCGCCATCCGCCGCGAAGGCTCACTGCCGATCTGGGCCGAACACCTCGGCAACCTGCTCAAGGACAGCTGCTGGCATCCGGCCCCCGCCCAGGCGCTGCGCGAACTCATGCAAGGCGTCGGCAGCCTGGCCGAACAGGCGATTGACCGCGAGCACGAAGTGCTGACCCGCCAGGCCGCCTCGGCCCTCTACCACCTCACCACCGCGGTGGCCATGGGCTGGGAGGCCAGCCGCACCGGCTCGCTGCGCCGCATGCAACTGGCCCAGTTGGTGCTGCTGCACCGTCTGATGCCCCAGGACCCGCTGCGCGAGCAGGCCGGGGCCGGGCTGTCGGCCCTGTTCGACGAAGGCCCGGCGCTGGGCGACGTCGCCAGCGTCAACCTGCTCGGCTGAGCCCCCCCCCACACACCACAACGGAGACAAGCCATGCCCTTCCCCATCCTGAACCGCCGCCATGTCGGCGCCTTGCTGGCCAGCGCGGCCCTGCCCGCCCTGGCCCAGAGCGACCGGCCGATCAACCTGGTCGTGCCCTTCTCGCCCGGCGGTCCGACCGACGCCATGGCCCGCACCCTGGCGACCGCCCTCAAGCCCCTGCTGGGACAGAACGTGCTGGTCGACAACCGGCCCGGGGCCGGCGGCAACATCGGGGCCGAATATGTGGCCCGGGCCGAAGGCGACGGCAACACCCTGCTGTTCGGCACCTCAGGGCCCCTGGCCATCAACGTGAGCCTCTACCGCAAGATGGGCTACGACCCCGTCAAGAGCTTCGCCCCCGTGGTTCAGATCGGCCACCTGCCCAATGTGCTGGTGGTGTACCCCAGCCTGCCGGTGAAGGATGTGCCGGAGCTCATCGCCTATGCCAAGGCCCACCCCGGCAAGCTGAGCTTCGCCTCCTCGGGCAACGGGGCCTCGTCGCATCTGGCCGGGGTGCTGTTCAACCTGCGCTGCGGCACCGACATCCAGCACGTGCCCTACAAGGGCACCGGCCCGGCCCTCAACGACCTGCTGGGCGGCCAGGTGAGCATGGCCTTCACCGACGTGCTCACCGCCCTGCCCCACGTCAAGGCAGGCAAGCTGAAACTGCTGGGCGTCACCTCGGCCACGCGCTCGCACATCCTGCCTGACACCCCCACCTTGCAGGAGCAGGGTGTGAAGGACTTCGATGTCAGTGTCTTCTTCGGCATCGTCGCGCCGGCCAGCACGCCGGCCCCGGTGGTCAAGCGCCTCAACCAGGCCCTGATCACCGCGATGCAACAGGCCTCGGTGCGCAAGATCCTCGACGGCCAGGGCCTCGAGATGGCCACCCAGACCAGCCCCGAACAGCTCGGCGAATTCATCCGGCGCGAGGTGGCCCAGTGGCGCGAGGTGGTGAAGGTCTCGGGTGCGCAAGTCGATTGAAGCGCCCTTCGCCCGCTCCCATCCTTTCAAAGGCGACACATGAATCTCCCCTCTCCTTCTTCGCCCGGCGCCCTGGCCGGCCTGCGCGTCATCGATGTCTCACGCGTCCTCGGCGGCCCCTACTGCGGCCAGATCCTGGCCGACCACGGTGCCGATGTGCTCAAGGTCGAACCGCCCCAGGGCGACGAGACCCGCAGCTGGGGCCCGCCCTTTGAAAACGGCGTGGCCTCGTACTACATGGGCCTGAACCGCAACAAGCGCGGCATGCGCCTCGACCTGGCCCAGCCCGAAGGGCGCGAGCACCTGCTCGGGCTGCTGGCCGACGCCGACGTCCTGCTCGAGAACTTCAAGACCGGCACCCTGGAGAAATGGGGCCTGGGCCACGAGGTGCTGGCGCAGCGCTTTCCACGCCTGGTGCACTGCCGGGTCAGCGGCTTCGGCGCCGACGGCCCGCTGGGCGGCCTGCCCGGCTACGACGCGGCCATCCAGGCCATGAGCGGCCTGATGAGCGTGAACGGCGAGGTCGGCGGCGAGCCCCTGCGGGTCGGCCTGCCGGTGGTCGACATGGTGACCGGGCTGAACGCCGTGATCGGCATCCTGATGGCCCTGCAGGAACGCCAGCGCAGCGGCTTGGGCCAGTTCGTCGAGGTGGCGCTGTACGACTGCGGGCTGTCGCTGCTGCATCCCCACGCCGCCAACTGGTTCGGTGACGGCCGGCTGCCGGGGCGCACCGGCAACGCCCACCCCAACATCTACCCCTACGACGCCTTTCCCACGCGCAGCACGCCGGTGTTCCTGGCGGTGGGCAACGACCGCCAGTTCCTGCACCTGTGCCAGGTGCTGGAGCAGCCCGGGCTGGCCCAGGACGCGCGTTTTGCCAGCGCCGGCCAGCGCTCGGTGAACCGGGCGGCGCTGCGGGCCGAACTGCTGCCCCTGCTGGCACGGCACGACGGCCCGGCCCTGGTCGAGCGCCTGATGGCCGAGGGCGTGCCCAGCGCCCCGATCCTCGATGTACCGCAGGCGCTGCAGCACCCCCACACCGCGCACCGCGGCATGACCGTGAGCCTGCCCGGCGGCTACCGGGGCCTGGGCTCGCCGATCAAGCTCAGCCGCACGCCGGCCAGCTACCGGCTGCCGCCGCCGGCCGACATCTGAGGCCGAGGCCGGTCCCGTCGGTTCAGGCCGGCACCGGCGATGCCGGGGCGCGGCGCCCTGCCGCCTGGGGCTGCAGGGTCCGGGCCACCTCCTCGGCCACCATGTCGGCGGTGACGGCCGACAGCGTCCAGCCCAGGTGTCCATGGCCGGTGTTGTAGAACACCCCCGGGCGACGCCCCCGCCCCACCCGGGGCAGCATGCTGGGCATCATGGGCCGCAGGCCGGCCCAGGGCACCACGCTGCGGGTGCTGACGCCCGGGAAGCATTGCTGCACCCAATCCACCAGGGGCTTGATGCGGTCGGCCCGGATGTCCTTGTTGGCGCCGTTGAACTCGGCGGTGCCGGCGACGCGGAACCGGTCCGGGCCCAGGCGGCTGGTGACCAGCTTGGTGGCGTCATCGAGCAGGCTGACCGTCGGCGCGGCTCGCTGGCTGGACTCGTCTTGCAGGTTGACCGTGATCGAGTAGCCCTTGACCGGGTAGATGTTGACCCGATCCCCCAGTTGGGCGGCCAGATCCCGGCTGGCAATGCCGGCGCAGACCACCACGCCGTCGAACACCTGGGTGCTGAACACCCCATCGGCCAACACCCTCACCCTGGCCTGCGATCCGTCGGCCTGCACCGAACGGACGTCCTGCCCGAACAGGCACTCGACGCCGCGCCGCTGCGCCGCCCGCGCCAGGCCCTGGGTGTACTTGTGGATGTCCCCGGTCGAATCGCTCTCGGTGAAGTAGCCGCCGTAGTAGCTGCCCGCCAGGGTTGGCTCGATGCAACGCATCTCCTCAGGCGTCACCGCCCGGCGCGGCAGACCGCCCCGGGCCAGCAGCCCAGACACCCGCCCCGCATGGTCGAAGCCGGCCTTGTCGCGGTAGATGTGCAGAATGCCTTCGCGCCGGTGGTCGAAATCGATGCCCTCCTCTTCGGCCCAGGCGAACAGGTGCTCGCGGGCGGCGATCGCCAGCTTCGCGGTCTCGATGGTGTTGCGCTCGTAGTGCGGGATGTTGGCGATGAACTGGGCGAACCAGCTGATCTTGTGCCAGCTCGGCCTGGGGTTGACCAGCAGCGGCGCATCGCTCCTGAGCATCCATTTGAGGCCCTTGAGCAGGGTCGAGACATGCGTCCACACCTCGGCATTCGAGGCCGAGAGCTGGCCCCCGTTGGCGAACGAGGTCTCCATGGCCGCGTAGCGGGCCTTTTCGAACAGGGTGACGGCAAAGCCGCGGCGCGACAGGGCATAGGCCGTGGTCACGCCCGTGATCCCGCCGCCGATGACAGCGATTCTCTTCATGATGAAAACTCCGGAAACGTCAGACAAGGTGGGCCCACCTGCACCATGCATGGCAGGCGCCCCCTCTGTTTCCGGACCTGAGAGATTCACGCGGCCGCCGCTCGGGCGTCGCGCTTGCTCCTTCGGTGCACCGGGCGACGAACATTCCCGGCGTCTCTTCAGAGTTCAATCCACGGTGAACCGGTCCTTTGGCCTGAGAGTTTCCGGGGCGGTTGCTCCTTCGGCGCCGCGCTCAGGGCCTGCGCCCCGCGTCGGTCTCTCCCGATGTCACCTCGGCCAGAGGCCGATTTGCAAACCCAGGTTCCTGAATGGAACGAATGGGAGACAAAGTGTAAGTCATTTGTCATTGTGCGGAAATTCACATGGTTTCCAGCCGTCGACACGTATGCTTAAACCGTGCATCGATTTCCAGCCTCCCCCACGGGAGGATCGGCGCCATCCTGCCCTTCGCGCCGATGCGGGGGCTTTCAAACCATCCATCCGGGAGACCTTTTCATGAGCACCACTCGACGCCGCTTCCAGGCCCTGATGATCATCGGCGCCGCCGCGCTGGCCTCCGGTCTGGCGGCCCCTGTGGCGAATGCCGCCAGTTCCGAAGAGCTCAATCAACAGGCCACGCTGGCCCTGCAGAACCTCTACAAGACCCGCCCCGGCGCCGAAGCCCTCGGCAAGCAGGCCAAAGCCATCCTGGTGTTCCCCAAGATCATCAAGGCCGGCCTGGTGTTCGGAGGCAGCTATGGCGAAGGCGTGCTCTACGAATCCAACCATGTCGAGGGTTACTACAACTCGGTCTCGGCCTCCTGGGGCTGGCAGGCCGGGGCCGAGTCCTACGGCTATGTGGTCTTTCTGATGAACCAGAAGGCGGTGAAGTACCTCGACAAGAGCAAGGGCTGGGAGATCGGCGTGGGTCCCTCGGTGGTGGTGGTCGACGAAGGCGTGGGGCGCAACCTCAGCACTTCGACCCTCAAGAACGATGCCTATGCCTTCATCTTCGACCAGCAGGGCCTGATGGCCAGCCTGAGCATCGAAGGCACCAAGATCACGCGCATCAAGCGTTGAACCGACGGCCCGGGCGGCCCTGGACGCCTCGGGGCCTCTGCTCCATCTCAGGGCTTGCCGGTGACCACCTGATACCACCAGATCAACAGGGTGGGGATCACCACTGGCAAGGACAGGATCGCCATGAGCACGGCGATCTGCAACAGGGTCACCATGTTCTCGAGACCCCGGCGAAGCAGCACGAGAAGATCGACTTCCCAGAATCGTTGCTGTTGCATGGTCTGTCCCTTCCTCGGGCGCAACCGTCCGATGCATGTCCTGGATTCTTCCCCTGTCGGGCACGCCAGACAAGTGGCCCATCCGTCGGCTTGGCGCATGCCTCTCCGTAAGTTGGCCTCTTTACACAAAATTCAATCGAAAGGATATCTTTTTACATACTATTTGCAATGCGTCTGCCCACCTCGGCCCTTTCCATCCAAGGGCATCGAGCCCGTCGATGATGATCTCCAGGAGGCCCGCCATGCAATTGCTCCGCCAACTCCGCATCGGTACGCGTCTGAGCGCAGGCTTTGCCCTGCTGCTGGTGCTGCTGATGCTTCTGGGTGGTTTTGGCATCTACCAGATGGATCGGGCCAATTTCTACGCCCACGACCTGGGCAACAACTGGATGCCCAGCGTCAAGGTCCTGGCCGACATCCGCAACACCCTGAACCAGGGCCGGCGGGCCAGTCTGAGGCTGTTCATCGAGGCAACGCCCCAGAGTCGCCAGACGCAGGCCCAGGCCTATGGCGACAGTGCGGACCAACAGATGCCCAAGCTGATCGCGACCTATGAAGCCCTGATCGCCACGCCGCAGGAGCGTCAGGTCTTCGAACAATGGCGCGACCAGTTCAGGCAGTACGTCGCACTCGAGAAGAAAGGGATCGACCTCGCCATCCAGGGCGACGACAAGCTGGCCGAGGCGCGGGCGGCCGCCATCGAGACCGCCAATGCGTTCACGGCGCTGCTCGAGACCGTCGGGAAATCCATGGCCATCAATGTGGAAGGCGGCCGCCGCGCCACCGAGGCCGCCGAGTCGAGCTATCGGCAGGCCTTGGCCGTGTTTGCCGTGGTCATTGCCGTGGCACTGGCCATCGGTCTGGCCCTGGCCGTGCTGGTCACCCGCTCCATCACCGCCCCGCTGGGTGTGGCGCTGGAGGTGGCCGACACGGTGGCCGAAGGCGATCTGCGCACCCAGTTCCAGGTCGCCGGCCGCGACGAGACGGCCGACCTGCTGCGCTCGCTGCAGAACATGAATGGACGTCTGATCGACATCGTCGGCCAGGTGCGCCACAGCAGCGACAGCATCGCCACCGGCTCGGCCGAGATCGCCATGGGCAATGCAGATCTCAGCCAGCGCACCGAGCAGCAAGCCAGCAACCTCGAACAGACCGCCGCATCGATGGAAGAGCTCAGCAGCACCGTCAAGATCAACGCCGAAACCGCCCAGCAGGCCAATCGGCTGGCCGGCGAGGCCACCACGGCGGCAGAAGCCGGCGGGCAGGTGGTGGGCCGCGTGATCTCGACCATGCAGGACATCTCGGCTTCGTCGCGCAAGATCTCGGACATCATCGGCGTCATCGACGGCATCGCCTTCCAGACCAACATCCTGGCGCTCAATGCCGCCGTCGAGGCGGCGCGCGCCGGTGAGCAGGGCCGGGGCTTCGCGGTGGTGGCCAGCGAAGTGCGCAGCCTGGCGCAACGCTCGGCCGATGCCGCCAAGGAGATCAAGACCTTGATCAACACCAGTGTCGAGAAGGTCGAGAGCGGCACCCAACTGGTGGACGAGGCCGGCTCGAGCATGGAGGGCATCGTGAGCCAGGTCCGGCGCGTCGGCGCGCTGATCGGCGAAATCACCAACGCCTCGATGGAGCAGAGCAGCGGTATCAGCCAGGTCGGTGATGCGATCAACCAGCTCGACCAGGTCACCCAGCAGAATGCGGCCCTGGTCGAGGAAAGTGCCGCCGCCGCCGCCAGCCTCAAGACCCAGTCGCAACAGCTCGCGGCCCTGGTGGCCGTGTTCCAGTTGCCAGGACAGACATCCTTCAGCCCGGCCCTTGCGGCGGCGCCGGCCCACGCCACAAGCCCCCGGCCCGCCCCGTCGCCCTCTTCGGGACGGC
>JAFAMV010000034.1 GCA_019233055.1 Curvibacter sp.
CGGATGTAGGCGATGGCCGCACTCTCCTGCCCATCGGAGAAATGCCCCAGGGAGATATCCACCGGCAGCAGATGCCCGTCCTTGCAGCACAGGCGCAGATTCATCGACCCCATGGCCCGCGCCGATGGGGCCAGGAAGAAGCGCCGCATGGCGTCGCCGTGGCCCGCCCGCATGGCTTCGGGCAGCAGGATGTCGACCGACTGCCCGACCAGCTCGCCCGCGGCATAACCCGTCAAGGTCTCGATGGCCGGGTTGGCCACGGAGATCTGCCCGTGGCTGTCCACCCACAACACGCCGTCGGGCGCGGCCCCCAGGATCAGCTTTTCCCGCAGGGTCTGCGTGGCCAGCAGTTCCAGCGGCCGCCTCAGGGCCTCATTGACCGTGGCGTGGAACAGGTAGAGATAGGCGGCCACCTTGTACAGATGCCCCAGCGCATTGGCACCGTCCTTGTCGCGCAGCCCCAGCAGGGTGAAGAACATCTCCGACACCGATGACAGGGCCACCGCAAAGGCCAGGGCCATCAGACACTCCTGGGCCAGGCGCCGCCGGTGATGCCAGAGCACCGCCAGTGTCAGCAGGTTCACCCCCACCAGACCCCATTCAAGGCCGATCTTCAGAGGGGTGAGTCCGCCGCCCTCATCGAAGAGCAGCGGCAGCTCCGCCGGATGGAGCAGCCCGGCCCAGGCGCCCACGGCCACCCAAAGCAGCGCCAGAACCAGCGCCGCGGGCTTGAGCCAAGGGTGGATGGCCGTCTCGCGGCCCAGCAGCGAATAGGCCAGCAAAGCCACCGCCGCCGTCCAGCGGGCCAGCAGCCAGAACACGATCGACTTCTGCCGCGTGTTCGGGGTCAGGACATCCGGCATGCCCGCATAGGCCAGCAGATGCAGGAAATCGAACAGGCCGACCGCGAGAAAGGCCACCCCCAGCAGCACCACGGCGGTCTGCCGTGAAGACAGGATGGCCCGATAGCCCGTCACGAAGATCAGCAGGGCCACGACCACCGAAAACACTTCGACGGCGGTGTGGAAGACCAGGAAATCAGCAGAGGGAAAGATCCAGCCTCGAAGCGGCTGCATGACCAGCCACAACAGCAGCGGCGCTGCGGCCAGCAGCGCCCAGCCCAACGCCCCCTGGATGGGGTGTTCATGCACCGGACGCCCTGCCATCCATGGATCGGGCAATCTCATGCCGGCCTCCTGTCGATGCGGCGACGCATCCAGTCAGAGGGTGTCAGGCGATGCCATGCAGGTCGGACCACAAACCACTTTCACAACAAGAAGGACATGCCAAGGCCTTCCGACGCCAGCGGTGGCAGACACCGCCGGCCAGACGCCAGGCCAGACTCAACGCACTTCACGGCATCTGCAAGAACGCCTGATTGAAGTTACAAAATGTCATTAAATCGATGTCGATGACACCTTACCCAGCAAACGCAGGAAACGTGACGGAATTCGCCAAAAGAATCCGCCGGGGCGATGGGAATTTCCAACTTTCTTGCGCGGCATCAAACCCTCGCCCGGCTGGCGCGGTGGCGCCCGAGAGCGCGCCGACAAGGCTGGCGCATTAGGGACGGTGCTGATGAAATGCCCGGGGTCGCGCGCCTATACTGCCCCATCTCGTTGACCTCACAACGATCTGGAAGCTGTTTTCTCGTTAACCCCAAGGGGAGTCGGACACATGTCGCTGAAGAATGTCTTGGTTCATCTGGGGCCGGAAGCCCGCACGGCAGCCCGCCTCGAATTGGCCGTGGCCCTGGCCCGGCAGCACGGGGCTCGCCTGGTGGGGGTGTTTGCCCAGCGGGCCCAGGCCCATCAGGTCGGTGTGATCAGCACCTGGCCCAGCCCTGCCTATGTGCAGGCACGCGATGCCAGCCAGGCACTGTTCGAGCAGGCCACGGCAGGCCTGGCCGGGGCCCAGTGGCAGGATCTCAACCGTGGCGCGGATGCCGAGGTCTGCCACCGCCTGACCGATCTGGCGCGCTATGCCGACCTGGTCGTGATGGGCCAGCGCGAACCCGACGACACCCAGTTGCCTGAAGACCTGGTCTCCGAGGTAATCCTGCATTCGGGGCGTCCGGTGCTGGTCGTCCCCTATGTCGGCCGTTTCCCCACCCTGGGCAAGAATCCTCTGCTGGGCTGGGCGCCCAGCCGCGAAGCGGCCCGGGCCCTGGCAGACGCCCTGCCCCTGATTGCCGGCTGCGAACTGGCCCATGTGCTGTCCATCAGCACCAGACCCGAGGAGGCCGGCACGACCTGCCCGGACATCGAGCGCTACCTGGCCTCGCATGGCATCACGGCCCGGGCCAAACTGGGTTTTGCCGATGAACTCGGCCCCATGGACCTGTTGCTCAATGGCGTGACCGATGTCGGCGCCGACCTGCTGGTGATGGGCGCCCAGGCGCCGCGCAGCCTGCCCTTCGACAGCCGGGGCAGCGGCACCCAGCACATCCTCCGGCACATGACCGTGCCGGTGCTCATGTCCCACTGAGCGCCGTCGGCCTGATCCGCCTCACCGACCGGTCTTGGGATCGGTCTGGGCGTCGGTCAATGTCGATGCTGGTGGTGAGCGTCAGGCACGTGCGCATGGCTGTGCCTGAGTTCGGCATGCCGATGCGCATGGCTGTGCGCCCCATCGGGCATCTCGTCGTGCAGGTGGTCGTGGTGGCCGTCGTCATGGCGGTGGGCATGTTCGTGCACCAGTTCCTCGTGCCCATGCTCGTGTTCATGGGTCTCGGCAAGATGAAGCACCACGCCGGCCACCATCAGCCCCGCCCCTGCCAGCGACCAGAGGCCTCCTGAGCCCTGGCCCATGGCGCAGGCCAGCAAGGCCCCGGCAAAAGGGGCGAAGGCGAAGACCGATCCGGTGCGGGCCACGCCGAAAGACCGTTGCGCCAGCAGATACAGACGCAGGCTCAGGCCATAGCCGGCTCCACCGACCAGCAGCAGTCCTGCGGCAGCACCCAGGGCCGGTCCGGACTCGCCGCCGACCCAGGCCAGCACGGCCGCCGCCACGGCACCCAGCCCGCCCTTGGCCATGACCACCTGGGCCGGATCGCGTTGCGCCAGCGGGCGCGACAGGGTGTTGTCCAGCCCCCAGGCCAAGGTGGCGGCCAGCACCGCCAGCAAGCCCAGCACCTGATCCACCCCGGCCGAGGAGCGGTCGCCGACCAACGCCATGGCACCGACCGTCAACAGTGCCAAGGCGAGTCCGACCCGGCGATCCAGGGCTTCGCGATAGAAGATCCAGGCCAGCAGGGCGGTGAAGACGGCCTCCAGCGACAGCATCAGCGACGCGCTGCTCCCGCTGGTGTGCTGCAGCCCCCAGGCCAGGGCCACCGGCCCCACCACCGCACCGGCCAGGGCCATCCAGATCAGACGCGGACCGTCGCCGGCGCGCAGCCGGGCCTCGGCCTCCACCGGCTGCCGCAACAGCGCGCCCACCAGGGCCGCCCCGGCATAGAGCAAGGCCGCAGTCCAGAAGCTGCCCACGCCACGCCCGAGCCATTGCACCAGCGGGGTGCTGAAGCCGAACAGCAGGGCTGCGGCCAAGGCGGTCACCCCCGCACGCAGGGCGGGACGGTGGGCGACGGCTGGGGTGGCTGCCATGGTGATCAATCCTCGTTGCTGGCGTTCCAGAAGGCCTGGGACACGCCTGGCTGCTTTTCCAGTTCGGCCGCGATGCGATCGAGCTCGTCCGCATCGACCGCGGTGGCGTACAGGGTCGCTTCCACTTCGGCGTCCGCATTGCCGAAGGCATGCTGCCCGACATCGCGCACCGGGTAGTTGGCCTGTTCGAGCAGTTCAAGCAGACGTTCACGCAGGTGCGACTGCACCGGTCGCTGGCAGATGACATAGAAACGGTAGACGGCTTCGGCGCTCTCTTCATCGACCGGACGGCGGTTGATGCTGTTGACCACGGGGCGCAGCAGGGTGTTGCTGGCCAGCACGAAGAGCGCGGCCAGAAAGGCTTCACCCAGCAGGTCCGCTCCGGCGCAGGCACCGACCGCAGCCGAGCCCCACAGCGTCGCCGCGGTGTTCAGGCCGGTGACATTGGCGCCCTCTTTCATGATCGCGCCAGCCCCCAGAAAGCCGATGCCGGACACCACATAGGCCACCACCCGGACCGCGCCATCGGCCCCGTGCAGACGATCGGCCATGTCGACAAAGACGGCCGCCCCCACTGCCACCAGGGTGTTGGTGCGCAGGCCGGCCGTGCGCTGGCGGATCTGGCGCTCGACACCGATCAGGCTGCCCAGGATGAAGGCGGCGCTCAGGCTGACGAAACTGTCCAGCAAGGAGGCTGCGTTGAAGTTCTCGATGAATTGCATGGGTGGGTTCCGTGGTCGCGGCACAGGCTTCTGCCTGAGCACGGAATATAGGGCACCGGAGGCGATGCAGGGGCTGCTCGGCACACTTTCACCATGGCTTCCAGGTATTTGCTGGAAATTTTTCCATATCCCCCCAGGGGGATATTGTTGCCGTCACATTCAACTGCTATAGTGCGCAGCATCTCAATTCCGGAGTTGCTCCATGGACAGTGCCAGTTGTCGATCTTGCATCGCAAAGTCACTGGCACGGTTTCCGTAGCGCCTGTCGCGCTGCTGCCCTGCCAGTCTAGGCGGGCAGTCATGGGTCAGCAGGCCGGGTCTCTCTCCCGGTAACGGTCCCCACGATTTCCCCATTTGTTTTGATCCGTGTGCCGGTCCGGGGCAGGTGTCTGCACGCCCGGCGGCGGGTCGCCCAGCACTGCGCCATGGCCGGTCAGGCCGCGCTGTGCTCAATCGAGAGTCACCCTCATGTCCACCACCCTCTTCCGGGCGCCGACCGGCGCACGCCTGGTCCGCCTTCTGTGTCTTGCCGCACCGGCCCTGGCGTTCACGCCCGCTGCCCTGGCGTCCGATGCCGCACCTGCAGGCATTGACGAAGCCTGGAACCTCTACGGTCAGGCCACCCATGTGACCCAGGGGCACCCTGGCTTCCATGCGCCCTACAGCGGCACCAACAGCCTGAGCCCCAACAGCACCAGCGCCGAGACCGCCGACCTCACCCTGTTCGCGGGGTGGCGGCTGGGCGCCAACACCGCGCTCTACCTGAATCCCGAGATGGACCAGGGCTTCGGTCTGAACAACACCGTGGGCGTGGCCGGCTTCACCAGCGGCGCAGCCTACAAGGTGGGCAACAACGCCCCCTATTTCCGCATGCCGAGGGCCTTTGTGCGCCATGTGATCAACCTGGGCGGCGAGACCGTGCAGCTCGAGTCCGCCCCCAACCAGCTCGCCGGCACGCAGAGCGCCGACAACCTGACCCTCACGGTGGGCAAGTTCTCGGTCGTCGACCTCTTCGATACCAACCGCTATGCACACGATCCCCGGGGTGATTTCCTGAACTGGTCGATCCTCGAAGGCGGAGCCTTCGACTATGCCGCCGATGCCTGGGGCTACACCTATGGGGCCGCCGCAGAGTGGACACAGGACTGGTGGACGCTGCGGGGCGGCG
>JAFAMV010000109.1 GCA_019233055.1 Curvibacter sp.
ACCAACCAAACCAACCAAACCAACCAAACCAACCAAACCAACCAAACCAACCAAACCAACCAAACCAACCAAACCAACCAAACCAACCAAACCAACCAACCAAACCAACCAAACCAACCAGATCAACAAATCCTGGGCAACGGCTCCCCACTGAGCCAATCCACCACCCTTCTCCCCCCAAACCGCGTCTCCATCTGCACAAACCGATGCGCATCCTCCACCACCTCCCCGATCACCACCGAGCGCCGCCCCAAGGGATGCGCCCGCATCGCCGCCAGCACCGCCGGGGCATCGTCCGCTGAGCACACCGCCACGAGCTTGCCTTCGTTGGCGATGTACAGCGGATCGAGCCCCAGCAGTTCGCAGGCCGCCTCGACCTGGGGCAGGACTTCGATGGCGGCCTCCTGGAGTCGCATGCCGACGCCCGACTGGCGGGCGATCTCGTTGAGTGTCGTGGCCAGGCCGCCACGGGTGGGGTCGCGCAGCACGCGCAGGCCCGGGGCGGCCTTCAGCATGTCGGCCACCAGGGTGTGCAGCGCCGCGCTGTCGGACAGGATGGCGGTCTCGAAGGCCAGCGATTCGCGCTGCGACAGCACCGCCACGCCGTGCTCGCCGATCGGGCCCGAGAGCAGCACCACATCGCCGGGCCGCGCGTTGGCGCCCGAGACCGCGATGCCCGGCGCCACCACACCGACCCCGGTGGTGCTGATGAACACGCCGTCGCCCTTGCCGCGCTCGACCACCTTGGTGTCGCCGGTCACGACCGGCACGCCGGCCTCGCGGGCGGCGTCGCCCATGCTCTGCACGAGGCGCTGGAGTTCGGCCAGCGCAAAGCCCTCTTCGAGGATGAAGCTCGCCGACAGGTACAGCGGGGTGGCGCCCATCATCGCCACGTCGTTGAGGGTGCCGTGCACGCTGAGGCGGCCCAGGTCGCCACCGGGGAAGAACAGCGGCGACACCACATGGCCGTCGGTGCTCATCACCAGGCGGCCGCCGGCCGCCGGCAGGGGCAGGCTGGCGCCGTCGTCGCCCTGGCGCAGAAAGGGGTTGTCCAGCGCCGGCAGGAACAGCTCTTCGATGAGCTGGGCCGAGGCGCGGCCGCCGGCGCCGTGGTTCATGTCGATGCGGCCGTGGCGGATGTCCAGCGGGCGGATGTAGTTCTTGCTGCTCATGGCGTCGTTTCAGGCAGGTTCGGAGACGATGGCGATGTCGCGGAATCGCCCGTAGGAATAGTGCGCGGCGCAGGCGCCTTCGCTCGAGACCATGCACGAGCCCACCGGGTTCTCGGGGGTGCAGACGGTGCCGAAGATCTTGCAGTCGCTGGGCTTCTTCACCCCGCGCAGGATGGCGCCGCATTCGCAGGCCTTGTTGTCGGCCACGCTCCGGTAGGGCACATCGAAGCGGCGTTCGGCATCGAACTTCGAATAGGCCGGCCGGATGCGCAGCGCGCTTTGCGGCACCTCGCCGAGGCCGCGCCATTCGAACTGTTCGCGGGTCTCGAAAACACGTTCGACGACGGCCTGGGCATGGCGGTTGCCGTGGCGGTCGACCGCGCGGGTGAATTCGTTCTCGACCACCGCGCGGCCCTGGTTCACCTGCCGCACCAGCATCAGGATCGCCTGCATCACGTCCAGGGGCTCGAAGCCGGCGATCACCACCGGCTTGCGGTAGGCCTCGGCAAAGGGTTCGTAGGGGGCCGAGCCGATGACGATGCTCACATGGGCCGGGCCGACGAAGCCATCGAGCGGCACGCTGCCGTACTGCGCCACCTCGGGCGACTGCAGGATGTGGGTGATGGCCGCCGGGGTCAGCACATGGCAGCACAGCACGCTGAAGTTGTCGAGCTGGCGGGCCGCCGCCTGCTCGATCACCAGCGCGGTCGGCGGCGTGGTGGTCTCGAAGCCGATGGCGAAGAACACCACCTCGCGCCCGGGGTTGTGTTCGGCGATGGTCAGGGCGTCGGCGGCCGAATACACCATGCGGATGTCGCCGCCGCGGGCCTTGGCCTTCATCAGCGACAGCCCGTCCGAGGCGGGCACGCGCAGGGTGTCGCCGTAGGTGCAGACGATGGCGCCATGCTCCAGCGCCAGCCGGATGGCCATGTCGATGCGGCCGATGGGCAGCACGCAGACCGGGCAGCCCGGGCCGTGGACCATGCGCACCTGCGCGGGCAGCAGCTCGGCGATGCCGTAGCGCGAGATCGCGTGGGTGTGGCCGCCGCAGAACTCCATGAAGCTGTAGGACCGTTGCGGATCGGCCTCGTCCTGGAGGCGCTCGGCCACCTTGCGGGCCAGTGCGCCGTCGCGGAATTCGTCGATGTATTTCATGGGCGGCTCCCGGCGTCCATCTGGGCCAGTTCGCCGAACAGCGCCAGGGTGCGTTCGGCTTCTTCGGGGTCGATGCAGCCGATGGCGTGGCCGACATGGACGATGAGGTAGTCGCCGGGCACCGCTTCGGGCACCAGGGCCATGGAGATGGTCTTGCGCACGCCGCCGAGGTCGACCACGGCCTGCAGGCCGGGAAGGACTTCGACCAGCCGGGCGGGAAGGGCTAGGCACATGGGAGGTTCTCGCTGATGAGGGGTTGGAGGGAGGCGGTGGCGTTCCCGTCATGGCGGGCCGCCACCCAGGCCTGGCCCAGTGCCAGGCCGGCATCGCCGCAGGACAGGGTCTGGGGGCGCAGCACCCGCAGGCCCTGGCCAGCCAACCGATGGCACAGCGACTCGCTGAGCACCTGGTTGAGAAAGCAACCACCGCCCAGGCAGAGGGTGTGGCAGCCGGTGTCCTGCACGGCCCGCAGCACCCAGGCGGCCAGTGCGTCGGCCAGGCCCAGGTGGAAGCCGGCGGCGGCCTCGTCGATGCGCCCGGGCGCGGTGTCGAACAGCGGCGCCAGAAGCGGGCGCAGGTCCAGGCGCTCCAGGCTGGGCAGCCCGGGCAGGGGTTGGGCGGGCCGGGCGGTGTGGTCCTGGGCGGCCAGCCAGCGGCGGGCCGCCTGCTCCAGGGCCATGGCGGCCTCGGCTTCGTGGCTTTGTCGCAGACTGAGCCCCAGGGCGCCGGCAGCGGCGTCGAACCAGCGGCCGGTGCTGCTGCTGGGCGGGCAGTGGAGGCCGCGTTGCAGCAGGCCCTGCAGGCTCTGGGCCTGGGGCGCGCCGACGGCGGCAGAAAAACGCGGGCCGATTTCATTGCCGCGGCCCAGCGCCTGCAGCACCGAGGCGGCCATGCGCCAGGGCTCGCGCGCGGCCACGTCGCCGCCGGGCAGGGCCAGGGGCCAGAGCCCGCCCAGGCGGCGCCAGGCGCCCGGGGCCACCCAGAGCAGCTCGCCGCCCCAGGCGCTGCCGTCGCTGCCCAGCCCGACACCGTCGAGGGCCAGGCCGAGCGTGGGCGACTCGAGCCCATGTTCGGCCATCACGGCTGCGATGTGGGCATGGTGGTGCTGCACCCCCAGGGCCGGCACGCCCAGTTCGTCGGCCAGGCTCAGGGCCAGCCGGGTGCTGAAGAAGTCGGGGTGCAGATCGTGGGCCAGGGCCTGCACCGGGCCGGCGGCACCGGCCAGCAGCGCCCGCGCCGAGGCTTCGAGCGCGCGGCAGGCCGCGGGGTCGCCCAGGTCGCCGTGCGCAGGCGACCAGCGCGCGCCTTCGGGGCCGAGCAGGCAGGCGCTGTTCTTGAGCCAGGCGCCCAGGGCCAGCACGCGGGGGCGCGGCGGGGCGGTGGCGTCCCCCGGGTCCAGGTCCGGGGTCATGCGGGGGCGAGGCTGCAGTCCAGCCAGTTGAGCCAGGCCTCCATGCCGGCGCCGGTGGTGGCCGAGAGCTGGATCACCTCGATGGCCGGATTGACCCGGCGCGCCGCCTCGATGCAGCGTGCCACATCGAAGCGCAGGTGCGGCAGCAGGTCCATCTTGTTGAGCACCATGAGCCGGGCGGCGGCGAACATGTCGGGGTATTTGAGCGGCTTGTCCTCGCCTTCGGTGATCGACAGGATGGCCACCTTGGCCGCCTCGCCGAGGTCCCAGACCGCAGGGCAGACCAGGTTGCCGACGTTCTCGATGAACAGCAGGCTGCGCGCGGCCGGGTGGCCGTGGCCATGATGATGGTCATGGTGATCGTGATCGTGATGATGGTGGTGCAGCTGGGCAAAGGCCTCGGCCACCATCGGGGCGTCGAGGTGGCAGCCCTTGCCGGTGTTGACCTGGATGGCCGGTGCGCCGGTGGCCCGGATGCGGTCGGCGTCGAAGCTGGTCTGCTGGTCGCCCTCGATCACCGCCACCGCCAGGCCGGGGTCGCGCCGGCGCAGCGCCTCGATGGTGGCGCACAGCAGGGTGGTCTTGCCCGATCCGGGGCTGGAGACCAGGTTCAGCGCGGTCACGCCATGGGCCTCGAAATGGGCCCGGTTGGCGCGCGCCACGCGGTTGTTCTCGCCGAGGATGTCGGCCTCGAGCCGGATGGCGCGGGCCTGGCTCATGCCGGGCACCGAGACCCGGGCGGCGCCGGCTCCGAAATGCAGGTCGCCGGTGCGGGCATCGCGCTGGACCACGCCGGCTTCGGCGGCGGGCGTCTCGGTGGCGGCAGGGGTGTCGGCGCCGTGGCCGGCGCATCCGCAAACTACACACATGGTCTGTCTCCTGGCGTTTGTTCAGTCGTCTTCGACCAGCAGCTCGAGCACGCGCAGCTCGGTGCCGCCGGTGGGCTGCAGTTGGTAGCGGCCGCAATGGGGGCAGGCGTCGCCGCGCTGGGCCAGGGCCACCGTGGTCGCGCAGGGCAGGCACCAGGCCTGGCCCGGGGGCTCGTCGATGTCGATGCGGGCCTCTTCCAGGCAGGTGCCGGGGGCCAGGGCCTCGAGGGCGAAGCGCAGGGCGCGCACCTCGATGCCTGCCAGCTGGCCGGCCTCGAGCTGCAGGCGACGGACCCGGCGGAAGCCTTCGCGCCGCGCCGCGTCCTCCACCAGCTGGAGGATGCCGCCGGCCAGGCTGGCTTCATGCATGGGTCACCTCGTCGATTTCATGGGGCACGCAGGGATCGTACGCGCAGACCAGGGCCTGGGCATAGGGGCGGACCCCGCTGGCGGCGGGCGGGTTCTCCAACGCCAGGGCCACCGGGCCCAGGGGATGGAAATTCCATTCGGTGGGGGCCAGCACCTGGGCCTCGACCAAGCGCTCGCCGCTGTCGTCGAGCCGCACCCGGTGCACCAGCAGGCCCCGCGCCATCTCGACCGCGCCCAGGCCCTCGCCGGGGCGCGGGCTGAAGCCGGCCTGCCGCAGCCAGTGGCGACCGCAGTCCGGCGCCTGGTCCGGCAGGGCCAGGCGCAGCAGCTCGGCCAGGCGCGCGCCCAGGCGCAGCCAGGGGGTGTCGAAGGCTTCGGGGTGGGGCTGGCGCTGGCGGCTCCAGGGGCCGGTCTCGGCGCAGCCGCCGTGCCACAGCGGGCGCACCGAGAAGCCGGGGTCGCTGGCCAGGGGGCCGGCCAGGGCCAGCCAATCGGCCTCTGCCTGCGGAAACGGCAGCGGCGGGCAGGCCGGGCGGGCCTGGTCCAGCAGGGGGCGGGTGCGGTCCAGCAAGGCCGCCAGCCAGCTGCGGCCTTGTCCTGACCAGTCGCGCAGCCAGCCGGCGGGGTCGGCCTGCCAATGTTGCAGCCACAACCGGACCGGCTCCTGCAGCAGGTCTTCGGCCAGCCAGTCCAGCAAGGCGGGGTGGGCCGGCGCCGGACCCAGACCCGGGCAGCGGTTCAGGGCCTGTTGGGCCTGGGCGGTGAGGGCGGCGTCCGGGCCCAGCAGGCGCGGCCAGTCCAGCAGGATGCGGCGCAGGTGCTCGCGCAGGGTTTCCTGGCGCAGGCGGTCGGCGTCGTCGGTCTGGCCCTGCAGGCCGCGCGCGGCCTGCAGGGCCAGCCGCGCGCACAGCTGCTGCGATTGGCCGCAGAGGCTGAGCAGGCGGCCCAGCAGGGCCGGCCAATCGGCGGCGTGGCGCCCGGGGGCCAGCCGTGCCGCCCAGTCCTGCCGGTCGCTGTGCAGGTTGTGCGGGCGGCCCAGGCCCGGTCGCAGGTGCAGGCGCCCGCCCAGTGCGTCGATGCGGCCGGGGCTGTTCATGTCCCGCGTCCGAACAGAAAGGCCCGCCGGGCCGGCGCCTCGGGGCGCAGCGCTTGGGGTTTGGGCGTGGGCGGCGCCGGGCGCAGCACCTTGAGCACTTCGTGCGCGGTGGCGCAGGCGGCGGCCTGGTCGGCGAATTCGAACATGGGCGAGAACAGCGAGCAGACCTCGTAGGCCCCCAGCCTGTCGTGCCAGGCCTCCATGAAGTCGAAGGACAGCCCCTCGGGGCCGAGCCGGCGGGGGCGGGTCTGGCCGACCGGGCGGCTTGGCAACTGCCTCTGCAGGGGCAGGCAGACCAGGTTCATGAACCAGGGGGTGATGAGCACGCCCAGCCCCGGGCCCGGCGGCGGAGCGCCGTCCTCTGGCGCGGCCTCGCGGGGCAGGGGCTCGAAGCCCAGCGCCTGGACTGTCAGCGCCGGGTTGACCACGGGCACGCCCAGCATGCGGGTGCGCGCGACCTCGTCGAACACGGCGCTCAGGTCGGCGCAGCGCCGCGCCAGGGCGGGGTCCGGTAGCGGAGGCATCAGCGGGGCCATGGGGATGCTCATTCGGTGCTCACGCGGTGCTGGCGAGCACCATGAACTGGTCGGCGTCGCCGTCGCACTGGGGGCAGCGCCAGTGGGCGGGCAGCCCGCTGAAGGGCACACCGGGCGGGATCTGCCAGACCGGGTCGCCCTGCGCCGGGTCGTAGACCCACCAGCAGATCTTGCATTCGAGCCGCGCCTCGGCGGGCAGCCGTGCGGCGTCGCCGAGGTAGCTGCCTTCAAAGCGCGGGCCGGGATCGGGCAGGGTCATGTGCCGCTCACCCATTGCAGCACCTCGTGCAGGCGCTCGCGCGAATCGGCCAGGTCTTCGGCGGCGGCCTGCGCCACCTCGGGCAGGGCGCCGACCTCGACCGTGTTGAGGATCACCACGTCCTGCGAGTTGTAGTACACCACGCGCCAGACATGGGGCCGGCAGGCGTTGGTGATGCGGCAGTTGCCATAGCCGCGCGACAGGATCAGCACGCGGCCGGTGCCCAGGTGGTGGTCTAGAAAGCCGATGTCCTCGTCGGACATGGGCAGCAGGGTGAGGTTGATCACATGCGAGGGCTGGCCGGGCTGCCACAGCGCGATCTGGTCCTCGACCTCGGCCAGCAGGGCCGGTGCGTTCTGCACATTGGGCGGCAGCGGGCCGTCCCAGACCGGCAGGGGCGGGCGGGCATCCTGACCGGCGGCCTGGCGCAGCACTTCGGGCACCGGACCGAGTTCGAGGCTGTCCTCGACGGCCTGGCCATTGACCAGGTGCACGACCCGCCAGACGCCGGCGAACACCGACTCCTGCACCCGGGTCTCGTGCTGGTCGTCGCCCTGGGACAGCACCCGTGCGCTGACCTCGCCCTCGCCGAGCACCTGGTTGATCAGGCGCAGGTCGGCGGCCGGCAGAAGCCGCAGGTCCAGGTGCTGGTTGGGGCCGCCCTGGCCGACCGGGCCGAGCAATTCGACCGCGCGGGCCAGCAGCTCGCGGGCCGCGCGGCAGTCCGCCACCTCGTCGGCCTCGGGCAGGCTGGGATGGTGGAAGGTGTCCATGCCCTGGGGCATGGGCATGTAGGCCAGGGTGTCGTCTTCGGTCTGGCTGCCGGGGCCGATGCCGACGACGGGGATGGGAAAGTCTTTCATGGGGGCGGTGCTCCGGGTCGGGTCAATGGCAGCTGCCGGGGTCGGCCGCCGCCACCAGCGGGATGCCCACGCCGGGGGCGCGGCGCGGCGCCTGTTCGAGGATGGCCTGCACCCGTTGCACGAACACCTCCCAGTCGAGCATGCCGCTGAGGGCGTCCACATACTGGCCCTGGCGCAGGAACACCAGGGTGGGCCAGCGCTGCGAGCCGAAGCGGCGCGCCAGGCGCTCTTCGCTGGCGCGCGGCACCACGCCCAGGCCGAAGCGCTGCGCGAAGTGCTTCTGCAGCTCGGGCAGCACCACCGCCACGTCCAGGCCTTCGGGGAAGCGGCTGGTGTCGCCGGTGAACAGCAGCACCTGGTCGCCGCCCTCGGCGGCCCAGGCATCGAAGCCGGCTTCGTCGACCCAGCGGGCGCCGAATTGCCGGACCAGGCGCTCCACCAGGGCCGGCGTGTCCGGTACGGCGGGCGGGGCCTGCACCGGCAGGTGCAGGGGGGTGGCGGTGTCGGTCAGAAGGTCAGGGCTCACGGCGGGCCTCGGTGGCATGGGTTGGGGCGGGTGCGGGCTGGCCGGCCAGGGCCAGCAACTGGTCGCGGCTCAGGGCCGAGGGCAAATCGAAGGGGGCGGCCTCGGGTGGGCCGCCGTCGGCGGCCTGCAGCACCAGGTCGAGGGTGGCGTCGATCTCGGCGGCCCGTTGCGGGCTCAACCGTTCCTGGGCGCTGTCGAGAAACACCAGCACCCAGTCGCCCGTGTTCAGCGTGCCGACCAGGGCGGTGTGCACCCGGCGCAGATCGCCCCGGCCCTGGCACAGGGCATGGCCGGGCTCGGTCATCAGCACCTGCATGGGGATTCCGATGCACATGGCTCAGGCCCCGGCGGCGTCGGTGGCGGGCATGAAGCGGGCGTCGCCGATGCGGCAGGCCTCGGCAGCGGGCGGGCGTTCTGCCTCGTAGCGGGCCAGGGCCAGCTCGCTGAAGGTGATGGCCTCGGTGCCGCTCAGGGGTTCGCTGCGCAGGCTGGGGGCGGCGCCCCAGGCGCGCAACCGGTCCAGGGCCAGTGCCAGTGCATCTTCGAGCGCCTGCTTGACCCGTGGGCGCAGGCTGCCGCCGTAGTCTTCGAGCTCCTCGGGCTGGCAGCCCAGCAGCACGATCTCGCGCGGGAACTGCTCGGTGAGCTTGGCCAGCATCAGCACCTCCTGGAAGCCGGTCTGGTGCAGGCTCATCTTCTTGGCGCCCAGGAAGGCCGGCACCTCGTCGCCCTCGATGAGCCTGAGCGTGCCCGGCTCCAGGCCGTAGTCGATGGCGTCGAAGATCAGCAGGCGCGAGGCCTGCTGCACATGCTGGATCAGGTACAGGCCCTGGGTGCCGCCGTCGATCAGCTGCACATGGGGCGCGAAGCTGTAGCGGCTGTGCAGGGTCTCGACGCAGCGCACGCCGAAGCCCTCGTCGGCCCACAGCACATTGCCGATGCCCAGGACGCAGACGGTCTCGTCCATGGTTCAGTCCTTGAAGGTGCGGTGGCCCGAGATCATGGTGCTGACCACGCTGGAGCGGCCCATGATGTCCTCGCGGATGGCGGCGTAGACGTGGATGATGACGAAGGTCACCAGCACCCACAGCCCCAGGTGGTGCCAGGTGTGCACATCCTGCGACTGGCCGAACAGGGGGATCACCCAGCCGAACAGCCGGTCGGCCCAGGAGCCCCGCTGCGCGCCTTCGGCATAGAGCGCGAAGCCGGTGAACACCATGAAGACCAGGGTGGTGAGGAAGACGAAGACCATGGCGAAGCGCGCCAGCGGGTTGTGGCCCACGTACTTGCCGGGCTGCCGGTTCAGGAAGCTGTACCAGCGCAGCAGCACCAGCACCTCTTTCCAATAGGCCTTCTGGAACACCGGCACCCAGAACAGCTCGCGCGCATGGTGGTTGCCCACCAGGGCCCAGTAGATGCGCGCCAGCAGGGCGACGGCCAGCACATAGCCGGCGGCGAAGTGGCCGAAGCGGATATAGCCCATCAGGTAGTGCTCGCTGGCCTCGCCCGACAGGCTGGGCAGGGGCGAGCCGATCAGGTAGCCGGTGACGCTGAGCACCGTGATGGCCAGGGCATTGACCCAGTGCCAGGCGCGCACCGGGGCTTCGTAGACGTAGACCGATTTGAGGGCCCTTGCCTGGGCGACGGCGCGCGCGTCGTGCGCGCTTTCGCTGGCCGAGACCGGGGTTTCCTCGGCGGCCGGGGTGGCGGTGGTGCTGCTCATGGCGCTGGCTCCTTGGGCTGTGCCGTGGTTCAGACGCGGCCGGCCAGCATCACCAGGCCCGAGGCGCCGAGGCCGCCGGCCAGGCCGCGCAGGGCCCAGAGCGGCAGGCGCTGCAGGCCGGCGCCTGCCGCCAGGCCCAGGCCGTGCAGCAGGCCCGAGGCGAGCATGAAGCCGGCCGCGTAGGCCGCCCACAGGGTGCCCGCAGCGGCTTCACTGCCGTGCGCCAGGCCATGGAGCAGGCCGGCCGCCGCGATCAGACCGAGGCCTGTGCCCAGGCCGGTGCGCGGGCCGGCCAGCAGCAGCACGCCGAACAGGCTGACCGTGAGCGCCACGCCGGCTTCGGTGCCGGGCAGCTGCAGGCCGGCCAGGCCCAGGCCGGCGCCCGCCAGCAGGCACAGCAGGAACAGTGCCGGCCCCAGCAGGCGGCGGCCGGCCGGCAGGGCCAGGGTGGACCAGACGCCCACGGCCAGCATGGCCAGCAGGTGGTCCAGCCCGCTGAAGGGGTGGGCCAGGCCCGAGGCGAAGCTTTCGGGGCCATGGCCCGGGTGGGCCTGGGCGGTGCCCAGGGCCAGCAGGCCCAGGGCGGCCAGCAGGGGGGCGGCGATTCGACGGGTCTTCATGGTGCGGTCTCCTTGTCGTTCGTGGGGGCGGTGCGGCGGCGGGGCGGCTTCAGCGCACCTTCACCCGGGTCAGCTCTTCGCCCTCGGGGCTCATCACATGGGTGGAGCAGGCCAGGCAGGGGTCGAAGGAATGCAGGGTGCGCAGGATCTCGACGGGCTGCTCGGGGTTGACCATGGGGGTGTTCATCAGGCTGGCCTCGAAGGCGCCGATCTGGCCCTTGGCATCGCGCGGGCTGCCGTTCCAGGTGGTCGGCACCACGCACTGGTAGTTCTCGATGCGGCCGTTCTTGATGTGGATCCAGTGGCCCAGCGCGCCGCGCGGCGCGGCCACGGTGCCCACGCCCTTGGCCTCGACCGGCCAGGTGGCGGGGTCCCACTTCTCGACGTTGGCGGTGCTGGTGTCGCCGGCCTTGATGTTGGCCACCAGGTCCTTGAAGTCCTCGTGCATCATCTCGCCGCAGTACTGCGATTCGAGCGCCCGCGCCAGGGTGCGGCCGATGGTGGTGGGCAGCAGCTGCTTGAGGGTGTACTGGGTCTCGGGCAGGCCCAGGGCCTTGGGGATGCCGCTGTTGATCATGGTGGCCGAGAAGTCGACCTGCTCCTTGACGCGCTGGCAGTGCTGGTGCCCCTTGAGGGCATGCGCATAGGCCAGGATGTAGCGCGACAGCGGACCCACCTCGACCGCGTGGCCGCGCCAGCGCGGCGACTTGATCCACGAGTACTTGGCGCTTTCGTCGATCTCCTGGATGTGGGTGCGTGTGCCCTTGGTCTTGTCGCCGAGCACGTAGTTGGGCTCGGTCACGCCGTCCCAGGGGTGCAGGCCCTTGCTCTCGTCGGCGTACTTGTACCAGCTGTGCGAGACGAATTCCTGCACCTGCTCGGGGTCGCGCGGGTCGACTTCATGCAGCTCGTCCCAGTTGCCGTTCAGGATGGCGCCGCCGGGCAGTTGGCGGGTGGCGGCCTGGCCCATGACTTTCTCGTAGGTGCCGTAGTCCATCACATTGGTGGCCGCCAGGCCGCCGCCGTGCAGCCAGCCGGCCTGCTTGTAGAGCGTGCCGATGGCCAGCACGTCGGGGATGTAGACCTTGTTGTTGAAGTCGATCATCTCCTGGATGCGGGCCTCGATGAAGTTCAGCCGCTCCATGTTGATCGGGGCGCCGGCGGCGCCGTCGTGCTCGAGGTTGATGGCGCAGGGCACGCCGCCGACCAGGTAGTTGGGGTGCGGGTTCTTGCCGCCGAAGATGGTGTGCACCTTGACCCATTCCTTCTGCAGGTCCAGCGCCTCCAGGTAGTGGGTGACGGCCATCAGGTTGGCCTCGGGCGGCAGCACATAGGCCTTGGAGCCCCAGTAGCCGTTCATGAAGGGGCCGAGCTGGCCGCTTTCGACGAACTTCTTGAGCCGGTTCTGGATGTCGCGGAAGTAGCCTGGCGAGGACAGCGCGTGGCTAGGCGAGACCAGCTGCTGCAGCTCGGAGGTCTTCTTCGGATCGGCCTTGAGCGCCGACACCACGTCCACCCAGTCGAGCGCGTGCAGGTGGTAGAAGTGCACCACATGGTCATGCACCTGCAGCGTCTTGGCCATGATCTCGCGGATCAGGTAGGCGTTCCTGGGGATGACGATGCCCAGCGCGTCCTCGACCGCGCGCACCGAGGTCAGCGCATGGCAGCCGGTGCAGACGCCGCAGATGCGCTCGACGAAGGCCCAGGCGTCGCGCGGGTCGCGGCCCTTGAGGATCACCTCCAGGCCGCGCCACATGGTGCCGGTGGAGACCGCGTTGCGGATCACGTTGTTGCTGTCGAGGTTGACCTCGCAGCGCATATGGCCCTCGATGCGGGTCACCGGGTCCACCACCACGCGGCGGCCCGAGTTGTCCATCTTGAAGCCTTGAGTTTCGTAGGCACCCATGTCTTGTCTTCCTTGTGTTGAGGCCTTGGGCTTCAGCCCGCCGTGGTGTTGGATTCGTTCTTCTGGGTGGCGCGGCGGATCGCCGACACCGCCGCGTGCGCCGCGACGGCCGCGCCGACCACGCCGGCGGCGGTGGCGCCCACGCGGTCGGCGTTGGACTCGATGCCGAACTGCGGGATGTTGGTCAGGCGGTCGTAGAACGAGCCCTTGTCCCAGAAACCGTCCTCCGAGCAGCCGATGCAGCCGTGGCCGGCCTGGATCGGGAAGCTGGTGCCGGCGTTCCAGCGGGTGGTCGAGCAGGCGTTGTAGGTGGTCGGGCCCTTGCAGCCCATCTTGTAGAGGCAGTAACCCTTGCGTGCCGACTCATCGTCGAAGTGCTCGACGAACTGGCCGGCGTCGAAGTGCGGTCGCCGGTAGCACTTGTCGTGGATGCGTTGGCTGTAGAACATCTTGGGCCGGCCCTGGCGGTCCAGCTCGGGGATGCGGTCGAAGGTCAGCATGTAGGTGATCACCCCGGTCATCACCTCGGCGATCGGCGGGCAGCCCGGCACCTTGATGATGGGCTTGTCGAAGATCACCTTGTGCACCGGCGTGGCCTGGGTCGGGTTGGGCTTGGCCGCCTGCACGCAGCCCCAGGAGGCGCAGGAGCCCCAGCTGATCACCGCCTTGGCGTCCTTGGCCACGTATTTCAGCTGCTCGATGAAGGGCCGCCCGCCGATGATGCAGCTCATGCCGTCCTGGTTCAGGGGCGGGTTGCCCTCCACCGCCAGGATGTAGTTGCCCTTGTACTTGGTCATGATCTCTTCGAGGATGGCCTCGGCCTGGTGGCCGGCGGCGGCCATCAGGGTGTCGTCGTAGTCCAGCGAGATCATCGACAGCACCACATCCTTGGCCAGCGGGTGGGCCGAGCGGATGAAGCTCTCCGAACAGCAGGTGCATTCGAGTCCGTGCAGCCACAGCACCGGGGTGCGCGGCTTGGTCTCCATGGCATGCGCGATCTGGGGCACGAAGGCCGGCCCCAGGCCCAGCGAGGTGGCGGTGAGCGAGCAGTACTTCAGAAAGCTGCGGCGCGAAATGCCTTGGCGGCGCATGACCTCGTAAAAGGTTTCCATGGCGGAACGTCTCCTATGCTTGTGGGTAGACAGCGGACCGAAGGGACGTCCCTGGTCGGGCCAGCGCTGCCCGTAAGAGGGGCAGGTGCCATGGCTTCCGCAAGTCACGCGCCAAGCTGGCGCACTTCTCGGGAATACCCTAGGAGGTTGATGCAAGTCATTGTTTCAAATGACCTTTTTGGCGCCCGGGATCTGGCCTGGCGGCGCCATGGGTCCACCGCTGTCCGCTGGCTTTCCAGTTGGATATGTCGTGTGGAAGGCCGGTGACCGGTCTGCGGCGGCGCCTGTCAGCCGCCTGCGAGGCCGCAGGCTCAGCCGGCCTGGCCTGGCCGGTCGAGTTCGGCCTGCCAGCGACGCAGGTTCTGTTCGTTGGCGGGTTCGACGATGGGGCGCAGGGCAGCCGCCACCTCCGGGCTGTCGAAGGCCTGTTCCCAGTGGACGGTGGTGCCCTGGTCCGTCGCCTCGAGCCGGATGCTCAGCGTGAAGTGGGGCTGGGACACATGGCGCAGCACCACCTCGCGCTCGGCATCGATGCGCTCGAAGACGGCTTCATTGGGATAGCGGGCCCCATCGGGGCCGTGCATGGTGAAACGCCAGTGCCCGCCGTTGCGGAACTCGAAGACCTCGAAGGTGTTGCTGAACCCGTCCGGCCCCCACCAGCGGGCCAGCCGCTCGGGGGCCGAGAAGGCGGCGAACACGGTCGCGGCAGAGGCCTGGAAGGCGCGCGAGGTCTTGAAGGTGCTCATGGGGGGCTCCCGGTCAGCTCAGCTCAGGTGCTTGCCCACGATGCCGGCGAGTTCGAACATGGTGATCTGCGGTTTGCCGAAGACCGGAAGCAGCTTGGCATCGGCGTTGATCGCCCGTTTGTTGGCCGCGTCCTGGAGGTTGTTGGCCTTGACGTAGTCCCAGACCTTCTTGATCACCTCGGTGCGGGCCACCGCCCCGGTGCCGATCACGGCGGCCAGGTCGGCGCTGGGCTGCAGACCGCCGGCGGCCGAGGTCTTGCGCGGCGCCTTGGGGGTCTTGGCGGCGGCGCTGCTCTTGGCGGCCGCCTTCTTCGCCGGGGCTGCCTTGGCCGGTGCGGCGGCAGTCTTGCGCGGCGGGAACTTGCTGGCGCGGGGTTCGAACTCGAAGTTCACCTTGGCGGCCGTGGCATCCCAGGCCAGGAAGGCCTTGAAGTTGCGGCGCGTGCGCATACTGACGAACTTGTCGAGCAGGTCGGTCTTGCCGGTGCTCAACAGCTTGTGCATCTGCTCGCGTTCCACCGGCTGCTGCAGGATGATCTTGCCGCTCTTGAAGTCGCAGCTCGGCGTGGCCTGCTCGGTGGTGGGCACCGACCGGCTGCAGACGTAGTTGGCGCCGTGCTCGACCACCGGGGCGCCGCATTTGGGGCAGGGGCCCAGGGGCTCCTGGGCGCTGAAGTCCTGCAGTTCGCCGGTCTCCTCGCCGTCGCGCTCGTCGCCGAAGTCGAATTCGAGCTTCCAGTTGCGCTCGTCCTCGCTGTAGTTCAGGGCGATCTCGGCGCTGAAGGGCCAGCCGGCCTTGGAGCGGAAGCCGTCCAGCGGGCCGATCTTCTTGTCGCGCAGGAAGATCTCGACCTCATCGGGCTCGAAGGTGCGGCCGGCCGGCGACTTGGTGAACGAGAAGCCGCAGCCCTCGCCATGGCCGTCGGCACCGGTGCAGCTGTAGCGGCGGTAGTTCTCCTTCACCACGCCGCCGCAGTTGGGGCAGGGCGTGGACAGGGTGGCGTAGTCGCCGGGCACGGTGTCGCGGTCGTATTCCTTGGCCTTGCGCACGATGTGCTCGGTCATGGCGGCGATCTGCTGCATGAATTCGTCGCGGCTGAGCTGGCCCTTTTCCATCTGCGAGAGCTTGTACTCCCACTCACCGGTCAACTCGGGACGCGACAGTTCCTCGACGCCCAGGCCGCGCAGCAGGGTCATGAGCTGGAAGGCCTTGGCGGTGGGGATCAGCTCGCGGCCTTCGCGCAGCATGTATTTTTCGAGGATCAGGCCTTCGATGATGGCGGCGCGGGTGGCTGGCGTGCCCAGGCCCTTTTCCTGCATGGCCTCGCGCAGCTCGTCGTCCTCGACCATCTTGCCCGCGCCTTCCATGGCGCCCAGCAGGGTGGCTTCGGAGTAGCGCGCCGGCGGGCGGGTCTTGAGGCCCTTGGCCTCGGCGCTTTCGGCCAGGGGCTTCTCGCCCGGGGCCACCGGCACCAGGTTCTGGCCCTTGTCGCCGTCCTTGGCGTCGGCCACCTCGGCGGCAGCCTCCTTTCCGTAGATGGCCAACCAACCCGGCTTGACCAGCACCTTGCCCTCGGTCTTGAAGTGGTGCTCGAGCACCTGGCTGATGCGGGTCGTGACCTGGTATTCGGCGCTCGGGAAGAACACCGCCATGAAGCGGCGCACCACCAGGTCGTAGAGCTTCTGCTCGGCCTCGCTGAGGCCGCTGGGGGCCTGTAGGGTGGGGATGATGGCAAAGTGATCACTCACCTTGCTGTTGTCGAAGATGCGCTTGCTGGGCTTGATGTAGCCGTTGTTGAGCGCGGTCAGGGCGTGCGGCGCCAGGTGGCGCATGCCGTGGGACTGGACATCGGCCAGCATCTCGAAGGTCTGGCGGGCCACCGGCACGTAGTCTTCGGGCAGGGCGCGCGAGTCGGTCCGCGGGTAGGTCAGGGCCTTGTGGCGCTCGTACAGGCTCTGGGCCAGGGCCAGGGTGGTCTTGGCGCTGAAGCCGAACTTGCCGTTGGCCTCGCGCTGCAGCGAGGTCAGGTCGAACAGCGCGGGCGAGGCCTGGGTGGTGGGCTTGCTTTCCTCGGTGACGGTGGCCGGCCGGCCGCGCACCGCCTGCGCGATGGCCTGGGCTTCCTGCGCGCTCCAGACGCGATCGGCGCGCTTTTCGGCGTCTTCGGGGTCTTTCTTCCAGCCGGGGTTGAACCACTTGCCGGCGTACTCGCCGGCGGCGGCGCCGAAGCTGGCGTGGATTTCCCAGTAGTCGCGGCTGATGAACTTGCGGATCTGCTCTTCGCGTTCGACCACCACGGCCAGCGTGGGGGTCTGCACCCGGCCCACCGTGGTCAGGAAGAAGCCGCCGTCGCGCGAGTTGAAGGCGGTCATGGCGCGGGTGCCGTTGATGCCCACCAGCCAGTCGGCCTCGGAGCGGCTGCGCGCCGCGCTGGCCAGGCCGGCCATCTGGCTGTCGCTGCGCAGGTGCTCGAAGCCGTCGCGGATGGCCTGGGGCGTCATCGATTGCAGCCACAGGCGCTTCACCGGCTTGCCCAGGGCGTGGTATTGGCCCGCCTTCTGGCCGCCGGCGTATTGCTCGATCAGGCGGAAGATCAGTTCACCCTCGCGGCCCGCGTCACAGGCGTTGATCAGGGTGCCGACGTCCTTGCGGCGGGCCAGCTTGACGACGGCGTTGAGCCGGGTCTTGGTCTTGTCGACCGGCTTGAGGTCGAAGAAGGGCGGGATGACCGGCAGGTTGGCGAAGCTCCACTTGCCGCGTTTGACGTCGAATTGCTCGGGGGCCTGGATCTCCACCAGGTGGCCGACCGCGCTGGTCACCACGTAGTGCTCATTCTCGAAATGTTCGTCGTGCTTCTCGAACTTGCCGGCCGTCGGGGTGAGCGCCCGCACGATGTCTTGCGCCACCGACGGTTTTTCAGCAATCACCAGGGTCTTTGTCATCTCAGGGTCTTCCGTGTTCAGGGTTCGGCAGCAGGCGGCTTGGCCGGCCTACAATCCGGGGTTCTCGCGCATGCGCGCACGCACACAGGCGTATCCGCATGCACGCGCACGCACAGGTGCCTTTCCAAATTAACAGAGTTTTGCCCATGTCCGCAAAAGCCGCCCCGATTTCTGGCCGACGCATCCAGACCCGCCGATCAGGTGTGCATGGCAAGGGGGTTTTCGCGCTGCAGGACATCGCCGAGGGCGAGACGGTGATCGAGTACGTGGGCGAGGTGATCAGCTGGGACGAGGCCCAGGAGCGCCATCCGCACGACCCGGAAGACCCCAACCACACCTTTTACTTCCACGTCGACGCCGACCGGGTGATCGATGCGCTGCATGGCGGCAACTCCTCGCGCTGGATCAACCACAGCTGCGCCCCCAACTGCATCGCCGATGAGGAGGACGGGCGCATCTTCATCCGTGCACTGCGCCACATCCGGGCCGGCGAAGAGCTCAACTACGACTACGGCCTGATCATCGACGAACGCTACACCCCCAAGCTCAAGGCCGAGTACCCCTGCTGGTGCGGGGCCGATGCATGCCGCGGGACCTTGCTGGCGCCCAAGCGCCGGCCAGCCACGCTGCCGATCCCGGGGCAGGGCAAGGCCAGGGCGGGCCGCAGCGGCGCCAAGGAGCGCGCCCGGTCGCCGGCGCGGCGCTGAGGGGGCGGTCATGGCGCTGCCCACTTCGCCGGTGCGCTGGCCTGCCGAGGCCCTGTGGCAGGCGGTCGAGCCGCTGCTGCCCGGCTTTTCGGTCGAGGTGCTGCCCGAGATCGACTCCACCAGCAGCGAGCTGATGCGCCGTGCCCGGGTCGGCCGCTGCGAGCCGGTCCTGCTGGTGGCCGAACGCCAGACCGCCGGCCGCGGCCGCATGGGGCGCGTCTGGCAGAGCGGGGACGACGACAGCGCCCGGCTGGGGCCGGCCTCGCTGACCTTCTCGTTGTCCCTGCCCCTGGCCCCTGCCGACTGGTCCGGCCTGTCGTTGGCGGTGGGGCTCTGCGTGGCCGAGGCGCTGGCGCCCGGGCCGGAAAGCGCCCTGGGCCTCAAATGGCCGAACGATCTCTGGCTGCAGGACCGCAAGCTGGGCGGCATTCTGATCGAGACGGCAGGTGCCGGCGGGGCGGGCGGCGGCCAGGCACTGCCGACGCGCCAGGTGGTGATCGGCATCGGCCTCAATGTGCGGCCCCGGCCTGCCGAGGGGCTGTCGACCCCACCGGCCAGCCTGGCCGAATTGCCGGGGGCGCCCGATGCACCCGAGGCCCTGGCCCGGGTGGTGCCGCCCTTGGTGCGCACCGTGCTGGACTTTGCCCGCGAGGGCTTTGCGCCGCTGCTGCCGCGCTTCGGGCCGCGCGATGTGCTGCGCGGCCGGCAGGTGCAGGCCAGCGATGGCGTGCAGGGCCTGGCGGTCGGGGTCGATGCCGCAGGGGCCCTGCTCGTGCATACTGCGCAGGGCGTGCGGGCCATCCACAGTTCCGAAGTGAGCGTGCGGCCGGCCTGAACCGAAACCCTGCCCTCATCACCCTCCACTCATGCGCCTGCTCATTGTTCTGTTGTTGCTGGCCAACGGGGCCTACTACCTCTGGTCGCAGGGTCAACTGGCCGC
>JAFAMV010000119.1 GCA_019233055.1 Curvibacter sp.
CTGTGCACCGAGATCACGCTGAACACCAGCGAAAGCGAGATCGCCGTGTGCAACCTCGGATCGATCAACCTGCCGGCCCACATGGCGCCGGACGCCGACGGCAAGGTGCGGCTGGACCACGACAAGCTCCGCCGCACCATCGGCACCGCGATGCGGATGCTCGACAACGTGATCGATACCAACTACTACGCGGTGGAAAAGGCACGCGACGCCAACCTGCGGCACCGGCCGGTCGGCCTGGGCGTGATGGGTTTCCAGGATTGCCTGTACCAGCTCGGGATCCCGTATGCGTCCGCACAGGCGGTCGAGTTCGCCGACCGCAGCCAGGAGGCCGTCAGCTACTACGCGTTCTGGGCCTCGACGGACTTGGCGGCCGAGCGCGGGCGCTACTCGTCGTACGACGGATCGCTGTGGGACCGCGGCATCCTGCCGCAGGACACGCTGGATCTGCTGGCCTCTGAGCGCGGCAGTTACGTCGTGCTGGACGCCTCGGCCAGCCTCGACTGGGACGCGCTGCGCAAGAAGATCGCCACCGACGGCATGCGCAACTCCAACTGCGTGGCCATCGCGCCCACCGCCACCATCTCCAACATCATCGGCGTCGACGCCTCCATCGAGCCCTGCTTCGGCAACCTGTCGGTGAAGTCCAATCTGTCGGGCGAATTCACCGTCATCAACAGCTACCTGGTGCGCGACCTCAAGCGCCTGGGCCTGTGGGACGATGTGATGGTCATGGACCTCAAGCACTTCGACGGCTCACTGCGTCCGATCGACCGTGTCCCGCAGGATGTGAAGGCCCTCTACTCGACCGCCTTCGAAGTCGAGACCACCTGGCTGGTCGAGGCGGCGGCCCGACGTCAGAAGTGGATCGACCAGGCCCAGTCTCTCAACATCTACATGGCCGGCGCCTCGGGCAAGAAGCTCGACGACACCTACAAGCTGGCCTGGCTGCGTGGTCTGAAGACCACCTACTACCTGCGCACCGTGGGTGCCACGCACGCAGAGAAATCCACCGTGGCCGCAGGCCGCATGAACGCCGTGTCCTCGGGCAGCGATGCCGGGGCTGCGATGGCCGCACCGAAGGCACCGTCCGATGCGCTCGAAGCCGCTGCTGCGGCAGCCCGTGCACAGGCCGATGCCGTGCCCGCCACCGACATCAAGTTCTGCGCGATCGACGACCCGGGTTGCGAAGCCTGCCAGTGAAGCCAGGCCCAGTGCACCAGGCCGCTCTCTGATGCAGCGGCCTGGGCGCTGTCGATGCAATTGAACAACAGACAAAACACAAACGAAGCAGCCGTGCCCGCTGGGTACTTTCCAATTCGCATGGCTGCTTTCATAATCCGGACATTGGAAAACTTATGTTGACCTGGGACGACGAAGTCAAGCCCTCCTCGCAAAATTCAAACGCCGGCGACCTGAACAGCAGCCGCACGGTCGAGCCCGCGTCTTTCAATTCTCCCAGCCCCCATCTGCAGGCGTCGGCATCGGGCGCCGACACGCCGTCCTCGAGCCCTCTCTCGGCTCAGAGCCGGCGCGTGAATGCCGCTGACAAGCGCATCATCAACGGCAAGACCGACGTCAACCAGCTGGTGCCGTTCAAGTACAAGTGGGCCTGGGAAAAATACCTGGCCACCTGCGCCAACCACTGGATGCCGCAAGAGGTCAACATGACCCGCGACATCGCCCTCTGGAAAGACCCCAACGGTCTCAGCGAAGACGAGCGCCGCATCATCAAGCGCAACCTCGGCTTCTTCGTCACGGCCGATTCGCTGGCCGCCAACAACATCGTGCTGGGCACCTACCGCCACATCACCGCGCCCGAGTGCCGCCAGTTCCTGCTGCGCCAGGCCTTCGAAGAGGCCATCCACACCCACGCCTACCAGTACATCGTGGAGTCGCTGGGCCTCGATGAGAGCGAGATCTTCAACGCCTACAACGAGATCCAGTCGATCCGCGACAAGGACGAGTTCCTGATCCCCTTCATCGACGCGATCATGGACCCGAACTTCAAGACCGGCACGCTCGAAGCCGATCAGACCCTGCTGAAGTCCCTGATCGTTTTCGCCTGCCTCATGGAAGGCCTGTTCTTCTATGTGGGCTTCACCCAGATCCTGGCGCTGGGCCGGCAGAACAAGATGACCGGTGCTGCCGAGCAGTACCAGTACATCCTGCGCGACGAGTCCATGCACTGCAATTTCGGCATCGACCTGATCAACCAGCTCAAGCTCGAGAACCCTCAGCTCTGGACTGCCGAATTCAAGAACGAGATCAAAGGCCTGTTCCAGCATGCCGTCGAACTCGAGTACCGTTACGCCGAAGACACCATGCCGCGTGGCGTCCTGGGCCTGAACGCCTCGATGTTCAAGGGCTACCTGCGCTACATCGCCAACCGCCGTGCCACCCAGATCGGCCTGGAGGCGCTCTTCCCCAACGAAGAGAACCCCTTCCCCTGGATGAGCGAGATGATCGACCTGAAGAAAGAGCGCAATTTCTTCGAGACCCGCGTGATCGAGTATCAATCGGGCGGCGCGCTCTCCTGGGATTGATCGACGCAACGCCATGGCCACACCCACATTGCCCACCGACCACGCAGCCGCCGAAGAGCAGGCCGTGGCGTTGCGCGCCCCCATTCAAGGTATTGGGCAGGAGCCCAGCACCTTGAATCGCTTGCCACCGTCCAACAGGTGCCAAGTGCTCTTTGCAATCCGATCAAGGAGAAAATGATGGCAACTGCGAAAAAACCGGCCGCCAAGAAGGCCGCTGCACCTGCAAAGAAAGCCGCCGCCGTGAAGAAGGCCGCTGCACCCGCCAAGAAGGCTGCCGCCCCGGCGAAGAAGGCCGCTGCGCCCGCCAAGAAGGCTGCCGCCCCGGCCAAGAAGGCCACGGCCGCCAAGAAGGTGAGCGCCACAGCCGCCAAGAAGGCCCCTGCCGCCAAGAAGCCCGCCGCCAAGAAAGCGGCCAAGAAGCCTGCGGCCAAGAAAGCTGCCGCTGCCCCTGCTGCGGCTGCTCCTGCAGCCCCCGCAGCTCAGACCACGCTCAACCCGCAGGCTGCATGGCCGTTCCCCACGGGCAGCAAGCCCTGAGCACGCGTTTCACGCACCCTCAAAGCCCGACGCCTTGCGGCCTCGGGCTTTTTTCATGGGCCCGGCAATCCCGGGGCTGGCCCCGGAACAGCCCACCCGCCTCAGAACGCGGACGGATCGAAATCGAGCTGATAGTTCTGCGGGCCGCGCTGTGCGATCTTCAAGGCGCCGATGCGGCCACCGAGTGCTGCGCAACGCTCCAGGCTCCAGCCCTTGTCCAGGCCGTACAGCAAGGCCCCGCGCCAGGCATCGCCACAACCCGTCGGATCCACCACCGAAGCAGCCGGCACGGCCGGCACACGGACCGATTGGCCGTCGACCCAGATGTCGCAGCCTTCGGCCCCCAGGGTGATCATCAGGCCCTTCACGCGCTGTGAAAGCTGGGCCGGCGTCCAGCCGGTGCGCTCGCAGAGCATCTTGCCCTCATAGTCGTTCACGGTGACCCAGGTGGCCTGGTCGACGAAGCGGGCCAGTTCCTCGCCATTGAACATCGGCAGGCCTTGCCCCGGATCGAACACGAAGGGAATGTCTGCGGCCTTGAACTGCTCGGCATGCTCCAGCATGGCATCCCGACCATCGGGCGAGATGATGCCCAGCTTGGCGCCGCTGCGCGCGTCGATGCGGGTCTGGTGCGCCTGCATCATGGCACCGGGGTGGAAGGCCGTGATCTGGTTGTTGTCACGGTCGGTCATGATCATGGCCTGGGCCGTGAACGCATCGGGCACCTGGCGCACATGGGTGGTGGCAATGCCCAGCGCCTGCAGCCGCTGCAGATAGCTGTCGCCATCGCTGCCCACGGTGGCCATGGGCACAGGCTCGCCGCCCAGCAGCTTCAAGGCGTAGGCGATGTTGCCCGCACAACCACCGAAATCGCGGCGCAGCGCAGGCACCAGAAAGGACACATTGAGGATGTGCAGTTGATCGGGCAGGATCTGGTCGGCGAAGCGGCCCTCGAAATCCATGATGGTGTCGAAGGCCAGAGAGCCACAAATGATTGCTGACATGGTTGGGATCGATTGAAGGGAATCAGGGATAGAAGACCAGCACGCGGTAGCCGGCGATCTTCAGGCCCGCAGCACCCGCGACCGCCACAGGCAGGTTGGCGCTCCAGTCCGCCCCCGGGGCCAGGACGTCCGGCGCACCGATCTCAGCCGGCAGGAGCACCCGGCGCAGCACCACATGGTCCTGCGAATCGGTGAGCGTCAGCTCGGCCGCCGGCATGGCCAGGGGCAGGCGTGCAGTGTTGCGCAGGGTCAAGGCCAATTGATAGGCCTCCCCGCGGGATTTGTTGAATGAGGAGCTGTCGATCTGGACCGCCTCGATGCGGCGCAAGGGTGCCAGCGAGCATGCCAAAGGCTCGCACAAGGCTGTCAACACCGGCTTCAGACGCGGCTCCAGGGCCGCCAGGCGGTCACGCTCGCGGTAGGCCACCTGCAACAACAGCGCTCCGGCCAGCAGGAGCAACACCAGGGCGAGCAGCAGGCGCACCCAGGGCTTGCGCCAGAAGGCCCGCCGCCGGGCCTGGCGCAGGAACAGAAGGCCATTGATCTCGTCCGTGTCATCCGCCCCGTCGGCCTCGTCATTGCGGGTTTTCGAGGCGGGTGCAGAGCCTGGCGCGGCCACCGGCGGGACCGCACGGGGCGGCGGCTCCTGCACCCATTGGCCGGACAGGTCGCCTGGCAGTTCGGCCGCCGCAGATTCCGACAGCAAGGCCGCAGGCACCGCCTCGTCATCCAGCAGCACCGGCTCCTCGCGCACCGCAGAGGCAGGTTCTGGAGATGACGGAAGCGACAACTCGATGCCCGGCTCCAATTCACCGGGCTGGGTCGGCGCCATGTCCTGGCCGAAATCGAAATCGTCGACATCGAAAGACGCCGGAACGGCCAGGGCGTGCGGGCGCACCGCCCCAGGGTGTTCGGCTGCAGACGGTTGGCCCGGTTCGGGGAATTCGAGCAGCGACGGCTCAGGCGCATGGAACCCCCTCTCGCCCACCGGCAGATCGGGGTCGCCCTCCGCACGGTCATGGCGACGCGGAGGCTCCTGCAGGGGGGGCCGGCCCGCCGCACGCGCAGGCGGCGTCGCCACGACATCCAGATCCAGGCTGGCCAACTGTTGCGCCAGCAACTCATCACTCGATGGCGGTGGTGGCGGCGTGGAGTCGGCGGGCCGGGGCGCCGTGCGCGCGGCCTCTGGAGCCTTCTCGGGAAGGGACTTCGGCGCCGGCGCAGCGGCCTTCAGAAAGGCGGGGGGTTCGGGAGCCGCGGTCGACATGACCGGTGGCGGCTCGGCAGGTTCAGGCCGCACCGGCACAGGCGGCTGCGCCGGGAATGGCGCCTGGCCCTCATCGACCAGATGGGCCCGGGCATCGAACACCTCGGTGCATTGGCCGCACCGCACCCAGCCCTCGGAGATCCTCAATTGGTCCGGCACGACCTTGTAGGTCGTGGCGCAGGCTGGGCAACGTGTGATGAGGCTCATGGATGCGCCCGATTGTAGAGCGCCAACGGCCAGCGGCCACCCCCCTGTTGCGGGGCAGACTCAGCGACGGGCCGTCATCAGCACCCAGCCGTCCTCGCTGTCGGCGACCTCCAGGCTCAGCCAGGGTGCGTAGGCCTCCTTGAGCTCATCGCTCTGGCGGGCCAGGATGCCCGCCAGCACCAGCGCCCCGCCTTCGGCCACATGGGCGCACAGCAGCGGCGCCAGCACCTTGAGCGGTGTGGCCAGGATGTTGGCGAGCACGGTGTCGTAGGCCCCCTGGGCCCGGTCCGGCAAGCCGGCATTCAGCTGCACGCCATTGGCCTCGGCATTCAGGCCGGTGGACTGCACCGCGGCCTCGTCGATGTCGACAGCGTCGATCGACTGCGCCCCATGCTTGGCCGCCCCGATGGCCAGGATGCCCGAGCCGCAGCCATAGTCCAGCACGCGGCCCAGCGGGGCGGCGACCGGACGGCGCGCGATCCAGCGCAGGCACATGCGGGTGGTCGGGTGGGTGCCCGTGCCGAAGGCCAGGCCAGGGTCCAGACGGATCACCTGGCGCGCCTGCGCCGGCGGCTCGTGCCAGGTCGGCACGATCCAGAATTCTGGTGTGATTTCGACGGGGGCAAACTGCGACTGGGTCAGGCGGACCCAATCCTCATCGGGCACCGGAGCCAGGCCCAGCAACTGACAGTCGGCGAAGAAATCCTGGACGCTCAGCAGCCCGGCGGCTTCAGATGCAGCGGCCTCATCCGGGAACAGCGCGATGACACGTGAACGCTGCCAGCCCTCCTTGGGCGGCGGCATGCCGGGCTCGCCGAAGAGGGCCTGCTCCGCATCGGTCTGGGCGTCCGCATCCTCGACGCTGACGCTCAGGGCATCCAGCGCATCGAGCGCGTCGCTGAGGGTCTCGACCTGATCTTCCGGGCACAGCAGCCTGAGTTCAAACATAGCTTTCCTTGCTGGCGGCGGGCGCCACGACGGGACATGGCGCCAGCGCCCGGGCGCCGACGATCAACGTTTGTGGTGGCCCAGCCACTCTTCCAGGTAGTGGATGTTGGTGCCGCCGGCCATGAACTTGGCATCGACCATCAGCTCGCGGTGCAGCGGGATGTTGGTGTTGATGCCTTCGACCACGGTCTCCAGCAGCGCGGTGCGCATGCGGGCCAGCGCCTCGTCACGGGTATCCCCATGGACGATGATCTTGCCGATCATGGAGTCGTAGTTGGGCGGCACGAAATAATTTGTGTAGACGTGCGAATCCACCCGCACCCCCGGCCCACCGGGGGCATGCCACATGGTGATGCGACCGGGCGAGGGCGTGAATTTGTAGGGGTCTTCGGCGTTCACCCGGCATTCGATGGCATGGCCCCGGATCTGGATCTGCCGCTGCGTGAAGGGCAGCTTCTCGCCGGCGGCGACCATGATCTGCGTCTTCACGATGTCGATGCCGGTGATCAGCTCGGTCACCGGGTGCTCCACCTGCACGCGGGTGTTCATCTCGATGAAGTAGAACTCGCCGTTCTCGTACAGGAACTCGAAGGTGCCGGCGCCACGGTAGCCGATCTTCTTGCAGGCTGCCGCGCAGCGCTCACCGATCTTCTCGATCAGCTTGCGAGGAATGCCGGGCGCCGGCGCCTCCTCGATCACCTTCTGGTGGCGGCGCTGCATCGAGCAATCACGCTCGCCCAGGTAGACCGCATTGCGGTGCTTGTCGGCCAGGATCTGGATTTCGATGTGGCGCGGGTTCTGGAGGAACTTCTCCATGTAGACCGCCGGATTGCCGAAGGCCGCTCCGGCCTCGGCCTTGGTCATCTGCACCGCATTGACCAGGGCCGCCTCGGTATGCACCACGCGCATGCCACGACCGCCACCGCCGCCGGCCGCCTTGATGATGACGGGGTAGCCCACGGTCCTGGCGATGCGGCGGATCTGGACCGGGTCATCGGGCAGTTCGCCCTCCGAACCCGGCACGCAGGGCACGCCAGCCCGGATCATGGCCTGCTTGGCAGACACCTT
>JAFAMV010000029.1 GCA_019233055.1 Curvibacter sp.
ATGACGCAATCGAGGCCGAACAGGGCGCAGACGGTGGCGGTGGCCACGCCATGCTGGCCGGCGCCGGTCTCGGCGATCACGCGGGGCTTGCCCATGCGCTTGGCCAGCATGGCCTGCCCGATGGTGTTGTTCACCTTGTGGGCACCGGTGTGGTTGAGGTCTTCGCGCTTCAGGAAGATCTGGGCGCCGCCCATCTCGCGGCTGCTGCGCGCCGCATGGTAGACCGGCGAGGGCCGGCCGACGAAATGCGCCAGCTCATAGCGGAATTCGGCCTGGAACTCGGGATCGCGCTGGTAGCGCGCATAAGCCATGCGCAACTCGTCGAGCGCATGGGTGAGGGTTTCGCTGGCGAAACTGCCCCCGTAGATGCCGAAGTGGCCCGTCGGGTCAGGTTGTTGGTAGGAAAACATGGGGAATAGCCTTTGCAAGAAGTCCGTCGGCGGCACGCACGGCGGCGACGAACTGGAAGATCTTCTCGGCTGACTTGATGCCCTTGGACACCTCGACACCCGAGCTCACATCAACGGCCAGGGACAGGCCCCGGGGCCGCACTTGCAAAATGCCATCGGTCACGTTTGCAGGCGTGAGTCCACCAGACAAAACGAGGTGAGAGTTGACGCTTGGAGGAAGGAGTGACCAATTGAATGTCTTTCCGGCGCCCCCGTAGCCCGCCACATGGGCATCGAGCAGGAGGGCGTTGGCTTCGCTGTAATCAGCTGCGTATTTTACGAGGTCAAAGTGCCCGGCGTCTGCCCCCAGCGGAATCCGCGCCGCCTTGAGGTAGGGGCGGGCGTTCTGCGCGGCAATGTCGCGGCATTGTTCCGGGGTCTCGTCGCCATGGAATTGCAGCCAGGCGCCGGGGATGCGCCGGCAGGCCTGCTGGACTTCGGCGGCCTGTGCGTTCACGAACAGCAGCACCGGGTTCACGAAGGGCGGCAGCCGGCGGCTCAGCTCGCCGGCGCGCTCGATGCTGACGTGGCGCGGGCTTTCGGGGTACATCACGAAGCCGACCGCATCGGCACCGGCGGCCACCACCGCGTCGACATCGGTTTCACGGGTCAGGCCGCAGATCTTGATGCGGGTGCGCTGGGCGGGAGGAAGGGTGGTTTCGGGCGAGTTCATGGCAGCCAATCATAGGCTGCCGTGCGTTCGGGCAGGCCCCACTGCGGGTCGTAGACCGGGCCGGCAAAGTAGAGGCCGTCGGGCGAGAAGGTGGGGGCGGCGGCATCACGCGAGCGCGCCGCGAGCACCTCGGCCATCCACTCAGAACGGCGCAGTCCCTGACCGATCAGCAACAGGCAGCCCATGATGTTGCGGATCATGTGGTGCAAAAAGGCATTGCCTTCGAATTCGAAGCGCCAGTAGCAGCTGTTGGCGCCGGGCGCACCCCGTTGCGAAATGCCAATGCGGTAGAGCGTCTTCACCGGCGAGAGCGCCTGGCAGGCGGATGCCCGGAAGGAACTGAAATCATGTTCGCCGAGCAGGGTGGCCGCCCCGGCCTCGAGGGCCGCCTGCTCCATGGGACGGAACACCCAGCCCACGGTGCCGCTTTCGAGGCTGGGCCGCACGGCGGATTGCAGCACCACGTACACATAGCGTCGCCGCAGCGCGCAGGCGCGGGAATGGAAGGCCTGGGGAACCTCGCGCGCCCACTGGATGGCCATGTCGCGCGGCAGGAAGGCGTTGCCGCCGCGGATCCAGGAAAACTCGGGGCGGCGTGCATGGGTGTCGAAGTGCACCACCTGCATCAGGCCATGCACACCGGCGTCGGTCCGGCCGGCACACAGGGTGCTGACGGGGGCATCCACGAACCTGGACAGGGCCTGTTCCAGGGCGTCCTGCAGGGTCGGCACCGTGGGCTGGCTCTGCCAGCCCGCGTAGGCGGTTCCCCGGTAGCTGAGCCCCAGGACCATGCGGATCGGGGGGCGGTCGTCTGGCGGGAGGCTCGAGGTCAATCCAGTTGGGCCAGCAGGCGCTGTGCCTTGGCTTTCAGGCTGCCCGAGGCCTCGGCTATGACTTCCTCGATCAGGGCGCGTGCGCCGTCCGCATCGCCGATGGCATTGAATTCCTCGGCCAGGGCCAGCTTGGTGGCCAGCGGGTCTTCTGCCTGGACATCGAGGTCATCGTCCTCCAGGGCCTTGGCCGACTGGGTCCAGTCATCGTCGGCCACGGGAGAGGGTGCCGGTGAGGCGGCCTTGTCGGCAGGCGGGAGGGTTCCTTCCAGATCGAGGGACAGGGAGTCCAGATCGAATTCGATCATGCCCGAGTCGTGTGCATCGGCGGCCTGCGAGGCCGGGGTGCTCAATGCGGCGGGCTCGGTGACCTTGGCACTGGGGAAGTCCAGATCCTGCTCCAGATCGATGTTGAAGGGGTCTTCTGCCGGTGGGCTGACCTCCAGCGGGGCTGGGGCCTCCACTGCAGGCGGCACGTCGGGCACTGCGGCCACCGGTTCGGCGCTCGCCGCCGGGGGGGCTGGTGGCGCGGGATCCAGGTCGAGGTTCAGGTCGGCAAACGGATCGATGGCCGGCAAAGGTGCCGCAGGAGCGGCAGGCTCGTCGAGCGGCAGGTCGAGATCCAGGTCCAGATCGAGGTCTCCGGCGGCCGTCGCAGGGAGCTGTTCGGAGGAGGCTGAGAGCGCCTCTGGCGACGGGGCTGCCGTGGGGTCTCCGTAAAGCGCATTGCCGGGATCCAGTTCGCGCCCCAGATCCCGGATCCGCTCCCATTCGGGGCCGCTGCCCTGGGTCAGTTTGAAAGCCTCCATGGCCAGGGCATTGAAGGCAGGGATGTCTTTGCGCTTGGCATGGATCTCCGCCAGCTTGGCGTGGATGGCCACCCGCGAGGGGTTGAGCTTCAGCGCCTCTTTGAGGATCTCCTCGGCCTGCAGATCGCGGCCGTAGGCCAGATAGACATCGGCTTCTGCCACCGGGTCCACATCGCCGGCATCGAGCTGGCTGGGGGAATAGGCCATGGAAGACGAGCCGCTCGACGAGTCGCTGGTGTCCACCCGCTGGCCGCCGCTGGCACCGAAGAAGGAGTCCGGCTGCAGACGGCTCTCGAGGAAGGAGCTGTCCACATGGGCCGTGCGGCGCCGCTTCATGTAGCGATAGAGGCCAAAGCCTGCCAGCAGGGCCAGGATGCCGCCACCGGCGGCAGGAACCATCGGGTCGTCCCCGAGCATGCCCAGGATGCCGTCGTCCTCTGGTGGGGGCGGCGGTGGCGCTGCGGGAGGCTTGGCCGGGGCGGCGGGAGGCGCTGCAGGGGTGGGTGGGGTGGCCTGAGCAGGGGCGGGTGTTGGTGCGGGCGTTGGTGCAGGAGCCGGAGACGGTGCAGCGGGCGGCGCAGCGGGCGGGGCGGTCGGTGCCGTCTTGGCAGGTTCTGCCGGGGCGGCCGCTGGCGTCGGTGCAGGTGTTCCGGCCGGCTTGGCGGTGGCGCTGCTGATCTTGGTCAGATCGGAGATGTTCTTGCTGAGCTCGGCCACGCGCTCGGACTGGGCCTTGGCCTGCCGTTCTTCGGCGATCTTGTCTTCGACCGGCTTGTCGGTGGACTTGGCCTGCAGAGCGCCCTTCGACAAGGTGAGCTTGTCGGGGGTGGCTGCACTGGCCTTCTTCTCTTCGACCTCGGTCTGGACCTTGCCGCTGGCGACGTTCTTGGCTGGTTCCACGTTCACGCGGGGGGCATTGCTGGCCAGTTTGCGCCGGAAGTCATTGAAGTCGCGGCTCTGGGCGATGATGGTCTGCCTGGCCTCGTCTGCCGGGATGGCTTCGGCGGCGGCACTGTCTGGCAGATCGAGCACGGCGCCGGCCCGCAGGCGATTGATGTTGCCGCGCAGGAAGGCGTCGGGGTTGGCGCGCATCAGTGCCACCAGCATCTGGTCCAGCGACACATTGGCCGGTTTGATGCTGGCCGCGATGTGCCCGGCCGTGTCGCCGGACTTGACGGTCAGCGTGTTGCCGTTGGTGCTGGGTTTGGGCGGTGCTGCGACCGCCGGCTTGGGTGTGGGGGCCACCGGTGAATTGGCCGGCCGGGCTATCGGACTGGGGCGTGGAGCGGTGGCCACCGCATCGCCGGCCGGTGGCAGGGGTACGGGCTGAGCCCTGGGCGACAAGGTGCTGGGGATGGCCGCCGTGGCCGCTGCCTGCGGGGCGGTGACCACGCCAGGCGGCGCCTGCCGGGCGCCGGGGGGGTCGAACAGCAGGGTGTAGTCGCGCACGATCCGTCCAGAAGCCCAATTGGCTTCGAGGATCAGGTCCAGGAAGGGGTCGTTGATGACACGGTCGGACTTGAGCTGGAGGTAGGCGCGACCATCCGGGCGGCGCATCACCTCGATATTGAGGCC
>JAFAMV010000081.1 GCA_019233055.1 Curvibacter sp.
GCCTGGTGCAAAGCGGCAACGTGGCGCTGGCCGTCTCGGTCTGCGGGCTGTTCGGGCCGCCGCTGTTCGGCCGGCTGGACCTCGGAGGAACCCGGCGGCGGCGCTGGATCGTCCTGTTCACCCTGGCCATGGCCGCCGACTTCGCCGCGCTGGCCTTCTCGAGCTCGGGTGTGCTGACGGTGGGCCTGTCGCTGCTGGCAGGTTTCGGCAGCGGCTACATCGTGCTGCAGTACGCGGATGTGCGGGCCGCCTACCCGGATTCATTGACCGGCCGGGCCATGGCCCTGTTCACCATGGCCATGTTCCTCGGCGTCGCCTGGATGCAATGGCTCACGGGCGCCGTGGCCGCCTGGGCCGAACCGCGACTCGGAGACCCCTACCTCGCGGTGAATGGCGCCGTGGCCCTGCTGCTGCTGGTCGGCGCCTTGGCCTTCCGTCTGCTGCCCGGCCCAGCCGAGGCCCGGCACTGATCGGGCCAAGCCGCCATTGAAACGGTGCCCCCCAGGACGCGGTAGAGTCGCCGTCCAGCCCCCGCCCCTCAGGACCCCAGCACCATGAACCGACTGCAGACCGAAATCCGACGCCTCTACGGGATCGACGCCGAAACCCGCCCCGGCATGGAGCAGCAGGTGCGCGGCCTGGTGCTGGAACTGGCGCGTCCGGCGGACTGGAAGAGCCTGTCTCGGGTCTGGCAAGGCGTGCAGGCCGATCTGGGCCTGCCGGCACCGGCCATCGCAGTCAATGGACGCGACGGCTACCAATTGTGGTTTTCACTGGACCAGGCGGTGCCCCTGTCGCAGGCCCAGGACTTTCTGGAGTCCTTGCGCCAGCACTACCTGCCGGACGTCGATGGCAGCCGCCTGCGCCTGCTGCCCGGTGAGACGGCCACCTTGCCGACAGTGCCGGCCCCGTTGCAGGAAGCAGCAGGAAACTGGTCAGCCTTCGTGGCCCCGGATCTGGCCGCCGTCTTCCAGGACGACCCTTGGCTGGACCTGCCTCCCGGGGACGAGGCCCAGGCCGATCTGCTGTCGCGGCTGCGATCCACGCCCTGCGTCGATCTGGTCCGGGCCACCCAGGCCCTGGCCCCGCAGCGGCAGGCGGGCGTCACCGGGTCGGTGCCTTCGGGCCCGGCCCAGACCGCCTGGCAGGACGATCCCCGGCGTTTCCTGCTGCAGGTGATGAACGACCCCGGCGCCGATCTGGCGCTGCGCATCGAGGCCGCCAAGGCCTTGCTCTAGGTCCGCTGCCCCCGGGCTCAGAGGGCCTGCCCCAGGCGGGCCACCCCTTCTTCGATGCGCGCCACATCGGCGGTCGCAAAGCTCAGGCGGAAGGTCGCATGGTCGGGGTTGGCACAGAAGAACGGCGCCCCCGGCACGAAGGCCACGCCCTTGTCGATGGCGCTCTTGGCCAGCGCATTGCCGTCGGCCACCTTGCCACCGGCACCGGTCAGGCGCGCCCAGATGAACAGGCCGCCCTGGGGCTGGGTGAATTCGATCGCATCCCCCAGTTCGCGGCGCAGGGCATTGCCCATGGCCAGGGCGCGTTCGGCGTAGACCGAGCGCACCTTGGCCAGGGTGCCCGGCATGCGGCCCGCCTTCAGGTACTGGGCCGCCGTCGCCTGGGCGAAAGTGCTGGTGTGGGCATCGCTGAACTGCTTGCACATCGTGGCCTTGGCCAGCAGCTCGGGCGGCGCGATCATCCAGCCCACGCGCAGCCCCGGCGACAGCACCTTGCTCAGAGAGCCGCAGTGCACCAGCAGCTCGCGGCTGCCCGGCACCTGGGCGCTGAGGTTGAGGAGGCTGGGCGGCGGCGCTGCGCCGAAGTAGAGGTCGCCGTAAGGGTCGTCCTCGACGATCAGGGTCTGGTGCCGGACGGCCATCTCGAGCACCTGGCGGCGGCGTTCCAGGCTCAGCATGGCGCCGCTGGGGTTGCCGAAGGTCGGGATCAGGTAGACGAACTTGGGCTTGTGCTCGGCGATCAGCTTTTCGAGCTCATCGGTCTTCACACCCTGGCCGTCGATGGGGGCGCTGATCAGCTCGGCTCCATAGAGCCGGAAGCACTGGATGGTGGCCAGGAAGGTCGGCCCTTCGACGATCACCTTGTCGCCAGGACTGATCAGGGTCTTGCCCAGCAGGTCCAGGGCCTGCTGGCTGCCGGTGGTGACGATCAGGTTGTCGGCCGCCACCTGCTGGGCCCCCTTGGAGCCCATGAATTGCGCCAGTTGTTCGCGCAAGGGGTTGTAGCCCTCGGTGGCACCGTATTGCAGGGCACCGCCGGCCTCCTCGGTCAGGGCCTGGTTCACGGCCTCGCGGATGCCGTCGACATCGAACATCGCGCTGTCCGGGAAACCGCCGGCAAAGCTGATGATGCCGGGCTTGCCCAGCAGCTTGAAGAGTTCGCGGATGGCGGAGGTTTCGACGTTGTTGAGTCGATCGGCAAATTGCAAAGGCATGGGCATCTCACTTTCTGACCTGCATTGTCGCCAATTCGCACGCAGCTTTCCTGCGTTGCCGCGCGCGGCCACGGCGCCCCTGTGGCTTGACAGGCGGTGCCCGGCTCCGGAACATTGCGCGGCAACGCCGTCGTGGAGCGGCACAGGGGGGGGGTGAACATGGAAGCGTGGACGGCGGGCGGCGGGCGCCGACGAAGCCGACGGCAGCGCTGGCGGACCCGGGCCCTGCCGGCGGCGCTGCTGGCCGGGCTGCTGGCGCCGGCGGCCGGATTCCAGACCGGCGGCCACTACGACACCGTGCGCTCGGTCCTCGGCTCGGCCGTCACGGCGCCCGACGACCGGCAGCGCATCGAGGCCTTCTGCGCCGAACTGCCCGATCTCTCGAGCGAGCTCGACGCCATCACCCAGCGGGTCGATGTGCTGCTGCGTGAACCCGGCATCGGCTGGGGCCTGCAGGGCCGGTGCGCCGGCCCGGTCTCGCAGCACATGGTGCGCAGCCAGTTCTTCCTGCATGCCCTCACCGGCCTGGAGGTGCCCCAGGCCAGGGCCAGCGCCGGGATCCTGATCCAGCGCGTCAATGCCCGCATCGGGCAGGCGACCCAAGACCGGCAGCCGCCCCGGGTGCTGGCGAATCTCTATTGCGAGCGGGGCTTCGCCCTGCACCTGCTGGCCGACACCTATGCCCACGCCGACCTGCACCATCCCGGCCAGCTCTACCGCACCGGCCTGGGCCATTTCCGCGACCTGGCCGAGCCCGACTACATGATGCGCCGGCAGGCCCCCGCCTACGCCGCCCAGGATCTCTGGCAGTCCCTGGTGCAGCAACTGGCGCGCGCCTGGCCGCCCGGCGAAGGCCGCTTCGAGGCCGCACCGGCCCTGGCCGCCAGCGATCGCCTGAGCACCAACGATCGCCAGCACGGCGACACCGCCGAGACCGAGCAGGACCTGTCCCGCCTGCTCGAAGACGCCCTGCCCCCGGCCTGGAACCGGCCACCCCTGCCCGACGGCCGCAATCGACTGGGCCTGCAGACCCAGGGCTGCGCCCAGCAGGCCCGGAGCTACCTGACGGCCGCCGGTGTGCCGCCCGATCGGCAGCCGGACTGCCAGCAGGTCTGGGACGCCTACCTGCAGGATGCGCAGGCGGCCTTCCCCGCCCACTACCGGCCGGCGGCCAGCTGCGACATCGGGCCTGCCGGCACGCCGGTGCACGACCCGCTGCGCTGAGACCAGGAGCCCCCCCGTGACCACCACCCCGACCCATGCCGTGGTGACGCCCCTGGAGCGCCACCACCGGCGCATCCGCCGGCTCGGCCTCGGCATGTGGGCCCTGGCGGCGCTCTTCAGCCTCAGCGCCCTGGTGGTCGCGGCGGCCCAGCTGCTGCTGTGCGCCGGCCCGGTCGACTGGCCCCTGACCTGCCGGGCCGGCGCACTGCTGCCGGCCCTGCTGGCGCTCGGGCTCTGCCTCGGTCTGGCCGGTGTGCTGCACGAGGTTCTGGCCCTGGGCGCGGAAGCCCTGCCGCCGACACCGCACCCGCCCGCGCCGGCCTGGCGTTCGCTGGCCTCGGGCCCGCGACGGTTCAGGCAGGGCATGGGCCGCCTGCGGCCCAGCCACCACGGCCATGTCCGCAACAGCGTCCGCCTGGTCTGCTATGCCCTGGGCCTGGCCTTGACCTACCGGGCCTTCTATGCGGCCTGGGGCGATCTCGAAGCCGGCGCCTGGCTGATCCTGCTGGCCAGCCTGTTGTCCGGCGAAGCCCTGATCCACTGGCTGGTGCGCGCCGATCGCTGATCCGGCGACCGCCAGCGTCGGGGATGGTGCCTGGCATCGTCTTGGAGCCCATCCCCGCCAGATCACGGTGAGCCCCATGGGAGAGCGTCAACAGGCACTAATATGCCGGCAACCCGATGCCGCGATGACCCCCGCCACCACCGCCTTCCCCCCGATACGGACCGAGTGCCCGCCCGGCGCCTGCGTCTGCGGCCGCGAGGCCTTGCTGCAATCGCCCAGCGGCGACCTGCGGGTGCTGCGACTGACGCGCGAGGAAGAAAAGCGCCTGATCGAACGCCTGGAGAACCTGGACAGCCTGGCCGATCTGCGCCGCATCGAAGCCCGGCTGGAACAGCAACTGGGCATCCGGCTGGCCATCTCGACCAGTCCGCACGAGGTCAGGACGCTGCGCGGCATCACCATCCTGGTCCTCGAACAGCCAGGGCTGTGCCGCAAGACCCGCCAGGCCATCCCGGCGGCGATCCGGCGCAGTCTGGAGCGCCGACCGGAGATCGCCTATGCCCTGCTCGACGAAGGCGGGCTCTTCGCCTAGACCCTGAAGAACTGTTCACGGTCTCCCATGCGAGACCAGGAGCAAGTTCTCAGCGCCGGCGCCGAACCGCCTTGGGCTTGGGGGCTGCCGGCCGCTGGCCCGCCTTTTCCAGCCAGAGCAGCAGGTCGGCCTGGGCCATGAAGGCCTGCAGGTAGGCCGGCGACAGCTCCTGCATCCAGGCCAGCGAACGCAGCATCAGGCGATGCGAGTTGAAGGGGCCGGCCTGTTCGGGCCCCTGTGCCATCGAGCGTGACAGGCGGCGCCCCGCCTGCCATCCGGACCAGCCCGCCCGGAAGCCGGCGACGCTCTTCAACTCCGGACGCACCAGGACCGCCGCCATCGCGGGGTCCTCGGCCAGCGGCGAGGCCAGCGCCGAAGGCGCAGCCAGCTGCCGCAGGGTCCGGTTCAGCGCGGCGAGCGGGCTGTCCGCCGGCCGCGCCGAGGCCTCGACACCGGAGCGGCCGCCGGCTGCGGTCGCCGCCACCAGGCGTTGCGAAAAGTCCTGCAGGGCCTGCTCGAAACGGGCCTGCAGCAGCACCCGCACCGGTTCCGACGGATGCCCCTCGAGGCGCTGGAGCAGGCTTTCGAGAAAGTGCCAGCGCACCGGATCGAACTGCGCCGCGCCGCGCAGGCGCAGCGCCTCCAGGGCCGGCGGCCCGATCCGGGCGGCCTCCGCCGTGGCCGGCGTAGGGTCGCCGCAGGGGCCTGGCGTCTCAACCATGGTCTGGACGGCCGTTCTGGGCCGACGCGGCGGGGGCCGCCTTGGGCACCGGCGCCATCTCCACACGGCGGTTCAAGGCCCGCCCCTGCTCGCTGGCATTGGAGGCCACCGGCTGCTCGGGCCCGAAGGCCGCCGAGAACACCCGGGAGGCCGGCATGCCCTCGTCCATCAGGGCACGGGTCACCGTCAGCGCACGCTGGGCCGACAGTTCGAGGTTGTCGGCGAAGCGCGGGTTGCCTTCCTGGATCGGCCGGTCGTCAGTGAAGCCGCTGACCATCAGCATCTCGTCGCGCTCGGCCAGGTAGACCTTCAGGGGCTGCACCAGGCTCTTGAGCAGTTCCCGCCCCTCGGGTCGGAGCTGGTCGGAGTTGAAAGGGAACAGCACGCTGCCGCTGATGCCGATGCGCCCGTCATGCAGCGTGATGCGCCCGGCCTGCAGCGGCACCGCCAGGGCCTGTTCCAGGGCGATGCGCCGCTGCTCCTCGACCTTGCGCTTCTCGACCTCGTCGCGCAGGTGGTCGACCAGGTCCATCTGCACCACCAGCACCCCGACCAGGACGAGCACAAAGGCACCCAGCAGGCCGGCCATCAGGTCGCCAAACACCGCCCAGACCGGCGCGGTCTGTTCCATGCCGCCGTCGGCCTCCTCCAGTTCGATCATCCGGCCACCCCTTCGGCCTGCCGGCCGGCCTGCAGCTGCAACTGCCGCAGTTCCTCGACGATGCCCTGCTGCGAGCTGATGCTGAGGTCGATCACCTCGCGGGCCTGCGCCACGTAGTAGGCCAGTTGCTCGTCGCTGCGGGCCGTGGACTGTGCCACAGCGGTCTCGACGCGTTGCAGGCCTTCGACCAGGCGCTCATTGCTGCTGCTGAACAGCTGCACCCCGTGGTGGAAGGCCTGGCCCAGACTGGACAGCTCGACGGCGCTGCTGGTGAGATGGGCCGCGAAGTGCTCGGCGCGCGCGCCCTGCTCCGCCAGGCTGGCCGTGAAACGCTGTCCGGCATCGTCGAGCACCTGGATGGCGGAGGCCTGCAACGCCTCGACGGCCGCCCGCTGCCCGCCCATGCCCTGTTCGGCCGCCTGCAACAAGGCCGACAGCCGCTGCATCAGGGTGTCGCGTTCTTCCAGGGTCTGGCGGTCGCGTTCGGCCAGGCGGCTCATCTCCTGGCGCAGTTCGCCGATCAGGCCGGCCGCCGCCTGCGGCACCTCGGCGGCGCTGCGCATCAGGCGGTCCATCGGTGCCTCCAGCGCGGCGCCCAGCGTGGCCAACTGACTGGCCATCGCCGTCTGCAGCCCCGCCAGGCGATCCAGTGCGGCCTGGCCCTGTGCCGCCTCCTGGGCCTTCAGCGCCGCCATCTCCTCGCGCCAGACGGTGGTCAACTCCAGCAGGCGCTGGCCCTGCTGCTGCTGCCAGACCGTCTCGGCCTCCAGGCGGGAGCGGACCAGGGCCTCGGACTGCTCGCTCAGGCGGCCCCATTCGGCCAAGGTCCTGCGGCTGTGCTCGGTCCCCTGTTCAAGGACCTCGCGGCTGCGCTGCTCCAGGGTGTCGCAGATGCGCGCCTGCTGGGCCTCGGTCTGCGTCTGCAGGGTCTGCCAGCCGCTGTGCAGCTGCTCGAGCAGCCGCGCCAGCGAGCCGGCCCAGGCCTGCAGACGCTGCTGTTCATCCTCGGCCTGGCGCTCGCTCCATCGGGCCTCGTCCTGCAGGCGCTGGCGCTGCGCCGCCTCGGCCTGGTCGCAGAGCTGGTGCAGGCGCTCCAACAGCGCCTCGGCCTGACGGCCGTGCTGCAGACTGAAATCGGCGGCGGTCTTTTCCAGCGCATCGCAGACCCGTTGCTGCTGCGCGATCGCCTGGCTCCCGGCCTCCCGCCATTCGGCCCCCAGCCGCGACGAAACCCCGTCCAGCGAGGCCAACCAGGCCGCCTGGCCTTCGGCCTGGGCGCGCGCCTGCTCGGCCCGCGCCTGGCTGGCGGCCTCGTCGGCCGAGGCCAGCAGATGCACCGCGCCCTGCTCGAAACGGCTGCCCACGGCCTGCAGGCTGTGCTCCAGGCCGGCCAACAGGCGTTCCTGGGCCAGGACCTGGCTCTGCTGGGCCTGCGACCAGCCCGTGCCCAGTTGCTGCCCGACGGCGGCAAAGCGCTCCGACAGCGCATCGACCTGGGACTGCGCCAGGCGGCCCAGCCGTTCGTGCTCGCGCTGCGAGGCCTCTGCCAGGCCGGCCATGGCGGTTTCAACCAGGGGCCGCAGGGATTCGGTCGCCGCCGAGGCACTGCCGGCCAGGCTGCGCTCGAGCGACTGGCCGACGTCCTGGGCCAGTTGCCGGTAGGCCTGCGAGGCCTGTTGATGGAAGTCCTGCTGCTGCGCCAACAGTTGCGCACTCAGGGCCTGATGCCGCGACTCGAGCTGCTGGCTCAGCGCCTGCAAGGCCGACACGCTCTGCTGCTGTTGATGGCGCCGGGAATGGGCCGGGAAGCGGCCCGCCAGGGCCTGGTCCAGGCGCTGTGCGGCCTCGAGGCGCTCGCGCCGGCCGAGGGCCGACAGCAGCCCCAGCATGGCCGACGCCGCCACGCCGGCCACCGAGGTGCCGAACGACAGGCCCAGGCCCTTGATGGGGGCCGCCAGGGCGCCGCGGATGGCCTGCAGGTCGGTGGACCCTTCCAGCGCGAAGACGGCTCCCTTGAAGGTCACCACCATGCCCAGGAAGGTGCCCAGCATGCCCAGCATCACCAGCAAGCCGACCAGGTAAGGGGTCAGCGTCAGGCCCGGCAAGGGCGCCCGTCCGCCCTCGATGCGCTGACGCACCGGATGGCGCAGCGCCGAGGGCAGAAGGTCCAGCCAGTCGTCCAGGGCGATCTCGGGACGCTCATCCAGGGTGGCCGTGGCCTGGCGCAGGACAGCGGTCGCCCCCCGGAACTGCCAGACCTCGCGGGCACCCAGCAGGTAGACGGCCGCGATGAGCAGCGTCATGCCCAGGGCCAGGACACTGTGGCCGACGAAGCCCAGCCCCACCCAGGCGACGGCGGCCAGCCCGAGGGCAAAAATCACGGCGGAAACGGTTCTGTTCATGCTTGTTTTCCAACTTCTTCGCTCAGGGCATCGATCATGCCCACCACGGTCTGCAGCCGGCAGTCCAGCTCGGAGGCCAGGACCTCCCGCCACTCCTGCTCGAACAGACTGCGCCAATGCCCCCCCAGGGAGCGCCCGGCCAGTTCATGGACCGGCACCGTCGCGCCGGGCGCTTGCTGCCGCGCCCGGTAGAGCTGTTCGAAACGCCGCTCCAGATAGGCCGGCAGGCCGGCCAGGAGCTTCTGGCTGCGCACCTCCATCGACTGCTCAAGAGCCGCGTCGAGCAGGGCCAATTGCCGCAACCGGCCCGACGCCGAGGACAGGGCCTGCCGCAGCTGCGCGCGCAGGGCCGCCACCTGGGTCTCCATCTGGCGCTGCAGTTGCAGATGCCGGCGTTGATAGGGTGCGTATTCGATCTCGGGCTCTGCCATCGCCGCCGCCGGCGGCTGCCCCCCAGGGCGACGCCCCCGGGCCGCTGGTGCATCATGCACCGTAGCGTCTTCCAGAAGCTGCGCTCGCAACCGATCACAGGCCTCGCGCCAGACGACCGGCGACATCCCCCCGCCCGGCACACCCGAGACCGGCGCCACCGCCATCGCCTGATGGGCCGCGTGCAAGGTCATGGCATCAAATGGCCCCCACCAGGTGCTGAGCTGCTCGGCCAGGTCGCCGGGCGGGCTGCCGGCTTCGGCCAGCCTCCGATCGCAGAGCCAGCGCACCAGCGGGGGGCTGCTGAAATTCCTTTGCAAAACCATTCCTTTGCAGGTCTCATGACCTGCCATCTGCTTCATCCGTGTTCGAACCGGCCGGGGAGCGCCGCTCGCTGCGCAGATCCACTGCGGCGCTGGCGCGGCCCGTGCGAGACATTGAACAGCCTCTAGGGGGCCAGCAGCCGGTCCAGCAATTCCTGGTCGGCAAAACCATCGGCCGGCAGGCCCACGCTGCGCTGGTAACGCCGCAGGCCGGCGCGGGTGGCCGGCCCCATCAGCCCGTCCGGCACCCCGGTGTCGAAACCGAGCTGGTTGAGGCGGACCTGCAAGGCCTTCATCTGGCTGCGCCCAAGGGGTTGCAGCTCACGCGGCCAGGGCGCCTGGACAGCGCCGCCGCCCGCCAGGGCCTGCGCCAGCAGGCCGACACCGAGGGCGTAGTTGATGGAATTGTTGTAGCGCAGGATGGCCCGGAAATTCGCCCCCACCAGAAACGCCGGCCCCCGGACGCCGGCCGGCAGCAGGAGACCGCAATCCGGCATGGCCGGCAGCGGCGAGCCATCCACGGACCGCACGCCTTCGGCGGCCCACTGTTCGGCCGTCTGACGCCCTTCCCGCCCTTCGCCATTGGCCCGCCCCGGATCGAAGCCGGGCGGCAGTTGGACCTCCAGGCCCCAGGGCTGGCCAGGCTGCCAACCCGAATGGGCCAGGAAATTGGCGGTCGAGGCCATGACGTCGGCCATGCTGCCCCAGATGTCGCGGCGCCCGTCGCCATCGGCATCGACCGCATAGGCCAGGAACACCGTGGGCATGAATTGCGTCTGCCCCATGGCACCGGCCCAGGACCCGACCATGTGGGGCCGATCGATGTCGCCGTTCTGCAGGATCTTCAAGGCCGCCAGCAATTCCCCTTCGGCCCAGGCGCCACGGCGTCCCTCGAAAGCCAGGGTGGCCAGCGCGTCAATGACCGGCGTCTGACCGTAGTTGGCGCCGAAGTCACTCTCCATGCCCCAGATGGCGGCCAGCACGGTCGCCGGCACACCATAACGCTCGGCGGCCGCATCGGCCTGCGGGCGCACCTCCTGGAGCCGATCCTGACCCCGGGCGATGCGCTGCGGGCTCACCGCTCGGTCGAGGTAGGCCCAGACCGGCCGGTTGAATTCGGGCTGGGCCCGGTCCAGCTCGATCAGCTGAGGCAGGTATTGCACCCCATCCAGCGCGCGGTCCAGGGTGGCCTCGGACATTCCGGCCAGCAGCGCCCGGCGCCTGAAGCCTGCCAACCAGGCCGCAAAGTCGGTCCTGGGTGCCTCATCGGCGGATGCCGCAGACAGCGTCTGCTTCGATGAACCGGACGGCGCAGCCGGGCTCTGGGATGCCGCCGAAGGGGCCACCGCCGGCACCGGGTCAGGCTTGAGCGCCACGCTGCTGCAGGCCGCCAGCAGGCTCAGCAGCAGGCCGCCGCCAAGCAGGCGGGCGCCGCACAAGACAAGGGATTCGATTCTGGACATGGGGCAGCATTTTCGCTGGTTTGAGCTGTCTTTCCGGCCCCGCGCACCTCGGAGGGGGACACACTTCACGAGTACCCCGCACCAAGGCCGCAGGCCACGGCTCCGATCGCCTCGGCGGCCCGGTGCAACACGACGAGGCGAATGGCCAGCCCTTCTTTGACAAAGGAAAAAGCCAAAGAAAAACGGGTCGCAGCTTTTGGCTGCAACCCGTTGATTTCTTTGAATAAAATGGTCGGCGTGGCGGGATTCGAACTCGCGACCCCTTGCACCCCATGCAAGTGCGCTACCAGGCTGCGCTACACGCCGACAAGACTTAGATTATATACTGGTTTTCAGGCCTCTTCGGCCAACAACTCATAAATTTCGGCCAACTCCTGGCGAAGGCCAGCCAGACCGTGAAGTGGTGGGAGCACCGCTTCATCAGATGCGGCTGCAGCGAAGACCTGCTCCGATCCATCGACCCGAGCCACAGGCGCCGCCAGGGCAGGCGACGACAGCTCGGACAGGGCGACAGAGCCCCCCTCCTGCAGCTGATTGCGCGCGCCGCTGATGGTGAAACCCTGGTCGTACAGCAGGTCGCGGATGCGCCGGATCATCAACACCTCGTGGTGCTGGTAGTAACGGCGGTTGCCCCGGCGCTTCATGGGCCGCAATTGGGTGAACTCCTGCTCCCAATACCGCAACACATGCGGCTTGACGCCGCACAACTCGCCAACCTCACCGATGGTGAAGTAGCGCTTGACGGGAATGGTGGGCAAGGAATTTGCCATGGGCATGAACGACGAGAGGAAAAGCTTTTAGGTTACTGCACCCCTGCCACAAACACCAGTCAATCGAGCGGTGAATTGGCAAGAAATGCCACAAACTTTAACCTTGAATCTGCTCTTTCAATTTGTGACTTGCATGGAAAGTCACCACCCGACGCGCCCGGATGGGAATGGTCTCGCCGGTGCGCGGATTGCGCCCCGGACGAGGTGCCTTGGTCCGGATCTGGAAGTTGCCGAAGCCCGAGATCTTGACGTCCTCGCCCCGGATCAGGCTGTCGGAGACAAGATCGAAAAAGGCATCCACCATGTCCTTGGACTCGCGCTTGTTCAAGCCGATCTGCTCGAACAGAAGCTCGGACAGCTGCGCCTTGGTCAGCGCAGGCGTCTCGAGGTCATCGACGGCAAATTCGATTTCTGGGATGTTGGCCATGGTGTGGGGCCTCCTTTCAGTCCCGCAGACGGGCACCGGTGTCCGCCGCCAGCTTCGCCAGCACTGCCTGGGTGGCGTTTTCGATCTGCTCTTCGCTCAGGGCCGCATCGCCCGCATGCAGGGTCAGCCGGATGGCCAGGCTCTTCTCGCCCAGGGCGAGACCGGTCGCCTGAGGCGCCCCTTCCTTCTGGAGCTTGGGCTTGTACAGGTCGAACAGACGGACGTCGCGCAGCACGGCCGCCGCCGCACTGCTGCGGATGGACTGCTCGACGCGAGCGAAGCTCACCTCGTCACGCACCACCACGGCCAGATCTCGCAGGACCGCCTGCTGACGCGAGACCGGCTGGAACGCGGGCACCCGACGGACCAGCACCGCATCGAGGGCCAATTCGAAGATCGCCGGTGACGAGGCGAAGCCCCAGGCCTGGCGCCAGCGCGGATGCAGCTCGCCCACGTGGCCGATGAGCTGACCGCCCACCACGACAGCGGCGCAGCGCCCCGGATGCAGGGCCGGATGCTCGGCCGCCACGAATTCGGCCTGCAGCGGAGCCAGCAGGGCCTGCACATCGCCCTTGACATCGAAAAAGTCGACCGGCCGCTCGGCCTGCCCCCATTGCAGCGGTGCCACAGCACCCCAGGCCACGCCCGCCACACGCATCGGCTGATGGAAGCCGGCCACCGTGGTGATCGAATCGCCCACCGAGGCATCACGCAGGAACACCCGACCCAGTTCGAACACACGCACCCGGGGCGCCTTGCGGTCGACATTGAATTTCAACACCTGCAGCAGCGAGCCGATCAGGGACGAGCGCATCACACTCATCTGGCTGGCGATCGGATTGAGCAGCTTGATCGGATCGGGATTGCCCGCCAGACCCCGCTCCCAGGCTTCCTCGACGAAGCTGAAGTTGATGGTTTCCTGGTAGCCCAGGCCGGCCAGCTGACGCCTGACCGCGAAGGGGCTGCGCTCGGCTTCGGCACGCAGCTTGGGCGTGATGGGCGCCAGAGGCTTGGTGGTGGGCAGCTTGTTGTAACCCACCATGCGGGCCACTTCTTCGATCAGGTCTTCTTCGAGGGTCAGGTCGAAGCGGTACGAAGGGGGCAGCACCGTCAGGGTGCCCGCGCCTTCCGTGAGCGGCAGACCGAGCCGGCGCAAGGCCAGGGCGCAACGCTCCTGCCCCAGGGGCATGCCGATGACCTTCTCGGCCCGCGCCACGCGCAGCGTGACGGGCTGGGCCTGCGGCATCTGCACGCGCTGATCGTCGATCGGGCCCGCTTCACCGCCGCAGATCTCCAGGATCAGGCGGGTGATGCGCTCGATGTGCTCGACTGTCAGTTCTGGATCGACCCCGCGTTCGAAGCGGTGGCCGGCATCGGTGGAGAAGCTGTAACGGCGCGAACGGCCGGCGACCGCCTTGGGCCACCAGAAGGCCGCCTCGACATAGACGTGGCGGGTGTCGTCGGACACCGCCGTCGAGTCGCCGCCCATGATGCCGGCCAGGGATTCGACCTGCTCGGCATCGGCGATCACCCCCACCTGTTCATCGACCGTGATGGTGTTGCCATTGAGCAGCTTCAACGATTCACCAGGACGGCCCCAGCGCACATCGAGGCCGCCATGGATCTTGTCGAGGTCGAAGATGTGCGACGGCCGACCGAATTCGAACATCACGTAGTTGGAGATGTCGACCAGGGGCGTCACCGAGCGCTGACCGCAACGCGCCAGACGATCCACCATCCATTGCGGCGTGGTGGCTCGCGGATTCACATGGCGCACCACACGGCCCGAGAAGCGGCCGCACAGATCGGGGGCGCTGATGGACACCGGCAGCCGCTGGTCATGGACCGCTGGCACCGGCGGAAATTCCGGCTTCAGCAAAGGGCTGCCGGTCAGGGCGGCCAACTCGCGCGCGATGCCGTAGACGCTGAGACAGTGCGCCAGATTGGGGGTCAGCTTGAGCGTGAACAACGTGTCGTCCAGGTTCAGGTACTGCCGGATGTCCTGGCCGAGCGGGGCGTCGGCAGGCAACTCGAGCAGGCCGCCATGGTCCTCCGACAGCTTGAGTTCACGCGCAGAACACAGCATGCCCTGGCTTTCGACGCCGCGCAGCTTGCCGACCTTGATCACGAAGGGCTTGCCGTCCTCGCCCGGCGGCAACTCGGCACCGACCAGGGCGCAGGGCACCCGGATGCCCACCCGTGCATTCGGGGCGCCGCAGACGATGTTCAGCAGCTCGCCCTGCCCCACATCGACCTGGCAGACCCGCAGGCGGTCGGCATTGGGATGCTGCTCGGCCACCTTGATCTCACCGACCACGATGCGGGTGAAGGGCGGCGCGACCGGCTGCAGTTCCTCCACCTCGAGGCCAGCCATGGTCAGGGTCTCGGACAGCTCGGCGGTGGAGATCGGCGGGTTGCAGAACTCGCGCAACCAGGATTCAGGAAATTGCATGGTCAGACTCTCGGACTCTTGTCGATGGGGCCGCAAGCGCTGTGGGGATCCGTTGCCACACAGACCGGCTTGCCAACCCCCTGGAGGAATTACTGGAACTGGGACAGGAAGCGGATGTCGCCGTCAAAGAACAACCGCAGGTCGTTGACGCCATAGCGCAGCATGGTCAGCCGGTCGGGCCCCATGCCGAAGGCGAAGCCGATGTACTGCTCGGGGTCCAGGCCCATGTTGCGCACCACGTTCGGATGCACCTGCCCGGAGCCGGCCACCTCCAGCCAGCGGCCTGCCAGAGGCCCGCTCTGGAACTGGATGTCGATTTCGGCGCTCGGCTCGGTGAAGGGGAAGAAGCTGGGCCGGAAGCGCAGCACCAGGTCATCCGACTCGAAGAAGGTGCGGCAGAAATCGGTGAAGACCACCTTCAGGTCCTTGAAGCTCACATTGGCACCGATCCACAGGCCTTCGCACTGGTGGAACATCGGCGAATGCGTGGCGTCGCTGTCGACGCGGTAGGTGCGCCCCGGCGCAATGACCCGGATCTCCGGCATGGTCTGCCCGGCATCGAGCAGGGCACGGTGGGACTGCACATGCTGCACCGCATGCCGGATCTGCATCGGGCTGGTGTGCGTGCGCAACAGATTCGGGGCGGCAGCGCTGCCGCCTTCGACGTAGAAGGTGTCATGCATCGAACGCGCCGGGTGGTCTTCCGGGGTGTTCAGCGCGGTGAAGTTGAACCAGTCGGACTCGATCTCGGGGCCTTGGGCCACGTCGAAGCCCATGGAGCCGAAGATGCCCTCGATGCGCTCCAGCGTCAGCGAGACCGGATGCAGACCGCCCTGCCCGCCTTGGCGGCCCGGCAGCGTCACATCCAGCGCCTCGGCCTTGAGTTGGGCGTCCAGCTCCGCATCGGCCAGGGCCTGCCGGCGCGCGTTCAGCGCGGCCTCGATGCCTTGCTTGGCCTGATTGATGACGGCGCCGCGGGCCTTTTTCTCATCGATGGCCAGGCTTGCCAGCCCCTTCATCAGCTCGGTGATCTTGCCGGACTTGCCCAGGAAGACGGCCTTGGCGTTTTCCAGGTCGGCCGGCGTCGCGGCCTGCTCAAAAGCTTGTCTGGCGCTGTCGACCAGTGCATCCAACTCGTTCATAGATTCTCTTGTCAATGAAAAAGGGCTAAAGCTTCAGAAAAGCCCTAGCCCTTGTTTCTTGTTCGCAGCGCCCTACCGAGAGGCAGGGCGTAGCCGTGAAAAAATCAAGCAGCCAGCTTGGCCTTGACTTGCTCCACGATGGCGCCGAAGGCAGCCTTGTCATGCACAGCGAGATCGGCCAGCATCTTGCGGTCGATTTCGATGGCAGCCTTCTTCAGGCCGTTGGCGAACTGGCTGTAGGTCAGACCCAGTTCACGCGAAGCGGCATTGATACGGGCGATCCACAGTTGGCGGAACACACGCTTCTTGGTACGGCGATCACGGTAGGCATATTGCCCAGCCTTCATCACCGCCTGCTTGGCGATGCGGAAGACATTGCCGCGGCGACCGCGGAAACCCTTGGCGAGGGCCAGAACTTTCTTGTGACGGGCACGAGCCGTGACACCACGTTTGACGCGAGGCATTGAATTACTCCTTGTTCGTCAGTTGATTACAGGCCGGCACCGGGCAGCATCTGAGCCATGTGACCCATATTGGTCTCATGGACGGACACAGCACCACGCAGGTGACGCTTGTTCTTGGTGGTCTTCTTGGTCAGGATGTGACGCTTGAAGGCTTGACCGCGCTTGACGGTACCACCTGGACGGACGCGGAAGCGCTTCTTTGCGCTGCTCTTGGTCTTCATCTTGGGCATGTGAATGCTCCTATTTCTTTGTGCTCGTGAGGCGTCTGCAAACTCCTTGCAGCCTTGATGGCCCCGAGACACTTGGTTGGCACACGGCTTTCGCCGCGCGCCTGAACAGAGCGCATTTCTGCGCCCTGCCAGTCGACCGGGGCCGGAGCCCCGATCACTGTTCCTCAAAAAAGCCGGATCAACCGGCGACGGCCACCGGGGCCGCTGCCTCGGCCGCCTTGGCCAAGGGCTTGCGCTTGCCGGGCGCGATCATCATGATCATCTGGCGCCCTTCGAGCTTGGGGAACTGCTCGACCACGATCAGGTCGGCCAGCTCATCCCGGATGCGTTGCAGCAAGGCCATGCCGATTTCCTGGTGCGTGATTTCACGACCACGGAAGCGCAGGGTGATCTTGCACTTGTCACCGTCTTCAAGAAAGCGCTTGATGTTGCGCATCTTGATGTTGTAGTCGCCGTCATCGGTTCCGGGACGGAACTTGATTTCCTTGACTTCGATGACTTTCTGCTTGGACTTCGCCTCAGCAGCCTTTTTCTGCTCCTGATACTTGAACTTGCCGTAGTCCATCAGACGACAGACCGGCGGGTTCGCTGCAGCCGCGATTTCAACCAGATCCACATCCAGCTCACCGGCCATGCGAAGCGCTTCCGCCAGGCTGACGATGCCGATGGGCTCATTCTCAGGGCCGGACAGGCGGACCTCAGGGGCCATGATTTCCCGGTTCAGACGGTGCTTGCGCTCTTCCCGCTGGCGACGATCACGAAATTCAGTAGCGATGGCTCGAATCCTTCAAATAAAACACTACAAAAGTAGCTTCAACCGACAGGCACGCGCCGGCTAAAGCTGCTTCTTCAACGATCAGGCTTTAGAAGTGATGTCGGACGCGATCCGTTCGAGGAACGCTTCCACCGACATCACACCGAGGTCTTTGTTCCCTCGGGCGCGCACCGCGACGGCGCCGGCCGCCTTCTCCTTGTCACCCACGACGAGGATGTAGGGCAGCTTTTGCAACGAATGCTCCCGTATTTTATACGTAATTTTCTCGTTGCGCAGATCCAATTGGACCCTAAGCCCTTGATTCTCAAGCATTTTGACCAGATCGCGACAGTAATCCGCCTGGGAATCGGTGATATTGAGCACCGAAACCTGCACCGGCGCGAGCCAGGTGGGCAGTGCGCCGGCATGCTGTTCGATCAGGATGCCGATGAAACGCTCTAGGCTGCCGACGATGGCCCGGTGCAGCATGATGGGCCGATGCCGCACGCCGTCTTCGCCCACGAATTCGGCGTCCAGGCGTTCCGGCATGTTCGGATCGACCTGGATGGTGCCGCACTGCCAGGGGCGGCCCAGCGCGTCTTTCAGGGTGTATTCGATCTTGGGACCGTAGAAGGCCCCCTCACCCGGCAGGTATTCGAAATCGCAGCCCGAGGCCCGCAGGCCTTCGGCCAGCGCGTTCTCGGCACGATCCCAGCTTTCCTCTGAACCGATGCGATTTTCAGGCCGGGTCGAGAGCTTGTAGATGATGTCGCTGAAGCCGAAATCCTTGTAGACCTTCTGCAGCAGCGTGGTGAACGCCAGCACCTCGGACTGGATCTGGCTTTCGGTGCAGAAAATGTGGCCGTCGTCCTGCGTGAAGGCCCGCACCCGCATGATGCCGTGCAGGCCGCCGGTGGGTTCGTTGCGGTGGCACTGACCGAATTCGCCGAAGCGCAGCGGCAGGTCGCGGTAACTCTTGATGCCCTGCTTGAAGATCAGGATGTGTCCGGGGCAATTCATCGGCTTGAGTGCGTAGTCGCGCTTTTCCGACTCGGTGGTGAACATGTTCTCGCGGTACTTGTCCCAGTGGCCGGTCTTCTCCCAGAGCCCCTGGTCCAGGATCTGCGGGCCTTTGACCTCCTGGTAGCCGTTGTCGCGGTAGACCCGGCGCATGTACTGCTCGACCTCCTGCCACACGGTCCAGCCCTTGGGATGCCAGAACACCGTGCCCGGCGAGTGCTCGTCGATGTGGAACAGGTCCAGCTCGCGGCCCAGGCGGCGGTGGTCGCGCTTCTCGGCCTCCTCCAGCATGGTCAGGTACTGCTGCAATTCGTCCTTGCTGGCCCAGGCCGTGCCGTAGACGCGCTGCAGCATCTCATTGCGATGGTCGCCGCGCCAGTAGGCACCGGCCACCTTCATGAGCTTGAAGAACTTCAGCTTGCCGGTGCTGGGCACGTGCGGCCCCCGGCACAGGTCTTCGAAGTTGCCCTCGCGGTACAGGGACACATCCTCGTTGCTCGGGATGCTGGCAATGATCTCGGCCTTGTAGTGCTCGCCCAGGCCCTTGAAATACGCCACCGCCTCGTCGCGCGGCAGCACCCGGCGCACCACCGGCTCGTCCTTGGCGGCCAGCTCGGCCATGCGCTTTTCGATCGCCTGCAGGTCTTCCGGCGTGAAGGGGCGCTTGTACGAGAAGTCGTAGTAGAAGCCGTTTTCGATCACCGGCCCGATGGTCACCTGGGCGTCAGGGAACAGCTCCTTGACCGCATAGGCCAGCAAGTGGGCGGTCGAATGCCGGATCACCTCCAGACCATCCGCATCCTTGGCTGTGACGATGGCCAGCGGGCTGTCGCTGTCGATGGTGTGGCTGGTGTCGACCACCTTGTCGCCGATCTTGCCGGCCAGGGCCGCCTTGGCCAGGCCGGCGCCGATCGACGCGGCCACCTCGGCCACCGTCACCGGGCCGGGGAATTCACGTTTGGAACCATCGGGAAGCGTGATCTGAATCATGTTGCTGCTGTGTTGAAACCCAAGAAAGCGCATAAAAAAAGCGCGGTGAAGGCCGCGCTTGGTCTGCAGACGTAACTGTTGGACAGGCGCGAACCGGTGGCCTCAGCGGCCGGTGGAAGTCTCCGGTGTCGTTCGCGGTGTCATAACCCGTGCTGCCTTTCTCGCTCTTGGGGATTTGAGATGCCGCCATTTTAGCGGCAAGCCCGATCGGCGGCCGGGGCCGGGGCTGAATTGCAGCCCCATGCCCCACCCGCCCTCCGGTCAGATCAGGGGCACGCCCGTCTTGGACTGCAGCAGTTCACGGCTCACGCCATCGGCCAGCTCCACCACCTTGAGGCCCTGCGGCGTCACGTCCATCACGGCCAGGTCGGTGATGATGCGGTCGACGACGCCGACGCCGGTCAGGGGCAGCGTGCAGTTCGGCAGGATCTTCAGGTCCTCGGTGCCGTCCTTCTTGCGGGCCACATGCTCCATCAGCACGATGACGCGCTTCACGCCCGCCACCAGGTCCATGGCGCCACCCATGCCCTTGACCATCTTGCCGGGGATCATCCAGTTCGCCAGGTCGCCCTTCTCGCTGACCTGCATGGCCCCCAGGATGGACAGGTTGATCTTGCCGCCGCGGATCATGGCGAAGCTGTCGTGGCTGCCGAAGATCGACGAGCCCTTGATGGTGGTCACGGTCTGCTTGCCGGCATTGATGAGGTCGGCATCCACCGCATCCTCGGTCGGGAAGGGTCCGATGCCGAGCATGCCGTTCTCGGACTGCAGCCACACCTCGATGTCGGAGGGCACATGGTTGGCCACCAGGGTCGGAATGCCGATGCCCAGGTTCACATAGAAACCGTCTTCGAGTTCCCGGGCCGCACGGGCCGCCATTTGGTCTTGACTCCAGGCCATGATCAGACTCCTGCCTTTTCAGTGATGGTGCGCTTCTCGATGCGCTTTTCGGGGTTCGGATTCAGCACCAGGCGATGCACATAGATGCCCGGCAGGTGGATGTCGTCCGGCGCGATCTCGCCGGTCTCGACGATCTTCTCGACCTCGACGATGCACAGCTTGCCGGCCATGGCCACGGCCGGATTGAAGTTGCGGGCGGTGTAGCGGAAGCGCAGATTGCCCGAACGGTCGGCCACATCGGCTTTCACCAGGGCCACGTCGGGCACCAGGGAGCGCTCCATCACATAGGTCTCGCCGTCGAATTCGCGCAGTTCCTTGCCATCGGCCACGATGGTGCCGACACCGGTCTTGGTGAAGAAGGCCGGGATGCCGGCGCCGCCGGCACGCAGCTTCTCGGCCAGCGTGCCCTGCGGTGTGAACTCGAGCTCCAGTTCGCCGGCCAGGTATTGGCGCTCGAACTCCTTGTTCTCGCCGACATAGCTCGAGATCATCTTCTTGATCTGCCGGGTCTCGAGCAGCTTGCCCAGGCCGAAGCCATCGACCCCGGCGTTGTTGGAAATGACGCTCAGGTCGCGGGCGCCGCTGTCGCGCAAGGCGTCAATCAGGGCTTCGGGGATGCCGCAGAGGCCGAAACCGCCGACGGCCAGCAACTGCCCGTCACGCACCACGCCCTCGAGCGCGGCGGCGGCGGAAGGATAAAGCTTGTTCACAAATGTCTCCTCGGAGGGGTGGGCTGGGTGGAACAACAGAATTCGCTACGATACTACCTATCAGCATACGTAGAAGCTCGTAAGTACATACAGCATGACGCCTTCGGACCCCACCCTCGGACTTGACTACAAACTGGCCTTCGACCTGGCGCCTGTGGGGCTCGTACTGTCACGCCGACGCATGATTGTCGACTGCAACCAGCATGTGTGCGACATGTTCGGGGCCAGCAGAGAGCAATTGGTGGGCCAATCCTTCCGGGTGCTCTACCCGTCTGCCGACGAATACGAACGCACCGGCGCGCGCATTGCCCCCATCCTCAACACCCACGGCCACTACGCGGATGACCGCGTGATGCGCCGCTTCGGCGGGCGGCTGCAGGGCGAGACCTTCTGGTGCCATGTGACCGGCCGCGCGCTGAACCGCGACGACCCCCACGAGGCCGGCATCTGGAGCTTCGAAGACCTCAGTTCGCGCCGCCCGGTGAAGGCCGAGCTGACGGCCCGGGAGCGCGAGGTGGCGGCCCACCTGATGGACGGGCTGACCTCCAAGGAGATCGGGCGGGTGCTCGCGATCAGCCATCGGACGGTCGAGATCTACCGGGCCCGGCTGATGCGCAAGTACAAGGCCAGCACCACGGCCGATCTGGTGCACAAGCTCATGGCAGGTTGAATCAGCTGGACTCAGCCGGCCTCGGTGGGTGGGAAGAAATGCCGCCACCAGCGCACGAGGCGGCCAGGGTCGTGCAAGACGAACACCTTGCGGGCATGCTGGGGCACACGCCAGATGGCGCGGGTACCGGCCCAGAAAGTCGCCTTGTCCTGAGGCTTGAGCACAAACTCGCGCCCGAGATAACTCACCTGCACCTCCCCTTCGAGCAGGTGCACCGTTTCGTCGGTACCGAAATGCCACTCGAAGGTCGAAGGGCCGTCGCAGGCCCACAAGCCGGCCGAAACGCCGCTTTCAGGCGAGCGCTCGATCTCGACGGCCCGGAAGTTGGGATGACCGCTCTGCACCCAGCCCTCATCGATCGACAGGGGCACCAAGGGCTGAACCTGCGGCTCGGTCGCCGCGACCGGCTCCCTCCAGGCGTGCAGGGCGCTGTCCAGACCCAATACTTTGCTGGCCGCCACGGCGATCAAGGCCCCTCCCAGGGCGGCGGCAATGTAATTCTTCATCCCTGATTTTTGGCGGTTTGTTAACTTGTTTTAACAATTATGAACAAATACCGCAAAAATGCGAAGACCCTCGACATCCCGTGGTATGTCGAGGGTCCGGCCGGTCCGGTGCATGCCGGACGTCGGCGCTTCGGGCGTCAGACCTGGGCCAGCGCCTGATCCAGATCGGCCAGCAGATCGTCCGCGTGCTCGATGCCCACGCACAGGCGCACCGTGTCCTCACCCACCCCGGATTTTTTCAACTCTTCGGGGGAGAGCTGCCGATGGGTGGTCGAGGCGGGGTGCGTGGCCAAGGACTTGGCATCCCCGATGTTGACCAGACGGGTGAACAGCTTCAGCGCATCGAGGAAACGGGCACCGGCTTCACGCCCGCCACCCTGGCTGGCGGCCACGCCAAAGGTCAGCAGCCCGGAGGCCTTGCCACCCAGGTACTGGAGGGCCAGGGCATGGTCGGGGTTGCCGGGCAGGCCGGCATAGTTGACCCAGCCGACCTTGGGGTGCTTCTCCAGGAACTGCGCCACCTTGAGGGTGTTGTCGTTGATGCGGTCCATGCGCAGGGCCAGGGTCTCGATGCCTTGCAGGATCAGGAAGGCGTTGAACGGCGACAGCGCCGCGCCCATGTTGCGCAACGGCACCACCCGGGCACGCCCGATGTAGGCGGCCGCCCCCAGGGCCTCGGTGTAGACCACCCCGTGGTAGCTCACGTCCGGCTCGTTGAGGCGCTTGAAGCGCTGCTTGTGCTGGGCCCAGGGGAATTTGCCCGAATCGACGATGGCGCCGCCGATGCTGGTGCCGTGGCCGCCCAGGTATTTGGTCAGCGAATGCACCACGATGTCGGCGCCATGCTCGAAAGGCCGCAACAGATAGGGCGTGGCCACGGTGTTGTCGACGATCAGCGGCACGCCATGGCGGTGGGCGATCTCGGCGATGCGGGCGATGTCGGTCACATTGCCCTGCGGGTTGCCCAGCGACTCGACGAAGACCGCCTTGGTGTGGGCATCAATCAGGGGCTCGAAGCTGGCCGGATCGCGGTGATCGGCAAAGCGCGTCGTGATGCCGTATTGCGGCAGGGTGTGGGCGAACAGGTTGTAGGTACCGCCGTACAGGGCGGTCGAAGCGACGATGTTGTCGCCCGCCTCGGCGATGGTCTGGATCGCGTAGGTGACCGCGGCCTGCCCCGAGGCCACGGCCAGCGCGCCGATGCCACCCTCCAGGGCCGCCACCCGCTTTTCGAGCACGTCGGTGGTCGGGTTCATGATGCGGGTGTAGATGTTGCCCGGCACCTTGAGGTCGAACAGGTCCGCCCCGTGCTGGGCGCTGTCGAAGGCATAGGCGGCCGTCTGGTAGATCGGCACCGCCACCGCCTTGGTGGTCGGGTCGGGCGAATAGCCGGCGTGCACCGACAGGGTCTCGAATTTCCAGTTGTCAGACATTTTTCACACTCTCCTTTTGAATCAAAACGGATGCACCCGGCCCCGGCTCAGGCCGGCACCGGGAATCGGGTATCGAAGGTCTGGCGCACCGACAGCCCCTGCTTGAGCAGGCCGGCGGCCAGGTAGAAATCGGCCGTGCGCTGCTGTTCGGCGATCACCGAATCGTCGATCGGCACCCAGTGCGTCTGGCGCCGCTCGTGCTGCAGCCTGGCGGCAGCCACCGGAATGCCGATCACCTGGGACAGGGTCTCGCCGAACTCACGCGGATGCTGGTTCGCCCAGCGCTGGGCCCGGGCCGCACGGGCCACCAGATCCTGCAGCGCCGCCGACTTGTCGCGCAAGGCCGTGTCGGTGGCGGCCAGGTAGCTCAGACCGCTCCACAGGCCGCGCCCGTTCACCAGCACCCGGGCATGCCCTTCGGACTCCGCCAGCGCGGTGTAGGGCTCCCAGGTGGCCCAGACGTCGACCGAGCCCTGCGTCAGCGCCAGCTTGGCGTCGGGCGGCGGCAGGAAGCGCCACTGGACATCGTCGGGTTTGAGGCCCACCGAAGCCAGCGCCTTCAGCGCCACGAAATGGCCGATCGAGCCGCGGTTGGTGGCCACACTGCGTCCTTTCAGGTCGAGGGCCGTCTTCAGAGGGGACTGGGGTGCCACCAGCAGGGCCGTGCCATAGGCGTCGGAGCGGTTGGCAGCGAAGGCCTTGACCCGGCTGCCGGCCGCCAACGTGAAGATGAGGGGTGCATCCCCGATCGGCCCCAGGTCCACCGCCTGGGCGTTCAGGGCTTCGGCCAGCGGCGCTGCCGCCGGAAACTCGGTCCACTGGATGTCATAGGGCAGCTCCTTGAGCTCGCCGGCGGCCTCGAGCAAGGCCCGCAGACCGCCTTTCTGGTCGCCTGCCTTGAGCAGGGTCCGCGATTCGGCCCGGGCCAGCAGGGGCAGCGCCAGGGCAGCCCCGAACAAATGATGGAAATGACGACGGCGCATCAGCACAGGCTCCTCAGCAATGTCTGCAAAAGCAACGATTCGAGCATGCAGGCGCCTGGGCGCCAAACAAGCAAATCGCCTATGCATAGTTGCTTTCGGCTGGCTCGCCACCGTCGTCCACGGCAGGCGTCAGAAGCCCGGGACCACCGCGCCCTTGAACTCGCTCTGGATGAACTTGCGGATCTCCTCCGACTGGTAGATCTTGAGCAGCTTGCCCACCCAAGGCTTGTCCTTGTCCTGTTCGCGCACCGCGATGACATTGACATAGGGGCTCTTGGCGCTTTCCTGTGCGATCGAATCCTTGCCCGGCTGCAGGCCGGCCGGCAGGGCGTAATTGGTGTTGATCGCCGCCGCGTCGAGATCGTCGAGCGCGCGCGGCAGTTGGGCCGCCTCGAGTTCGACGAACTTGATCTTGCGCGGGTTGTCGACCACGTCCAGCGGCGTGGCCTTCAGCCCGGCATCGGGACGCAGCTTGATCAGGCCCTTGTCCTGCAGCACCAGCAGCACACGCCCGCCGTTCGTGGGGTCGTTGGGGATGCCGAAGCGGGCGCCGGGCTTCAGTTCGTCAAGGCTCTTCACCTTGTGCGAGTACAGGCCGATCGGGAAATTAACGGTATAGCCCACCGAGACCAGCTTGTAGCCCCGGTCCTTCACCTGCTGATCCAGGAAGGGCTTGTGCTGGTAGCTGTTGGCATCGAGGTCGCCCGCAGCCAGCGCCGCATTGGGCTGGATGTAGTCGCTGAACTCGACCACCTGGATCTTCAGCCCCTCTTTCTCGGCCAGCTTCTTGACCTGCTCGAAGATCTGCGCGTGGGGACCCGCCGTGACGCCGATCTTCAGCGGCTTGTCCTGGGCCAGGGCCAGGCCGGACACGGCCGACAGCGCCAGCAGGGCCAGGGAACGGAGTACGAAACGCTTGTTCATGGAAATTCCTTCTCAACCAGGGAACACAGAAAAAAGAGGCAGCCTCTCAGCGGTGCGCCAGACGCCGCACCACCCAGTCCCCCAGGCTTTGCAAGGCCTGGACGAAGACGATGAGGATCAGGACCACCGCCGCCATCACCTCCGGCAGGAAGCGCTGGTAGCCGTAGCGGATGCCCAGATCCCCCAGGCCGCCGCCGCCGATGGCGCCGGCCATGGCCGAATAGCCGGTGAGGCTGACCAGGGTGATGGTGATGCCGGCCACGATGCCGGGCAGCGCCTCGGGCAGCAGCACCTTGAAGACGATCTGGCGCGTGCTGGCGCCCATGGCCTGGGCCGCCTCGACCAGACCGGCGTCGACCTCGCGCAGCGAGGCCTCGATGAGCCGCGCCACGAAGGGCGCCGCCGCCAGGGTGAGGGGCACCACCGCCGCCGCCGTGCCGATCGACGAGCCCGTCAGCAGCCGGGTCAGCGGGATCACCGCCACCAGCAGGATGATGAAGGGGGTTGAACGCACCGCGTTCACCAGGGTGCCGACCAGGCGATTGGCCCAGCGGTTCTCGAGCACCCCGCCCTGGTCGGTCAGGCGCAGGTAGATGCCCAGCGGCAGACCGATCAGCGTGCCCAACAGGCCGGAGATGCCCACCATCAGCACCGTCTCCCAGAACGAACTGAGCATCAGCTCCAACAGCTCGGATGTGAAGCGTTCAAACATGGCTCAGCTCCTCGACGGCCACGCCTGCGGCATTCAGATGCGCCACCGCATCGCTCAAGGCATCCGCCGCGCCCTGCAGCAGCACGGTCAGGGCGCCGAAGGTCTGGCCCTGCACCTCGTCGACCTGCCCATGCACGATGTTCAGGTCCAGGCCGAAACGCCGCACCAGGTCCGACAGCAGCGGCCGCTCGCCCTGCGGCCCCGCAAAGACCAGGCGCAACAGCCGGAAGCTGCCGACGGACAGGGAGGTCAGACGGCCCCGCAGGCGGGACAGCACCGCCTCGGGCAGCGACTGGGGCACCACATCCTCGATCAGGCTGCGCGTGATGGCCTGCTGCGGGCGGCTGAACACCTCGAGCACCGGGCCCGACTCGACCACCCGCCCAGCCTCCATCACCGCCACACGGTCGGCCACCTGCTTGATCACCTGCATCTCATGGGTGATGAGCACGATGGTGATGCCCAGGCGGCGGTTGATGTCGCGCAGCAGCGCCAGGATGGACTGCGTGGTCTCCGGGTCCAGCGCCGAGGTGGCCTCGTCGCACAGCAGAATCTGCGGCCGCGTGGCCAGCGCGCGCGCAATGCCCACGCGCTGCTTCTGCCCGCCGGACAGGCGCCCCGGGTACACGTGCTGCTTGCCCTCCAGCCCGACCAGCGCCAGCAGCGCATCCACGCGTTGCGCAATCTCCGCCGCCGGCACGCCGGCCACCTTCA
>JAFAMV010000082.1 GCA_019233055.1 Curvibacter sp.
TACGAAAAGCTCGGCGTGGAAGAAGTGCTCTCGCCGCTGGCCGACAAGGCCGCGTTCGGCGGCAGCATGATTGACTACAACGTCCGCGCCGAACGCATGGGCTGGCTGCCCAGCGCGCCGCAGCTCAAGACCAATCCGCTCGAGGTCTGCCGCCAGGCTGCCGAACAAGGGCTGGATGCCAAGGACCACGTCGTCGGCGCACTGAAGAGCGGCTCGCTGCAGCTGTCCTGCGAAGACCCGGACGACCCCGCCAACTGGCCGCGCAACATGTTCGTGTGGCGCTCCAACCTGCTGGGCTCCAGCGGCAAGGGCCACGAGTACTTTCTCAAGCACCTGCTGGGCACCACGCACGGCGTGCAGGGCAAGGACCTGGGGCCGGACGACGCCAAGCCGCAGGAAGTGCGCTGGCACGAGCACGCGCCGCAAGGCAAGCTCGACCTGCTGGTGACGCTGGACTTCCGCATGAGCACGACCTGCCTGTACTCCGACATCGTGCTGCCCACGGCCACCTGGTACGAGAAGAACGACCTCAACACCAGCGACATGCACCCCTTCATCCACCCGCTGTCCACCGCCGTGGACCCGGCCTGGGAGGCCCGCTCGGACTGGGACATCTACAAGGGCTTCGCGAAGAAGTTCTCCGAGGTCTGCGTGGGCCACCTGGGGGTGGAGAAAGAAGTGGTGCTCACGCCCATCATGCACGACACCCCGGGCGAGATGGCCCAACCCTTCGATGTGCGCGACTGGAAGCGCGGCGAGGTGGACCTGATCCCCGGCAAGACCGCGCCGCAGATCACCGTGGTCGAGCGCGACTACCCCAACACCTACCGCCGCTTCACCGCCTTGGGCCCGTTGATGGAGCGGCTGGGCAACGGCGGCAAGGGCATCGGCTGGAACACCCAGGACGAGGTGCGCCAACTCGGCGAACTCAACGGCACGGTCCGCGAAGCCGGCGTGAGCCAGGGCCGCCCGCGCATCGAGACCGACATCGACGCCGCCGAGGTGGTGATGATGCTGGCCCCCGAAACCAACGGCCACGTGGCCGTGAAAGCCTGGGAGGCCCTGTCGAAGCAGACCGGGCGCGAACACGCCCACCTGGCGCTGCACCGCGAGGACGAGAAGATCCGCTTCCGCGACATCCAGGCCCAGCCGCGCAAGATCATCTCCTCGCCCACCTGGTCGGGCCTGGAAAGCGAGAAGGTCAGCTACAACGCGGGCTACACCAATGTGCATGAGCTGATCCCATGGCGCACCCTCACCGGACGCCAGCAGTTCTACCAGGACCACCCCTGGATGCGCGCCTTCGGCGAGGGCTTCGTCAGCTACCGCCCCCCGGTGGACCTCAAGACCCTGGACGAGGTGCAGGGCAGGAAGCCCAACGGACACCGCGAGATCGCACTGAACTTCATCACCCCGCACCAGAAGTGGGGCATCCACTCGACCTACACCGACAACCTGCTGATGCTGACGCTGAACCGGGGCGGCCCGGTGGTCTGGCTCAGCGAGGACGACGCGAAAAGCGCCGGCATCGAAGACAACGACTGGGTCGAGCTGTTCAACACCAACGGCGCCATCGCCGCCCGCGCGGTGGTCAGCCAGCGCGTCAAGAACGGCATGGTGATGATGTACCACGCCCAGGAAAAGATCATCAACACCCCGGGCTCGGAGATCACCGGCACACGCGGCGGCATCCACAACTCGGTGACCCGCATCGTGCTCAAGCCCACCCACATGATCGGCGGCTACGCCCAGCTCAGCTACGGCTTCAACTACTACGGAACGATAGGCACCAACCGCGACGAGTTCGTGGTGGTGCGCAAGATGGCCCGGGTCGACTGGCTCGACGGCGAAACCACCCAAGGAGCACACGCATGAAGATCCGAGCCCAAATCGGCATGGTCCTGAACCTGGACAAGTGCATCGGCTGCCACACCTGTTCAGTGACCTGCAAGAACGTCTGGACCAGCCGTCCCGGCGTCGAGTACGCCTGGTTCAACAATGTGGAGACCAAGCCCGGCATCGGCTATCCCAAGGAGTGGGAGAACCAGGACAAATGGAACGGTGGCTGGGTGCGCAAGGCCGACGGCCGCATCGAGCCGCGCCAGGGCGGCAAGCTCAAGCTGCTGATGCGCCTGTTCGCCAACCCCAACCTGCCCGAGATCGACGACTACTACGAGCCCTTCACCTTCGACTACGAGCACCTGCAGAGCGCGCCCAAGTCGAAGGCGCCCCCCACGGCACGCCCGCGCAGCCTGATCACCGGCCAGCGCATGGAGAAGATCGAATGGGGCCCGAACTGGGAGGAGATCCTGGGTGGCGAGTTCAGCAAGCGCAGCAAGGACAAGAACTTCGACGAGGTGCAGAAGGACATCTACGGCCAGTTCGAAAACACCTTCATGATGTACCTGCCGCGCCTGTGCGAGCACTGCCTGAACCCGGCCTGCGTGGCCAGCTGCCCTTCGGGCTCGATCTACAAGCGCGAGGAAGACGGCATCGTGCTGATCGACCAGGACAAGTGCCGCGGCTGGCGCATGTGCGTGTCGGGCTGCCCGTACAAGAAGATCTACTACAACTGGCAGAGCGGCAAGGCCGAGAAGTGCATCTTCTGCTACCCCCGCATCGAGGCCGGCCAGCCCACCGTGTGCTCCGAGACCTGCGTGGGCCGCATCCGCTACCTGGGCGTGCTGCTGTACGACGCCGACCGCATCGAGGAAGCCGCCCGGACCGAGCACGACCGCGACCTGTACCAGGCCCAGCTCGATGTGTTCCTCGACCCGAACGACCCCGCAGTGATCGAGCAGGCCCGGCGCGACGGCGTGCCCGAAGCCTGGCTGACGGCGGCGCGCAACAGCCCGGTCTACAAGATGGCGGTCGACTGGAAGGTGGCCCTGCCTCTGCACCCCGAGTACCGCACCCTGCCCATGGTCTGGTATGTGCCGCCGCTGTCGCCCATCCAGGCGGCCGCCAACTCGGGTGAGCTGGGTGTGAACGGCGAGATCCCCGACGTGAACCAGTTGCGCATCCCCGTGCAATACCTGGCCAACCTGCTCACCGCCGGCGACACCGGCCCCGTGATGCGGGCGCTGGAGCGCATGCTGGCCATGCGCGCCTACATGCGCTCGCGCCATGTCGACCAGGTCGAGAACCAGACAGTGCTGGATCAGGTCGGCCTGGACGCTGCCACCGTGCAGGACATGTACGACATCATGGCCATCGCCAACTACGAAGACCGCTTCGTCATCCCCAGCACCCACCGCGAGTACGCCGAGAACACCTTCGACGTGCGCGGCGGCTGCGGCTTCTCCTTCGGCAATGGCTGCTCGGACGGCGCCAGCGAGGCCAGCCTGTTCGGCGGCAAGAAGAAGCGCACCATCCCGATCCAGGCGGAGCAGCGCACATGAGCACCTCCCAGAATCCGTCGCCGCGCAGCCTGCGCGCCCTGGCCCATCTGCTGTGCTACCCCGACGCCGCGCTGCGCCAGGTGCTGCCCGAGATCGACCACGCCCTGCAGCAGGAGGCCGCGCTGTCGGCCCCGGCCCGGGCCGGCCTGCGGGCCCTGAGCCAGGACCTGCAGGAGCGCGCCGCCCTGGACATCGAAGGCGAGTACGTGGATCTGTTCGACCGCGGCCGCGCCACCTCGCTGCACCTGTTCGAACATGTTCACGGCGACTCGCGCGAGCGCGGCCCGGCCATGATCGACCTGCTCAAGACCTACGAGCAGGGCGGCCTCTACCTCGACCCGGCGCGCAGCGACGGCGAGCTGCCCGACCACCTGCCGGTGGTGCTGGAGTTCGCCTCCACCCTGCCGACGGCGGCCATGCGTGACTTCATCGGCGAATTCGCCCATATCCTGAACGCGCTGCACCAGGCCCTGCAGCGCCGCGACAGCCTGTATGCCCATGTGCTGGCGGCCACGCTCGAACTGGGCGGCCAGGCCCTGGGCGGCGGAGCACCGGCCGAGGAGGCACCGCTGGACGAGAGCTGGGCCGAACCCGAGGCCTTCGCCGGCTGCAGCAACCCGGGCCAGAGCGCACCGGGCCAGCCGCAGCCCCTCCATTTCATGCCCCGCCATGGGGCCTCCACCGCACCAGGAGCCCTGTCATGAGCCTGAGCCATCAATTCATCTTCGGCGTCTACCCCTACATCTGCGGGGTGGTCTTCCTGCTCGGCAGCCTGATCCGCTTCGACCGCGAACAGTACAGCTGGCGCAGCGAATCGAGCCAGATGCTGGCCACCCACAGCCTGCGCTGGGGCTCCAACCTGTTCCACGTCGGCGTGATCGGCCTGTTCTTCGGCCATCTGTTCGGCATGCTGACGCCGCCCGAGATCGTGCATGCCCTGGGCGTCAGCCCGGCCCAGAAGCAGTTGCTGGCCGTGGTGGCCGGCGGCACGCTGGGCAGCCTGGGCCTGGTCGGCCTGCTGCTGCTGATCCGCCGCCGCCTGGGCCATGTCCGGGTGCGGGCCACCTCGCGCCGGCGCGATTTTCTGGTGCTGTTCTGGCTGCTGGCCACGCTGCTGCTGGGCCTCTCTACCGTGCCCCTGTCGCTGCAGCACAGCGACGGCGCCACCATGCTGCTGCTGATGGCCTGGGCGCGCCACATCGTCACCTTCCAGGGCGACGCGGCCAGCCTGATCACGGGTGTGTCGCCGGTGTTCAAGCTGCACATGTTCATGGGCATGAGCCTGTTCGCCATCTTCCCCTTCACCCGCCTGGTGCATGTGTGGAGCGGCTTTGCCGCAGCGGGCTATGTGGCCCGCCCCTGGCAGATCGTGCGCAGCCGCAAGATCGGCCTGTGAGAGAGGAACGCACCATGACCCTCGACACCGCCCTGCCCACCCCCCTGGCCGTGGCCGGCCAGCGCCTGGACCACGACCGCAGCGACCTCGGCGAGGCCGAGCGGCATCAGCGCGCCCGCCTGGCCCTGCTGCGCCTGGCCGCCCTTGAAGACGGCCTGCTGCCGGCCAGCGACCCGCCGCCCCACGACGGCGTGCTGAGCGAGGCCGCGGCCGACGCCATCGAACAATGGCTGGAACGGCATCTGCAGGTGCCCGAACCCGACGAGGCGGCCTGCCGGCGCTACCACGCCGCGCACCGCGCCCGCTATGCGCTGGACGAGCGCGTCCAGGCACGTCACATCCTGTTCGCCGTGACCCCGGGCACCGATGTCGTGGCGCTGCGCGGACGCGCCGAGCAGGCCCTGCTGTTGCTGCGGGCCGAGCCGGGCCGCTTTGCCGAACAGGCGGCCGCCCTGTCCAACTGCCCCAGCGGCGCCCAGGGCGGCGAGCTGGGCTGGCTGGGCCAGGCCGACTGCGCCCCCGAGTTCGCCCGCGAGCTGCTGGGCCAGGACGCCGAACGGGCCCATGTGGGGGTGCTGCCGCGCCTGGTGCATTCGCGCTTCGGCCTGCATGTGGTGGAGGTGCTGGCCCGCGAGCCGGGCCGGCAGCCTGAATTCGAACAGGTGCGCGAAGCGGTGGCCCAGGCGCTGCGGCAACAGGCCTGGGTGACCGCGTTGCGCCAGCAACTGATGCGGCTGGCAGCCCGCTGGCCGGTGGAAGGTGTGGCGCTGGAGCAGGCGGATTCGGCGCTGATGCAGTGAGCCGGCTCAGGCCCCCGGCGTGCCTGCCCGGGCCGCCAGCAGATGCCCACGGCGTTGCATCATGTCCTCGGACATCCGGTCCGTGGCCTGCACGGTGAGCAGGGCCTGGGCGGCCGGATAGGCCACCGATTCTTCGAGTTCCAGGTGCCGACGGTAGGCGGCTGCGAAGCCGACCCAATCGGCGCGGGCCTGCCACCCGGCGCCCGACGCCTCGTCCCCGAGCCCGATCAGACGCAACAGATCGGCCCGCAGGTCCGCCCAGGCATCGGCCAGCCGGCGGTGCTCCTCGGTCAGTTGCCGGGCCAGGGCCGCCAGGGTCGGTTCGGCGGCAGCCAGCAGGCAGGGCAGCACGTGCAGTTCCTCGTCCTCGTGGTGCAGCGGTGCCGCCAGATCGAAGTACCGCATCACGTCGCGGGCGGCCTCGCGGGCCTGTGCATCCGGCCCCTGCGTGCGCACATGGACCGCGAGACGCTCCAGCAGGCCCAGCAGACGCTCGACCTTCTCATGGCAGGCATGGAGCATCTCGAAGGGCTGCTCGAAGCCATGGCCCCCCGGCTCGGGCCTCGCGGCGGCACGGATGTCCATGCCGACCTCAGGCACAGCCGCAAGCGCCCGTGGCGCAGGCGCCGGCCGACGGCGCCGGGGCTTCGAACTGCGGGAACAGCAGGTTGTTCTCGAGATGGATGTGCTCGATGAGGTCATCGTGGAACTGCTGCAGGCCCGCGTACAGCGCGCGCCAGGTGTTGCAGGCGCCCTGGGGCGGGTTCATGCCCTGCGCCAACGCCACCATGCGCTCCAGGGCTCCGCCATGGGCCAGATGCTCGTCGCGCATCACCGCGATCGGTTGCACCGCCCAGGGCTGGCCGCCGCTGATCAGCATCGGGAACAGGATGTTCTCTTCCTTGCGCATGTGGTCCAGCAGTTCCTGTTCCATGAGCGCCAGATGCTCGGCCAGACCGGCCGGCACCTCGGGGTGGTCGCGGTGCACGGCCTCCACCCGGCGGGCCATGCGCTCGAGCTCGGGCAGTTGCTGGCGATGGACCTCGTGGTAGCGCGCCAGGATGTGGGCGATCAAGGACGCGGGCTGCTCGATCGGGGCAGCTTGCGCCGGGCGCTCAAGCCCTGCCAGTTCGGCCACCACCGCCTCCAGATCGAGTTGCCTTTGAGCGGCCGCCTCACGCAGGCTGACCTGGCCGCCACAGCAGAAGTCCAGTTTCAGGCGCCGGAAGACCGCCGTGGAGCCGGGAAGCTGGACGGCGATCTGGCCCAGGGCGCGGTCCGCCAAGGCGAGAGGGGTGGCTGCGATGTCAGGTGCGACAGAGGTGTTCATGGGGTTTCCTATAAAGATTCATTTTGCGTGAATCTTATTAGGATTAAGATGCATGTCAAATGAATTTTTAAACCCCACATCACGGCGAAGCTCTCATGCGACTGACCCAATGGACGGACTACACCCTTCGGGTGCTGATGTACTGTGCCGCCAGCGAAGGGCGGGCGGCACCGGTGACCATCAGTGAAATGGCCCAGGCCCACGGCATCTCCCGCAGCCACCTGACCAAGATCGTGGTGGCCCTGTCGGACCGGGGTTGGCTCGAAACCACCCGGGGCCGTGGCGGCGGGCTGCGGCTGTGCGTGCCGGCCGAACAGATCAACCTGGGCGAGGTGCTGCGTTTCACCGAGACCGACTTCACCCTGGTCGAATGCTTCGATCCGGCTCAGGACCTGTGCCGCCTCAGTGGGCAATGCCGCCTGCAGCAGGTGCTGGGGTCGGCCCTGCAGAGCTATCTGTCGGTGCTGGACGCGGTGAGCCTGGCCGATCTGGTCAGACCTGCCACGCCGGCACGCGAACAGACCATGCGCCGCCTCCCCCTCCCCAGGCCAGGGCTTCCCCAGCCCTGAATCCGCAGGCCGCGCCGCACCTCGACGGTTCAGGCCGGTCCGCCCAAGGGATCCGCTGGATCCATGGCCTTCAGGCGCTGGCTCATGGCGCGGTGCTCACGCCCGATCTCGTACATCCGGAAAGCATCCCGCACACTGTCGAGAAGCACCTCGTCATCCCAGGGCTTGGTGATGAACTTGTAGACCGCCCCCCGGTTGACCGCATCGATGATCGAGTTCAGCTCGGTGTAGCCCGACAGCACGATGCGGACCGTGTCGGGATAGAGGGCCTTGGTGCGGCGCAGGAACTCGGTCCCGGTCATCTCGGGCATGCGCTGGTCGCAGATCACCACCCCCACCCGATGGGCCCCCAGAAGCTCGAAGCCTTCGGCGACCCGGTTGGTGGAAAGCACGCGGTAGCCTTCACGGCGCAGGGTCCGCTTGAGCGCCGTCAGGATGTTCGGTTCGTCGTCGACCAGCAGCAGCACCCGGTCCATCGTCTCTTCGGAGAGCGCAAGCCCCCTGCCTGCCGCCAGCAGTTCGAGGAACTCGGTCTCGGGCAAGGGCCGGCTGAACAGATAGCCCTGCATCTCCTCGCAGCCCAGCGAGCGCAGATAGCCCAGTTGCCCCTGGGTCTCGACGCCTTCGGCAATCACGGCCAGGCCCAGGCTGTGCGCCATGCCGATCACCGCACGGGCGATGGCGGCATCGCTGGCGCTGGAGATGAGGTTGGTGACGAAGGACTTGTCGATCTTGATGCGGGCCACCGGCAGACGCTGCAGATAGCTCAGCGAGGAGTAGCCGGTGCCGAAGTCGTCCAGGGCATGGCTGACGCCGGTGGCATTGAGCTCGCGCATGGTGCGGATGACCTGGTCGGCATGGGTCAGCACCACGCTCTCGGTCAGCTCCAGTTCAAGGCAGCCGGGATCCAGCCCGCTGTCGCCCAGCGCGCGGCGCACCATGGTCGGGACGCGGTCGTCGTGGAACTGGCGGGCCGACAGGTTGACGGCCACCCGCACCGGCGGCAGGCCCTGGTCCTGCCAGGCGCGGCGGCGGCGGCAGGCTTCCTGCATCACCCACTCGCCCACCGCCTCGATCAGCCCGCTTTCTTCGAGCTGGCCGATGAACTCCATCGGCGGCACCAGGCCATGGCCCGGCCGGTTCCAGCGCAGCAAGGCCTCGGCACCGACGATGCGGCCGCTGCGCAGATCCACCTGAGGCTGGTAGTGCAGCACGAACTCCTTGCGCTCCAGCGCCCGGCGCAAGGCGGAATCCATGTCCAGCCAGCGCCGCGAGTTCTGGTCGAGGTCCGGGCTGTAGAAGCTGCACAAGGCATTGGCGTCAGCCGCCTTGGAATCGGCCGCCACGGTGGCGCACCGCAGCAGGCCGGTCGCGCCCGAATCCTGGGGGTAGCTGGCAATGCCGATGAATGGGGCCAGGAACATCTCCTGGGCGCCGGCCTGCATCCCCCGCGCCAGGACCTGATGGATCTGCCAGGCCAGTTCCTCGGCTTCATGCAGCCCGGAGGCATTGCGCAGCAGGAAGGCGAACTTGGACTCCATGACGCGGGCCATCGCGAGACCGGGGAAGGCCGCCTCCAACTGGCGGGCCACCGTGCGGATGAGTTCGATACCGGCCGCCGGGCTGAGCAGTTGGACGATGCCGTGGTATTGGCGCAGATCGGCCACCAGCACCTGCACCGACGACGTATCGGCAGCCGCGCAGACATCGGCCAGCCGCTCCTCGAACCATGCCCGGCTGGGCACACCGGTCTGGGCATCGTAGTAGGCCTGGTAGCGCATCTTGGATTCGGCCGCGATGCGCCGCTCCTCGTGCCGCAGGGCATTGAGCGCATAGGAGATGTCCGCAGCCACCTCGGACATAAGGTTGACCTCGGTCGCCTTGAAGAAATCGGCCTCGGCACTGACCAGATGGAAGGTCCCGATGAGGTCCCCATCGCGGCAGATCGGGAAGGCGCCGCCCGAACGCACCAGGCGCTCCGCCAGCAGGTCCACCTCCACCGTCACCGGAGCGGCGCTCAGGGCGTCATTGACGATGATCGGCGGCACCGACTCCCCGCCGTCCTGCGGCATGGGCTGCTGCCGCGTCAACCAGCCGGTCAGGCGGTCGAACTCCTGCGCCGACGCCCCGCCCGCGCAGGCCACCAGCTCCGAGCGGGCGCTGGCGGGCTCCAGCAGACAGATCCAGGCCAACGAGAAACCGCCGTGTTCGAGGGCAATCCGGCAGACGTTCGCGAACAAATCGTCCGGCGCCTCGCTGCGCACGATGGTCCGGTTGATCTGGCTCAGCATGGCATAGAGGCGGTTGGCCCGCAGCAGCTCCTGCTGGGCCAGCGCCAGTTCGTCCCGGTTCTCAATCCTGTCCATGGCCCCCTCCCAGCACCCGGTCGAGCATGGCCTTGAGTGCCCAGCGATCGACCGGCTTGATGAGCAGATCCTTCACCCCGGCCGCGGCCAGTCGGGCCCGCGACCCTTCGTCATCGATGGCGGTGACCATGATCACCGGCATCGCGGCGGTCGCCGGATCGGACTTGAGCCGGTGCACGACCTCGAAGCCGTCCATGCCGGGCATCATCAGGTCCAGCAGCAGCAGCGCCGGCGACTGGCTCGCCACGGCCTCCAGCGCGGCCGCGCCGGAGGCCACGCTGACCACCCGGTAGCCCGCATTGAGCAGCAGGGTGGTGAGCAATTTGCGATTCCGGGGATCGTCATCGGCGATCAGGACGGTGTTCTGGGTACTCATATCGCGGGTCCTCGGGGCCCGGCCGACTCACTGAGCCAGCGCTCCACTTCCTGCAGGAAGCTCTTGTATTGGATGGGTTTGGCAATGTAGCCATCGAAGCCGGCGGACTGGATCCGCAGTTCATCCTCCTTCATGGCGAAGGCGGTGAGGGCCACCACCCGGATGCGGGCGGTGAGCGGATCGGTCTTGAGCCGGCGCGTCGCCTCCAGTCCGTCCATGCCGGGCAGCAGGATGTCCATCAGGATCAGGTCGGGCTGCTCGTCGGCCGCCAGGACCACCCCCGATTCCGCATCGTCGGCCTGCAGCACATGGTGCCCCCCCTTGGCCAGCACCATGCTCACCAGCTTCATGTTGGCGGGGTTGTCCTCGACCACCAGGATGCGGGCTGTCATGGCTCGCCCCTCCTGCCATCCGAGAGCGCCTTGCGCACCATGCCGACGAACCGGTTGTGATTGAAACTGGCCTTCTCCAGCACCGCCACCACATCGCCGCCCAGTTCGGCGAGGTCCTCTGCGGACAGGGCCCGCGCGGTGACGACCAGGATCGGAATCCGGCAGGTCTGCTGATCCTGCTTGAGGCACTTGATGAATTCGAAGCCGTTGACCTGGGGCATCATCAGGTCCAGCACCACCATGTCGGGCCGCTCCCGGCGCGCCAGCGCCAGGCCTTCCTGGCCGTCAAAGGCCCGGCGGACGGTGAAGCCCGATTCGCTCAGGTAGGCCGCGATCAACTCCACCGAGCGGGGGTCGTCGTCGACCACCAGCACCTTCACCGAGGGCCCCACCAGGGCCAGGCGCTGGTCATGCAGGGCGTCGTACAGGTCCTCGCGGCTCACCGGCTTCTGCAACACCGCACTGGCCCCCAGCGACAGGCCCCGGGCCTCGTCGGCCACGATGGACACGACGATGACGGGCACCTGGGCCGTGGGCGACGCCCCCTGCTTGAGTTGCACCAGCAGGTCCCAGCCATCCATGTCGGGCAGCAGGATGTCCAGGATGATCACGCTGGGCCGCCAGTGCTCGAGCAGGTCCAACCCCTGCCTGGCCGTGGCCACCAGCACGGCCCCCAGCCCGGCAGTGGCCAGTTGCAGCCGGATCAGCTCGGCCGCCTTCGGGTTGTCTTCGATGATCAGGGCCTGTTCTGCGGCGGACTCCGCCGCCTGCGAGGCCGCCAGCGGGGAGGCGCGGTCCGATGCCGGCAGGCCGGGCCCGGCCTCGCGCCACGGCAGCCAGACCGTGAAGCAACTGCCCTGCCCGGGCGCGCTGCGCATGCCGACGGTGCCGCCATGCAACTGGGCCAGCCGCATGACCAGTGCCAGCCCCAGGCCGGTGCCATCGGAGGCGCGGGCCAGCGACGAATCCAGTTGGGTGAAGGCATGGAAGAGGCGCGGCGCATCCTCGGGGCCGATGCCGACACCGGTGTCGCTGACGCTGATCTCGAGAAAGAAGGCGAAATCGTTCGCCGGCACGGGCATCCTCACCTGGGCCATGGCGTGGGGGCCGACACCGTCGGGCTCCCAGGCCAGGGCGGACCTGGGCACCCGCGCCGCCCGCAGGGACACCGAACCACCGTCCGGCGTGAACTTCACCGCGTTGGACAGCAGGTTGTAGAGGATCTGGCGGACCTTGCGCGCGTCCACCTGCAGCAGGCCCGAGCCGTCCACCAGATCCGCCGCCAGGCCGATGCCGCGTGCCGCCGCCGCGCTGCGGACCACCACCAGGCTGTCGCCCAGCAGGCGGTCGACCGACTGGTCCGACAGGTCCAGCGTCATCTTTCCGGCCTCGATCTTGGACAGATCCAGGATGTCATTGATGAGGGCCAGCAGATGCTGGCCGCTGCCGTAGATGTCGGTGATGTACTCATGCTGGTCGGGCGCCAGCTCACCCAGCAGGCCGTCCTTGAGCACCTCCGAGAAACCGATGATGGCGTTCAGCGGGGTGCGCAGCTCGTGCGACATGCTGGCCAGGAATTCGGATTTCAGCCGGCTGGCCTCGGCCAGTTGCTGATTCTTCTGGGCCAGCAGGGCGTTCATCGACTCCCGCTCCGCCGCCAGCCGATGCAGATCCGCCGATTTCGCGACCTCCCGCTCATGCGAGGCCGCCAACCCCGCATACAGGGCGCCGTTCTCCAGCAGCAGGACCATGAGGACGAAACTCGCTGCCAGCCATCCATAGATGCGCCCGACGTAATAGCCGAGGTCGAAGCGTCCGCCGTTGAACACCGCAGCCAGCGCGATGTCGAACAACCAGACGCACAGCACCACCATCAGCCACAGGTCGAGCACCGAGTGAGGCCGCCGGCGCCAGAGCAGCCACAGCGCGGGCAGGCTCATCGACCAGGTCCCGGCCATGGCCAACCTGCCGGTCGTCGTGTAGTGGTTGTTGAGCAGGATCGGAGGCAGCGTCAGCACCTGGGTCGTGGCCAGCCAGCCCAAGGCCGCCACCCACAAGGCCACCAGCGCCACAGCCACCAGGGCGGCACGGCCGGGCTCGACGCGTTGCACCCAACCCTGACCAGGCCTCGTCTTGAGGCTGGCATAGACCACCAGGAACAGCGGGAAGCCGCCATGCCAGAACGCATAGAGCCAGGCGGTCGTGTGCGGCCCGGCCCCGAGCAGGCCGGTCTCGGAGAACAGCCCGGGGAAACTCAGCGAGTGCAGCACCGTCATGCCGGCGCTGTAAAGGTAGGCACTGGCCAGCACCCACAAGGCCTCGGTGCGCAGGATGCGGAACTGCCCGAACAGCAGCACGGCGGTGATCAGGTCATTGACGATCAGAGCGGCCTGGTACGCCGGGATGAAGGCCGCCAGCGGCGTCAGGGGGACCCTGGCAAAAGGCAGGGCCAGCAGGAACACCACGGCCGAGGCGCCCAGGACGACCCTGGCCACCTGACGGTCCCGGCTCGACGCGCACAGCGTCGACAGGAACGGCGGCTGGGGCGCAGCCAGGCCCTCGGCCTGTGCCGCAGCCCCAGCCTGTGGCCCGTCGGCAGCCATGGTCACCCCGCCAGACCCGACCCGCACCGAGGGCAGTCACGGCGGCCCGGTCCCAGCCGCCGGAGGTTCTGCATGCCTTGAATCGCTTTTTTCATCCGCACCCCCTGTGTTCCATGTCCGGACCGGGGCCTTCGGCGCTGTCATGAGCGCTCCGGCCTTTGGGTGAAGCATTCATGAAAGCCGTTCGTCCGTCAAGCCAAGCCGCCCGGAACCCGGATTGGTGGCCCACGACAAAAGGGGGGGCGGGCACCGGGCATCCACCCGGGCCGCCTCAGAGCGCGGTGCGCGCAGCGTCTGCGCAAGGCCTCAGGAGGGTCTCAGGCCCAGGCCGGCAGCACCTGACCGACACAGGGTCCGAAACCGATGCTTCGCCAGCCGGCCCTGTGGCAGCGCCCCGCCAGCTCGATGCTGTCGCCATCGAGCAGGAAGCTGCGCTGTTCGCCGTTGGCCAGGGTGATGGGGTGCTTGCCCCCCTGGCTCAGCTCGAGCAGCGAGCCCGATTGCCCGGCCCCGGGGCCCGACAGCGTGCCCGACCCGAACAGATCGCCGGCCTGCAGGCTGCAGCCGTTGACCGTGTGGTGGGCCACCAGTTGGGCCACGGTCCAATAGGCCGCTTCGGCAAAGTTGGAGCGGCTGATGGTTTCGGCGGCGTTGCCGGCCGCGCGCATGCGCGCAGTCTGCAGGCGCACCTCGAGGTCGATGTCGAAGGCGCCGCTGGCGCTGTTGCCGCCCGAACTCAGATAAGGCAAGGGTTGCGGATCGCCCGCCGGCCGGCTGAAGGGGCGCCGGAACGGCGCCAGCGCCTCCAGCGTCACGATCCAGGGCGAGAGGGTGCTGGCGAAATTCTTCGACAGGAAGGGCCCCAGGGGCTGGTATTCCCAGGCCTGCAGGTCGCGTGCGCTCCAGTCGTTGAACAGGGTCAGCCCGAAGACATGGGCCTCGGCCTCCTCGATGGACACCGGCTCGCCGCGCTCATTGCCACGGCCGACCACCACGCCCAGCTCCAGCTCCAGGTCCAACCTCTGGGACGGCGCCAGATGCGGGACGGCCTCGTCCGGGCCCTTGATCTGGCCACGGGGACGCCGGAAATCCGTCCCGCTGGGCACGATGGTCGACGCCCGGCCGTGGTAGCCGATGGGCACCCACTGGTAGTTGGGCAGCAGCGGGTTGTCGGGCCGGAACAGGCGTCCGACGGCCGTCGCATGGTGGATGCCGACATAGAAATCGGTGTAGTCGCCGATGTCGCAGGGCAGCGCCAGCGCCACCGCCGACAGGGGCCGCAATGCCGGCTGCCAGCCCGCCTGCTGCGCGCTGCCGGCCCGCAGGCCCCGCGACAGGGCCAGGCGCAAGGCCTGCCGCTCGGAGGCGCTGCACTCCAGCAGCTGCTTCATGTCGCCCTGCGGCACCAGGCCTGCGGCCTGCAGGTCCAGCACCTGATCGCCGATCGCGACCCCGAGCCGCAGCGCGCCCCCTGCCGGGTCGCGGAAGCGCCCGAAAGGCAGGTTCTGGAGCGGGAAATCGCCGCCCTCGTCGTTGGCCGACTCGACCCAGCTGCGCAGGGCCGGGTCATGGGTTTCGTTGATGTCCTGGAGGTTCATGGAGCTTCCCTGAAGAATGGGCAGAAGAAGGGCCGGTCCGCTCAGGCCGCCTTGCCGGCCAGAGGTGCCGCACGCCCGGCCGCCCGGGCGGCCAGCGAGGGGATGTGGCGACGCACCAGCAGCAGACCGACCAGGGCCAGCACCATCGCACCGCCCAGCAGGCTCAGGTAGGCGCCGGCACCGCCCGAGGTGATGACCGCCGCCCCGGCAAAGGCGCTGAGGATGGCGCCGAAGCGCCCGACCGCCAGGGCCGTGGCGGTGCCGGTGGCCCGCACCGCCGTCGGGTAGACGTGGGCGCACAGCGCATACATGGTCGACTGCACCGCGTTGACGAACAGACCGTGCAGGCCCAGGCCGACGATCAGGAGCTGGGTGTTCTGTTTCACGTCCACGCCCTTGAGCACGAAGGCGGTGGCCGCACCGCCGAGACAGCACAGGATGAGCGGCCAGCGCGAACCGTGGCGGCTGATGGCCACGGCGCAGAGCAGGGCACCGAAGACGCCGCCGAAGTTGTAGGCCGTCAGGCCGGAGCCGGCGATGTCCAGCGGCAGGCCTTCGGTGGCCAGCATGGTGGGCAGCCAGCTGAAGGCGCTGTAGACCGCCAGCAGGCACATGAAGAAGGCGAAGGACAGCGCCAGGGTGTCGCGGCGATGGTCGCGGCTGAAGACCGCCGCAAAGCCGGCCGATTGCTCGCGCTGCTGCTCGGCTGCATCGACGAAGACACTGCCGGCGCCCACCTGGCGGCCCATGCGGGCGAGCAGCCGGGTCAGGGCATCCCAGCGCTCGCGGTGGCGTGCCAGGTAGCGCGGCGATTCGGGCAGGGCCAGGCCGAGCAGGAGCGCCATCGCGATGGGGAACAGGCCGCCGATCCAGAACAGCCCCTTCCAGCCCAGGACCGGCAGCACCAGGCCGGCGAACAGGCCCGCGATCATGCCCCCCAGCGGGTAGCAGACGATGGTGGCGGTCACCGCCAGGGTGCGGCGGCGTGCCGGGGTGAATTCGGCCGTCATGGTGGTGGCGCTGGGCAAGGCACCGCCGATGCCCAGGCCGGCGACGAAGCGCAGCAACGCCAGGGTCGGCACATCGGGCGCGAAGCCGATGGCGCAGGTGGCCAGGCCGAACAGCAGCACGCTGCCCACCACGGCCAAGCGGCGGCCGAAGCGGTCGGCAAAGGCGCCGACGCTGGCACTGCCGATGGCCATGCCCAGCAGCCCGGCCGCCACCGCCGGGGCGAAGGCGCTGCGCGGCAGCCCCCAGTCCTTGAGCATCATCGGAATGGCGAAGCCGATCAGCTGGCCGTCCAGGCCGTCCATGACGATGGCCAGGGAGGCCAGCAGGACGACCCATTTCTGCAGCGCTGAAAACGGCCCGTCGTCGAGGGTGCGGCCGATGTCGACGGCGCGCGGGTTGGTGTTGCTCAAGGCTTGTCTCCGTCTTTTTTCTTGATGAGGCGCCGCCCGCGGCAGCGCCTGCCTACCGGGGCTGTCTTCAGCCTTCCAGGGTTTCCCACATCATGCGGTCACGGTCGGCGGTCCAGACGCGGGGATCAGGGTACTGGGTCACCTCGTCATAGCAGCGGGTCACGTCGAAGGGCATGCAGTGGTCGAAGATCACCCAGTGGCCGTACTTGGGCTTGAGCCTGGCAAAAGTGTCCTTGTAGACCGCGTTCAGGTCCTTGCCGGCCGCCACGCCGGCTTCCACGCTGGCGCGCACGTCGGCGATGAAGGAGGCGGTGGACGAGAGCCCGGCGGCCACCTGGGCCTCACCCAGCAGGGCCGGTCCGCGCCCGGGCACCAGGGCCTGGGGCTTCAGGGCCGCCAGGTTCTCCAGGGTCTGCGGCCAATCCTTGAAGTAGGCGTCGCCGGCATAGGGGGTGGCATCGAACTCGACCAGGTCGCCCGACAGCAGGGTGCGCTCCTGCGGCAGCCAGACCACGGTATCGCCCTTGGTGTGGCCACGGCCCAGTTGCAGCAGCTGCACCTCGAGCTTGCCCAGCCACAGCGTCATCTTGCCGGTGAAGGTCATGGTCGGCCAGGTCAGGCCGGCCGGCACGGTCTCGACATTGCGGAACAGGCGCGGGAAGCGGCCGATCTCGCTGGCCTTGTCGGCCTCGCCGCGCTCGACGATCAGGTCGTAGGTGTCCTGGCTGGCGATCACCTGCTCGGGCTGGTAGGCCGAGGCACCCAGCACGCGCACCGCGTGGTAGTGGGTCAGCACGACGTACTTGATGGGCTTGTCGGTCACCTCGCGGATGCGCCGGATCACGTCGGCGGCCATGGCCGGCGTGGCCTGGGTGTCGGCCACCAGCACCGCATCGTCGCCAATGATGATGCCGGTGTTGGGATCGCCTTCGGCGGTGTAGGCCCAGGCGTGTTCGGACAGCTGGCTGAAGGTGACCTTCTTTTCTTCCAGGTCGGCTTGCGAGGCAAATTGTTTGGTCTGCGTCATGGCGATCTCCTTGGTTTGTCTATGGCGAATTCATTTGCGAATTCAACGGAAAGGCATTCTGAGTTCAATGTTCGTCAATGTCAAATGCATTTGTTATGATTTCATGAACCCCAGGGGTCTTTCCGGGGCATGCGAGGAGATCGGCGCGATGGCGGATGGCGAGACAAGGCAGGCGCAGCAGCGCTCGGTGCAATCGGTCGAGGTCGGCGGCCGCCTGCTGCTGGTGCTGGCCCAGCGCCCGGTCCCCATGACGCTCAAGGAGCTGGCGGCGCTGGCCGACCTGAGCCCCTCGAGAGCCCACCCCTATCTGGTGAGCTTTGCCCGTCTGGGCTTTGTGCTGCAAGACCCGCAGAGCGGCAAATACGCCCCTGGTCCGGCAGCCTTGCAACTGGGGCTGAGCTGCCTGCACCAGTCCGACCCGATCGCCTCGGCCAATGAGGTGGCGCGCGCCCTGGCCGAGCGCATCGACTCGGCCGTGGCCGTGGCCGTCTGGGCCAATTTCGGCCCCACGGTCGTGCGCCTGTTCGAGGGCAGCCAGCCGCTGCATGTGAACATGCGCGCCGGCACCGTGATGGCCCTGTTCGGCACCGCCACCGGCGAAGCCTTCGCGGCCACCCTGCCGCCGCAGGAGATCGAACGCGCCCTGTCGGCCCTAGCCGGCGAACGCGCGAACCGGCATCGCCTGACGGACAGCCAGCTGAGCCGGCAACTGCAACAGGTGCGCACGGAATTCGAGCAGCAAGGCCTGACCCGTGCGCTCGGGCGCCCCATCCCCAACGTCAACGCCCTCAGTGCGCCGGTGCGCGACCACGAAGGCCACACGGTGCTGGTGCTGACCGCCATGGGCCACGAGCAGGATTTCCCGCCCGACTGGGACTCGCCGCAGGCGCAGGCCCTGCGCGAGGCGGCGGACGAGGTGTCGCGGCGGCTGGGATACCACCCCGGCTGACCCGGGACACCAACGCCAACCCGCCCACCGACATGCAGATCTTCGTCCGCACCCCGACCGGCTCGACAATCACACTCGAGGTGGAGAACAGCGACTCCATCGAGAACGTCGAAGCCAAGATCCAGGACAAGACCGGCGACCCGCCAAGCCAGCAGCAACTGACCTTCGCCAATCAGGTGCTGCAGCCGGGCAGGACGCTCAGCGACTACAACATCCAGAAAGAAAGCACGCTCTTCCTGACCTTGACCACCCAGGGCGGACAGGATGCGGCGGCCGTACCGACACTGTCGCCCCTGGGCTGGGCGCTGACTGCGGCGGGCATCTGCGCCCTGACGCTCATGCGACGGCGGGACCGGCTGGCAGCCGCCAGGGACACCGGATCTTGAAATCCGAACCGCCCCGGGGTTGAACCGCCCCCAAGCGTCCCCTTGCAAAGTGGCCGAACCTCCGCGCCACACAGGCGGTCCGCCCTGACGCTAGGCCCGCCGCCCCTCATCCCCCATCTCGACCAGCTGCCGGGCGCGCAGCAACAGCTTGTCATGCAGCGCATTCAGGCTGGCAAGTTCATCGGCGCCGAGGTCTTCGAGCAGGAAGCGTTCCCGCGCCAACACCAGCGGCTCGATCTTCTTGTAGAGCTCCCGCCCGGCAGGCAGCAGCTTCACCAGGTAGGCACGGGCGTCGTCGGGGTCCACCGAGCGCGACACCAGCCCCTTGCCCTCCATGCGTGCCAGGGCCCGGCTTGCCGACAGCTTGTCGAGGGTGGTGTGCTCGATGATGGCCGTGGTCTTGGTGGGCGGCGCCTTGTACAGCGCGGCCAGCACCCGCCACTCGTCGCGGCTGAGGTCGAAGCGCACCGCATAGATCTGCGCCATGGAGCGGCTCACCGCCTCCGACAGGACGGCCAGCCGATAGGGGAAGAACGACGCCAGCTGCTGATTCAGTCCATTCGTATCTTTTGACATCGTTCCATCCTACCAAATTGCGATCCATCAATGAATTTTCCATAAATTTCCATTGATCTATTTAGTATCAGTTGATACCATTGCACCATTCCAACCCTCATCAATGGAGACAGACATGGGCATCGAACGAATTCATCACGTGGCCTACCGCTGCAAGGACGCCAAGCAGACGGTCGAGTGGTACAAGAAGCATCTGGGCATGGACTTCGTGCTGGCCATCGCCGAGGACCAGGTGCCGTCCACCCACGCGCCCGACCCCTACATGCACCTGTTCCTCGATGCCGGCGGCGGCAACATCCTGGCCTTCTTCGAACTGCCCAACGCCGCCCCCATGGGCCGCGACACCAACACCCCCGACTGGGTCCAGCACATCGCCTTCAAGGTGGGCAGCCTGGACGAACTCACCGCCATCAAGGCCCGCCTCGAGGCCGACGGCATCGAGGTGATCGGCATCACCGACCACACCATCTTCAAGTCGATCTATTTCTTCGACCCGAACGGCCACCGCCTCGAGCTGGCCGCCGACACCGCCACGCCCGAGATGATGAAGAAGCTCGACGAGGTCAAGTGGCCGATGATCGAGGAATGGGCGCAGACCAAGCGCGCGCCCAAGCACGCGGCCTGGATGCACGAACGCGAATTCTCGGGCGACCCGGCCTGAAGGAGCGACGCCATGCTGAAAACCTACAGCTACCCCGAATTCGCCTATCGGCAGTCTGCCGAGCAGCGCGAAGGCCAGGTCCGGCGCCACCCGCTGGTCATCATCGGTGCAGGCCCGATCGGCCTGACCGCCGCCCTCGACGCGGCTCAGCGCGGCATCCCCGCCATCGTTCTCGATGACAACAACACCGTGAGCATCGGCTCGCGCGCGGTCTGCTACGCCAAGCGCCCCCTCGAAATCTGGGACCGCCTGGGCGTGGGCCAGCGCATGGTCGACAAGGGCGTGAACTGGAAGGTCGGCAAGGTCTTCTTCCAGGAAGACCTGGTCTACACCTTCGATCTGCTGCCCGAAGACCGGCACAAGATGCCGGCCATGATCAACCTGCAGCAGTACTACCTGGAGGAGTACATGGTCGAGGCCTGCGACAAGGCCCCGGGCGTCGATCTGCGCTGGAAGCACAAGCTGCTGAGCATCGCCCAGGAGTCCGACCACGCGGTGCTGACCATCGAGACCCCCGACGGCATCTTCAAGATGGAGGCCGACTGGGTCGTCGCCTGCGACGGCGCCAACAGCGACACCCGGCGCATGATCGGCGCCGACTTCACCGGCCAGTTCTTCCAGGACCGCTTCCTGATCGCCGATGTGGTCATGAAGGCCGATTTCCCGACCGAGCGCTGGTTCTGGTTCGACCCGCCCTTCCACCGTGGCCAGAGCGTGCTGCTGCACAAGCAGTGCGATGACGTCTGGCGCATCGACTTCCAGCTCGGCTGGGACGCCGACCCCAACGAGGCCAAGAAGCCGGAGAACGTCATCCCCCGCATCCAGGCCATGCTCGGCAAGGATGTCGAATTCGAACTCGAATGGGTGTCGGTCTACCAGTTCGCCTGCCGGCGCATCGACCAGTTCCGCCACGGCCGCATCTTCTTTGCCGGCGATGCCGCGCACCAGGTCTCGCCCTTCGGCGCCCGGGGCGCCAACACCGGCGTGCAGGACACCGACAACCTGATGTGGAAGCTCAAGCTGGTGCTCGACGGCAAGGCCCCCGAAAGCCTGCTCGACAGCTACCATGCCGAACGCGCCTTCGCCGCCGACGACAACCTGCTCAACTCGACGCGATCGACCGACTTCATTACGCCCAAGAGCAGCACCAGCCGCATCCTGCGCGACGCGGTGCTCGAACTGGCCCACCACGAGACCTTCGCCCGGCGCATGGTCAACAGCGGGCGGCTGTCCACCCCCACCCCCTATTCTCAGTCGCCGCTCAACACGGCAGACGAAGACCGCTTTGCCGGGCTCATGCAGCCCGGCACCAACTGCGCCGATGCGCCGGTCCGGGTCGGCGGCCAGGACGGCTGGCTGCTCAACCAACTGGGCGAAGGCTTTGTGCTGCTGACCTTCGGCACCGAGCCCCTGCCTGCCGTGGAGATCGGCGGTGTGCGGGCCGGCGTCCTGCGCGTGGGCGTCGAACTGCAGGACCCCGACGGCACCCTGACCCAGCGCTACGACGGTCAGCCCGGCACCGTCTACCTGATCCGCCCCGACCAGCATGTGGCCGGCCGCTGGCGCCGCTTCGACGCCGCCAAGATCGAAGCGGCCCTGCGCCGCAGCCTGGCCCTGTGAAAAAAAGGACATGACCATGAGCCAACTGATCCGCAGCCCGAACATCGCCGATGTCGATGGCTTCTACGAAGAGCTGGTGGCCGCACAGCGCCACTGCAACGACGAGCAGGCCGTCGGCGTGCTGGCCAAGCTGGTGCTGCTGCTGGCCAACCACGTGGGTGACCGCGCGGTGCTCAGCGAGGCCCTGGCGCTGGCGCGCCGGCCCGAAGCGGGCTGAGGCCGGCTGAGGCCGCGCCGCGATTCAATCTGGGTGAGGCACCGCCCCGCCCGGCCCGAAGATGACCGTCATGGCCCGCCCCTGCTGCTCGCGGCTGGCGCCCACGACGGCCTCCAGGCTGTCGTCCGGGCCGCGCACGGCGATGCCCGCCTGCCGCAATTCGGCCAGCAGTTGATCGACCGGCTTGCCGGCCAGGGGCGCCACCTGCTGCAAAGGGGCCCGGGTGATGGCGCGCAGCGCCAGCACGGGTGGCGACTGGCGCGCACCGCCCTGCCCCGGCAACTTCGCGAAAGACCCGGCCAATACCAGCGCACTGAGCCCGAGCAGGAACCAGGCGGTGCGCCCGACCACGAAGTGCCGCTTCAAGGCCGGCCAGTTGGTGAAGGCATGGGCGGCCACCGCCGCCACCATCAGCCAGCCCAGCCACTGGTGGGCCGTCTTGTTGAGCCCGGTGTCGAGGTGGAAGAACATCAGCACGCCGGTGGCCGCCATCAGGAGAAAGGCGCCCAGGGTCAGCGGGGTCGCCCATTCGCGGGAGATTTTCATTCAGGGTTCCAGTTCAGACCGGCGGCCCCACAACCGGTGCCGCCCACGGACCCGACACTAACCGCCGCCTGTGGCGTGCCGGTGAACACCCCGTGCCATTTGTTCAAGCGCAGTTGAAGATCGGGTCAAGCGGCAGCGGATTTCCGCCGAGGCGGTCAATCGGCCTCGATGTGGGCCGCATGGATCAATTGCGCCCAGCGCTGGGTCTCCTGCCTCAGGAACTGTCCGGCCTGTTCGGGGTTGGACGGGGTGACGCTGGCGCCCAGGGCACCCAGGCGTTCCACCAGATGCGCATCCGCCAGCGCCTGGGTGGCGGCACGGCTCAGCGCCTGCAGGACCTCGGCCGTCAGGCCGGCCGGGCCGAGCAGCATCCACCAGACATCGGTGTTCACACCGGCCAGCCCGGCTTCGGCCAGCGTCTGCAGTTGCGGCAGCAACGAAGAGCGGTGTTCGCCGGTGACCGCCAGTGCCTTCAGCCGCCCCGATTGCAGATGGGGCAGCACCTCGAGCGGGTTCAGCAGCATGAAGGACAGGCGGTTGGCGATCAGATCGACCAGGGCCGGCGAGCCCCCCTTGTAGGCCACATGCTGGGCGTCGATCTGGGCCACCGAGCAGAACAGCGCGCTGGCCAGGTGCCCAGAGCTGCCATTGCCGGCCGAGCCATAGTTGAAGCTGCCCGGCTTGGCCCGGGCCGCCGCCACCAGGGCTTTGACCGAATCCCAGGGCGCGCCGGAGGCCGTCACCAGCACCAGGGGTGCGGTGCCCAGGCGGGAGATCGGCGTGAAGTCCTTCAAGGCCTGGAAGCCCAGCTTGGGGTAAAGCGTGTTGTTGGTGGCCAGGCCATTGGCCCCGACCAGCAGGGTGTAGCCGTCGGGCGCGGCGCGGGCCACGTATTCAGCCCCCAGGTTGGCATCCGCGCCGGGCCGGTTCTCGACGATGACCGACACCCCCAGCAGGGCCGCCAGCCGCTCGCCCAGGGTGCGGCCCACGGTGTCGACCGCGCCCCCAGGGGCAAAGGGCACGACAAGGTGCAGGGGGCGCTCCGGGAAGCGGCCGGCGGCCAGGGCCGGGCGCATCAGGCGGGTGGCCCCGGCAGCCAGGGCCAGGCGATGGAAGTCACGGCGGTGGAACATGGAAGAGTCTCCTGAAGAGGGCGGCCAATGCCGGGCCAGGGTCATTGTCGGTCGACCGCGGCGGATGGCCCGGGGTGCAAGGCCCGCACCACCCCGAAGATCAGGGGCAGCGTCAGCAACACGAAGCCCGCCACGCATTGCATGGCGCGGTCCACGCCCAGGTGATCCCCCAGCCAGCCGAACAGGGTCGGCGCCAACGCGCCCGAGCCGATGGTGCCGGTGTAGAACAGGGCAAAGGCATGGTCGCGCCGCTCGGCAGGCACCAGATCGGGCACACAGCCATAGAGCACCGACGAGGTGCCATTGAGCATCAGACCCAGCAGCGGCAAAGCGCACAGCGACAGTTGCAAAGGCAGGGTCAGCACCAGCAGGATGCACAGCGCGGTGCAGCCTTCGGTCAGCCAGACGGTCTTCAACAGGCCCAGGTGCCGCCCGAGCCAGGCGCAGGCCAGTTTGCCCAGGGCCCCGCCCACGAACAGCAGGGTCAGCGCCAGGCCGATGCCGGCACTGCCGGCGCCCTTGGCCCGCAGCACAAAGGGCAGGAAGGTCAGGAAACCCATGCGGGTGCCGCTGTCCACCACCCCGGTGGCCCACAGGGCGGCAAAGCCGCGCCCCAGGGCCTGCGGGGTCAGCGCCCGCCCGCGCCCGGCGACCGGCGACTCCTGAGGGAGGGCGGCGGGCTGCGGGGGCAGCAGCCTGGCCAGCAGGAGGGCGGCCAGCAGGCCCAGCCCCGCGAGCAGCAGGGCGCTATGCTGCCAGCTCAGGGAGATGAGCAGCAGGCCCACCAGGGCCGGCAGCGCCATCTTGCCCAGGTCACCCGCGAAGTTGTAGGTGGCCAGCGCGCTGCGGGCCTGCGCCTTGTCGTGGCCATGGGCGTCGGCCACCAGGGCCGAGGCCAGCGGGTGCTGGGTGCTGGCGCCCAGTCCCCCCAGCAGCAGGGCCAGACAGACCCCGGCCAGGGCGCCACTGAGCCCCGCCAGGGCATAGGCCAGGGCCGCCAGCACCGTGCCGGCCAGCAGCAGCCGGCGACGCCCGAAACGCGCCGCCAGCCGCGTGGCCGGCACCTGGAAGCCGGCCATGCAGCCCGCATACAGGCCGCGCAGCGCGCCGGTGAAGGCCAGGCTCAGGCCGAACTGGGCCTGCCAGAGCGGCAACAGCACATAGATCACATCGGTCATGCCGTCGTGCACCGCGTGTGCGGTGCCTGCAGCCAGCAGGCTGCGCCGTGGAGACGTGGCGTTCATGCGCGGGCTCCGGTGCCGGCGGACGGGGCGGCTTCCCACACGGAGGGGGACAGGTTCGGACAGGACATCGACCGATCATGGCGCAAAAACCATCGCCCCCCGGACAGGCCGGCGCCATGTCCGGGCCGGCGCAGGGACAAACCCTGGTCAACCGTGCCTTTCCTGCCCCGGACCCGATCTTGTCAACACAGCCGATGGCTGCCTCTGGTACAACCGCCAGGGTCAACGCCCCTTGCCGATCCGTCGGCCGATTGAACATGCCCCCAGCGGACACCCTCCTGCAGGCCCTGCTCGACCGACACCGGCGGGCCCCCGATCGGCTGGTGCAGATCCTGCGCGAATGGCAGGCGCAGGCGCACTGGCTGCCGCGCGCCGATCTCGCCACCATCGCAGCGGCGCTGCGCCTGCCCCTGGCCCATGTGGAGGGGGTGGCCGGCTTCTACCGTTTCCTGCACACCCGACCGGTCGGCCGATATCGGGTGCTGTTCAGCGACAACATCACCGACCGGCTGCAAGGCAGCGAGGCCCTGATGCACGAGCTGTGCCGGCGCCTGCGGGTGACCCCGGGCCAGGTCCGCGCCGACGGCCGGGTCAGCGTAGACACCACCTCGTGCACCGGGCTGGGCGACCAGGGTCCGGCGGTGCTGGTCAACCACCACCAGGTGCTGACCCGGCTCGGACCCGACCGCATCGCCGAACTGGCCGGGCTGATCGAAGACCAGGTGCCGGCCGCCCGATGGCCGGCCGAATGGTCGCAGGTCGAAGAGCAGGTGCGGCGCGCCGATGTGAAGCTGGGGCCCCAGCCCGAGCCGGGCCGCAGCCTCCAGGCCGCCCTCGCCCGGGGCCCGCTGGGCACCCTGGAAGAGATCCGTCGCTCACGCCTGCGCGGGCGCGGCGGTGCGGGCTTCGCCACCGCCACCAAATGGGAACTGTGCCGCCACGCGCACGGCGCGCAGCACTACGTGGTCTGCAATGCCGACGAGGGTGAGCCGGGCACCTTCAAGGACCGGGTGCTGCTCAGCCGCTGCGCCGACACGGTGTTCGAAGGCATGACCATCGCCGCCCTGGTGGTGGGCGCACGCCAGGGCCTGGTCTACCTGCGCGGCGAATACCGCTTCCTGCTCGAGGCGCTGCAGGCGGTGCTCGAGCGCCGCCGTGCCGCCGGCCTGCTCGGCCGCGGCATCCTGGGACAGGCCGGCTTCGACTTCGACATCGAGATCCACCTCGGTGCCGGCGCCTACGTCTGCGGCGAAGAGTCGGCCCTGCTCGAGTCGCTGGAAGGCCGGCGCGGCACGCCCCGCATCCGGCCGCCGTTTCCGGTCGAACAGGGCTACCTCGGCCAACCCACCACGGTCAACAACGTCGAGACCTTCTGCGCCGCCACCCACATCGCCTGGCGCGGCGGCGACTGGTGGGCCGCCATTGGCACACCGCAGTCCACCGGCACCAAGGTCCACTCCGTCTCGGGCGACTGCGAGCGCCCCGGTGTCTACGAATACCCTTTCGGCACCCGCATCGGCCGCATCCTCGAAGACTGCGGCGCGCGCGACACCCAGGCCGTCCAGGTCGGCGGCCCCTCGGGCCTGTGCCTGAGCGCCCTCGAGTTCGACCGCCGCATCGGCTTCGAGGACGTGCCCACCGCCGGTGCCTTCATGGTCTTCGACCGCAGCCGCGACATGTTCGAGGTGGCGCGCAACTTCGCCCGATTCTTCGCCCATGAGAGTTGCGGCTTCTGCACGCCCTGCCGTGTCGGCACCGCGCTGGTGCTGCGCCGACTGGACAAGCTGCGCGCCGGCTGGGGCTCCAGCGAGGACGTGCAGGTGCTGACCGAGCTGGAGCACCTGTTGCAGGGCACCACCCACTGCGGGCTGGGCGCGGCCGCCTGCAACCCGCTGCGCGACACCCTGCTCAAGTTCCGCCCGGCCTATGAGCAGCACCTGCAGTCGCTGCATTTCGTGCCCGGCTTCGACCTGGATGCCGAACTCTCGCAGGCCCGTCGGGCCACCGGCCGCGACGACGACCAGGCCCATCTGGAGACCCTGCCATGAGCCCGCCGGACCGCATCGATCCGCTCACGCCGGGGCGCTTCCGGCTCGATGGCCAGGACGTCGAGTTCGGTCCTGGCGAATCGATCCTGCAGGCGGCGCTGCGCGCCGGCCATGTCCTGCCCCACCTGTGCTGGCACCCCGAACTCGGGGCCGCCGGGTCCTGCCGGGTCTGCAGCGTGCTGGTCAACGGCCGCAGCGGCGCCGCCTGCACCGTGCCGGCCAGCGCCGGCCTCGAGGTTCGCAGCGACACCCCCGAACTGCAGCAGCAGCGCCAGCGCCTGCTGCAGATGCTGTTTGTCGAGGGCAACCACTTCTGCCCGGCCTGCGAGAAGAGCGGCGACTGCCGCCTGCAGGCCAGCGCCTATGCCGCCGGCATGGAAGGGCCGCATTTCGAGGAGTTCTATCTGCAACGCCCGGTGGATGCCAGCCACCCCGAGGTATGGCTCGACCTGAACCGCTGCATCCTCTGCGGCCTGTGCGTGCGGGCCAGCGAACAGCTCGACCACAAGAGCGTCTTTGCCATCGGCGGCCACGGGCTGGCCGCGCGGCTGCTGGTCGACAGCCCCGACGGCCGCCTGGCCGGCAGCGCCATCGCCGCCGGCGACCAGGCACTTGCGGTCTGCCCCACCGGCGCCCTGCTGCACAAGCGCGTGGGCTTTCGCACGCCCATCGGCCGACGGCGCTACGACCTCGAAGGCCTGGACGGCGCAAGCCCGCCCCAGCCCCCGGAGGCCACCCCATGAACAGCCGCCGAAAGCTCAGGCTGGCCACCGTCTCGCTGGGTGGCTGCTTCGGCTGCCACATGTCCCTGCTCGACATCGACGAACGCCTGCTCGCCCTGCTCGATCGCGTCGAATTCGACCGCTCGCCGCTGACCGACCTCAAGACCCTGGGCCCTTGCGACATCGGCCTGGTCGAAGGCGGGCTCTGCAACGCAGAGAACGTGCAACTGCTGCGGGAATTCCGCGCCCGCTGCAAGGTGCTGGTGGCGCTGGGCGCCTGTGCCATCAACGGCGGTCTGCCGGCCCAGCGCAACGCGCTCGACGTGGGCGAGTTGCTGGACGCGGTCTACTGCCGTCAGAGCGGTCTGGACGCAGGCAGCCGGGTCCCCGACGACCCCGAGCTGCCCCTGCCGCTGAACCGGGTCCACCCGCTGCACGAGGTGGTGCATGTGGACCATTTCCTGCCGGGCTGCCCGCCCTCGGCCGAGGCCATCTGGCGTTTCCTGAACGCCCTGCTCGACGGCCGGACCCCGACCCCGGGCCCCGGCCAGATCCACTACGACTGAGCGACCAGGAGGATTTGCCATGGCCAGCGATCTCGAGACCGCCGCCCACCCGCAGGGTCTGCGCCGCGTCGCCATCGACCCGGTGTCGCGCGTGGAGGGCCATGGCAAGGTGACCCTGCTGCTCGACGAGCAGGGCGTGGTGCAGCAGGCGCGCCTGCACATCGTCGAGTTCCGCGGTTTCGAGAAATTCATTGAAGGGCGGCCCTACTGGGAGGTGCCGGTGCTGGTGCAGCGCCTGTGCGGGATCTGCCCGGTGTCCCACCAACTGGCCGCCGCCAAGGCCTTCGACCGGGTGCTGGGCGCGGTGCCGGTCAGCCCCAGCGCTGAAGCCGTGCGCCGGCTCATGCACTATGGGCAGATCCTGCAGTCGCATGCGCTGCACTTCTACCACCTGTCCTCGCCGGATCTGCTGTTCGGCTTCGACGCCGATCCCGCCGGACGCAACATTGTCGGCGTCGCCGCCAGCCACCCCGAACTGGCGCGCCAGGGCATCGAATTGCGACGATTCGGCCAGGAGGTGATCCGCATCACCTCGGGCAAGCGCATCCATGGCACCGGCGCCGTGCCCGGCGGGGTCAACAAGTTGCTGAGCCCTGGCGAGCGCGACAGCCTGCGCGCGCAACTGCCACCGATGCTGGACTGGGCCCAGGCCTCGGTGGAACTGGCCCAGACCCTGCATGAGCGCAACCGCGCGCTCTACGAGGGCTTCGCCCGCTTCCCTTCCAAGCTGATGTCGCTGGTGCGCCCTGACGGCGCGCTCGACCTCTATCACGGCGGCCTGCGGGTGCGCGACGAACGGGGACACATCCTGTGCGACGCGGTGGACGATCAGGACTACCTGGAACTCATCGCCGAAGAGGTTCGCCCCTGGAGCTACATGAAGTTCCCCTACCTGCGAAGCCTGGGCCCCGGGCCGGGTTGGTACCGGGTCGGCCCGCTGGCCCGCGTGCAGAACTGCGACTTCATCCCCAGCCCGCGCGCCGAGGCGGCGCGCCAGGCCTTCCTGGCCTGGGGTGGCGGCGCGCCGGTGCAATCGTCGCTGGCCTACCACTGGGCCCGCATGATCGAGCTGCTGCATGCGGTGGAGGTGATCGCCGAACTGCTGGCCGACCCGGCCCTGCTGGATGGCGAGCTGCTGACCCAGGGCCGGCGCCAGCGCCGGGGTGTGGGCATGATCGAGGCGCCACGCGGCACCCTGATCCACGACTACGAGGTGGGCGACGACGATCTGGTGCAGCGCTGCAACCTCATCGTCTCGACGACCCACAACAACCAGGCCATGAACGAGGCGGTGCGCGCGGTGGCACGCGAACAACTCAGCGGCCACGAGATCACCGAGGGCCTGCTCAACCAGATCGAGGTCGCGATCCGGGCCTACGACCCCTGCCTGTCCTGCGCCACCCATGCCCTGGGCCAGATGCCGCTGGACCTGTGCCTGCTCGGTCCGGACGGCCGGGTGCTGGACCGGGTTCAGAAATCCAGCAGCGGCGAGTTGAGCCGCTCCGTCACGGGCCCGCCGGGGCTGGGCGCATGAGCGCCGCGCGCCGCCCGCCCCTGCTGGTGCTGGGCTGGGGCAATCCGAGCCGGGGTGACGATGCGCTGGGGCCGCTCTTCCTGGAGCGCCTGGGTGCCGGCCTGAGCACGGCGCAGAGGCCCCAGGTGGAGTGCCTCGAAGACTTCCAGCTGCAGATCGAGCACGCGCTGGACCTGCGCGGCCGCCGGCAATTGCTGTTCGTCGACGCCAGCCTGGACAGCGCGCCGCCGTTCACGGTGCGCCCGGTCCTGGCGCAGCGCGACCGCAGCATCAGCAGCCACGCGCTGAGCCCCGAGGCCCTGCTGCAGGTGTATGAGGACCTGGAGGGCTGCCCCGCCCCGGAAGCCCTCCTGCTGGCGATCCGGGGCCAGGAATTCGGTCTGGGCCAGCCGCTGGGCGCGGCGGCCGAAAGCCATCTTCAGGCGGCTCTGGCCTGGGCCCGCGGGTGGTTGACGCAACTCGACCTGGACGGCCCGCGCGCGCTCACAGGGCCATCGAAGGCCGCTGGGCCATGGCCTGACGCCAACGCAGCAGATGCGGCTGCGCCTCGTCCGGCCGGACCTTGACCGCCCGGGCGAAATCCACCGCCACCACCGCCGTGATGTCGGCCAGGCTGAAGCGCCCGGTGGCGATGAAATCACGCCCCGCCAGATGCCGGTCCAGATCGACCATGAATTGGCGCACCCGCGCCACCCCACGTTCGGCCAGCGCCGGGATCTGGGCATAGTCCACCGGCCCCGGCAGGGCCCGGTTGGCCATGGCCGGCGAGCCGTTGCGCAGGGCCTCGGCGATCGCCATCAGGCCCTCGAACTCGACGCGCCAGTTCCAGCTCGCCACCTCGGCCTTCTCGGCCGGCGTGACGCCCATCAGCGGCGGCTCGGGGTAGCGTGCCTCGAGGTAGGCGGCGATGGCCGCGTTGTCGGCCAGCACCAGGCCTTCGTCGGTCTGCAGGGCCGGCACGGTGCATTGCGGGTTGATGGCCCGGAAGGCCTCGCCGAGCTGCTCGCCCTGGCGCAGGTCGATCGGCACCGTGGCATGGTCCAGGCCCTTCTCGGCCAGCAGGATGCGGGCACGCCGCGGACTGGGCGCGGTGGCGCAATCGTAGAGGGTGAGACTCATGGGCGGGGGCTCCTGTCGGCTCAGGCGGCGGGCGTGAGTTTGTCCTGGGTGCGGGTGTCGAAGTCGCTGGCCTCATGGCGCTCGCGCAACTGGCTGGCCAGGGGGCCGGTGGCCCGGTTGACCATGCGGCCGCGCTGCACCGCCGGGCGCCGCGCGATCTCGTCGGCCCAGCGGATGACCTCGGTGTATTCCTGCACCTGCAGGAATACACCGGCCTCGTAGAGCAGGCCCTTGACCAGGGCGCCGTACCAGGGCCAGGTCGCGATGTCGGCGATGGTGTAGTCATCGCCGGCCAGGTAGCGGTGCTCGGCCAGATGGCGGTTGAGCACGTCGAGCTGGCGCTTCACCTCCATCGCGTAGCGGTCGATGGCGTATTCGATCTTGGTCGGCGCATAGGCATAGAAATGGCCGAAACCGCCGCCGAGGAAGGGCGCACTGCCCATCTGCCAGAACAGCCAGGACAGGCATTCGGCGCGCTGGGCGGCCTCGGTGGGCAGGAAGGCACCGAACTTCTCGGCCAGGTAGATCAGGATCGCCCCCGACTCGAACACCCGCTGCGGCTGTGGGCCGCTGTGGTCCATCAGCGCCGGGATCTTGGAGTTCGGATTCACCTCGACAAAGCCGCTGCCGAACTGCGCGCCCTCATTGATCGGCACCAGCCAGGCATCGTATTCGGCCCCGGCATGGCCCAGCGCCAGCAGTTCCTCGAGCATGACGGTGACCTTGACCCCGTTGGGGGTGGCCAGCGAATACAGCTGCAGCGGGTGGCGCCCCACCGGCAGGGGCTTGTCGTGGGTCGCGCCCGAAACCGGGCGGTTGATGTTGGCAAAGCGCCCGCCGTGGCCGGGCTTCCAGCTCCAGATGGCGGGCGGGGTGTAGGTCGATGCATCCGACATGCGCAGAACTCCTTGAGGACAGGGCCGGGCCAGTGTACGGGGCCGTCAAAGACCTTGCTGATCGGCCAACAGGCGCTCGAGGTTGTCGTTGACGCGGCCGATCAGCGCGCGCAACTGGCTCGACTCTTCGTCGCTGAATCCGGCCAGCGCCTCCTGGCCGATCGCCTGCATCACGTCGCGGGCGGCGTGCAGGCGCTGGACGCAGGAGTCGGTCAGCGTGATGAGGCGGCTGCGCCTGTCGCTCGGATCGGGAATGCGCTGCACCAGCCCATCGCGCTCCATGCGATTGAGCAGTTGCGCCATGCTGGGCTGCTCCACCTGGGCCAGCCGGGCCAGCTCGGCCTGGGATCGGGGGCGCCCATCCTTGAGCGTGACCAGCACCGGCAGCTGCCCCATGGCAAAGCCCTGGTCGCGCAAGCGATGGTCGGCAATGCGATGGAAGGTGTGGTGGGTCCGCCCGATCAGCTTCAACGGCGAGTCGGCAAAGGCCGGCGCAAAGGTCGGCTGGCTGGTTTCGGACATACGGAAGACTCGGACAAAGAAAAAATTCTGCTTGCTCTTACATAGGGCCCTATATTAATATAAATAGGCACCTATCCAAGTTCACATGCAATCTACCACTCCCTGCATCGCCATTGTCGGCGCTGGCCCTGCCGGCCTGGCCCTGGCCCGCGTGCTTCACCTGGGCGGACTGCCGGCCACCCTGTATGAACAGGAAGCCGGTCCGCACGACCGCCCCCAGGGCGGCACCTTGGACCTGCACGAGGGCACCGGCCTTCTGGCCATCGAACGCACCGGACTGCAATGCGAATTTTCGCGCATCGCACGCCCCGAAGACCAGGGTGAGCGTCTGTACAACCGCCACGGCGAACTGTTGTTTGACCAGGCGCAGTCCGCTGGCGACCACCGGCCCGAGGTCGACCGGCAGGCGCTGCGCGGGATGCTGCTCGATTCGATCCCGGCCGACCGGGTGCGGTGGGGCTGCGCCCTGCGCCAGGCCGAACCCAACGGCGACGGTCGCTGGCGCCTGCATCTGGCCGGTACCGGTGCGACCAGCGCCCCGGTCTTCGACCTGGTGGTGGGCGCCGACGGCGCCTGGTCGCGCCTGCGCCCCCTGCTCTCGGCCTACCGGCCCCAGTACAGCGGGCTGACCCTGCTGGAGTTCGGCATCGACGACGTCGATCACCGGCACCCCGCCGTGGCCGCCCTGGTCGGGCGCGGCAAGATGATGGTGCAGGGCCAGGGGATCTCACTGATCGCGCAGCGCAACGGCCACGGCCACATCCGCTGCTACGCCTGCTTCCGCGTGCCGGCCGACTGGGTCGGGCGCCGCTTCGACCTGAACGATCCGGCGCGGGTACGCGCCCAGCTGCTGACCGAGTTCGACGGTTTCGCGCCGGCCATCCGGCAACTCATCCTGGCCGGCAACGGCCATTTCCGCCCGCTGCCGATCCATGCCCTGCCGGTGGGCCACCACTGGGCGCATGTCCGGGGGCTCAGCCTGATCGGCGATGCGGCCCATCTGATGTCGCCCTTCGCGGGCGAAGGGGTGAATGCCGCCCTGCTCGATGCGGTGGAACTGGGCCGCCACCTGGTGGCGGCGCACCAGCAGGGCCGCGACTGGGACGCCGCCCTGCAGCAGGCCGAGACCACCATGTTCGAACGGGTGATCGAAGCCGCCGCAGGGTCCGCCGAAGCCGCCGCCGAACAGCTCTCGCACGACGGCGAGGCCCTGACCCTGGAACACATGATCCGCCACCATGCCCCGAGCGCCCCGCTGGCGCCGGCACTCACACAAGATTGAAGCCCCCCATGTCCAACACCTCGACGCCCCCTCGGACCGGCACGGCACCGCCGGCCTTTTCGCCCTACCAGCGCTTTGCCACCGCCCTGCTGGCCCTGTTGCAGTTTGCCGTCATCCTCGACTTCATGGTCATGTCGCCGCTGGGCGCGATGATCATGCCCGACCTGGCCATCTCGACCCACCAGTTCGGCCAGGTGGTGTCGGCCTATGCCTTCAGCGCCGGGCTGTCCGGTCTGCTGACCGCCGGCTTCGCCGACCGCTTCGACCGCAAGAAGCTGCTGCTGGTCTTCTACGCCGGCTTTCTCGGCGGCACCCTGTGGTGCGGTCTGGCAGACAGCTACACGATGCTGCTGTGCGCCCGCATCGTCACCGGCCTGTTCGGCGGCGTGATCGGCGCCATGGTGCTGGCCATCGCCACCGACCTGTTCGCGCCCGCCCAGCGGGGCCGGGTGATGGGCCTGATCCAGACCGGCTTTGCCGCCAGCCAGGTGCTGGGGCTGCCGATGGCGCTCTTCCTGGCCAACCGCTGGCAATGGCATGCCCCCTTCCTGGCGCTCGCGGCCTTCGGTCTGCTCGGCGGGCTGCTGATGATGTGGCGACTCCAGCCGGTCGATGCCCACCTGTCCCTGCCCCAGGAGCACAGCCCCTGGATGCACCTGTTCCACACCCTGGCCCAGCCCCGTCATCTGCGCGCCTTCGTCACCACCGGCCTGCTCACCGTGGGGGGCTACATGCTGATGCCCTTCAGCAGCGCCTTCGTGGTCCACAACCTCGGCATCTCGCTCGACCGCCTGCCCCTGGTGTACCTGATCACCGGCCTCAGCACCCTGGTGGTCACCCCCCTGGTGGGCCGCCTCAGCGACAGCCTGGGCAAGCTGCCGGTGTTCTTCGCCGGCAGCGCGACCACCGTGCTCATGGTGCAGATCTACACCCGCCTCGACGAGGTCTCGCTGGCGGGCCTGGTGCTCATCAACGTGCTGATGTTCGCCGGCATCTTCTCGCGCATGATTCCCTGGCAGGCCCTGATGAGCGGCCTGCCGCCCCCGGTGCAGCGCGGCGCCTTCAGCGCCCTGAACGCCTCCACGCAGCAGATGGCCGGCGGCCTGGCCTCGCTGGTGGCCGGGCACCTGGTGCATTTCGGCGCCGACGGGCAATTGCTGCAGTTCCCCCTGGTGGCCGATGTGGTGGCCGTCTCGGCGCTGATCTCGGCCGGTCTGGTGTGGTGGGCCCAGCGCGACACCGGCCCGGCCCCCCGCACCGCCCCGGCGCACGGAGAGTGATCCGGGCCGCATCAGCGGCCTTTCTGCAACCCAGCTCTTGCCGTGCCCGGGCAATTTGCGCAGAATACTGTGATTATTTACAGTTTTCTTGCGCCCCATGCTGCCCAGCACCGACACCCCTCCCGGCCTCTTCGGCGATCCGCAAGGCGTGCTGCGCTGCGCCTGGTGCCGGGCCAGCCCCGAATACCAGCGTTACCACGACGAGGAATGGGGCTTTCCGGTCCATGATGACCGGCGCCTGTTCGAGAAGATCTGCCTCGAGGGCTTCCAGTCCGGCCTGAGCTGGCTGACGATCCTCAACAAGCGCGAGGCCTTCCGCCGCGCCTTCGCCAACTTCGAGGCGGACCGGGTGGCGCGCTTCGACGACGCCGATGTGCAGCGCCTGCTGCTCGACGCAGGCATCGTGCGGCACCGCGGCAAGATCCAGTCGACGATCCACAACGCCCGGCAGGCCCTGGCGCTGCGCGAGGAGTTCGGCTCGCTGGCCGCCTATTTCTGGCGCTTCGAACCCGGCAGCGCGACCCGGCCGGCCCAGGTCACCCAGCAGACCCTCCAAGGCGTCAGCACCTCGCCCGAGTCGGTGGCCCTGTCCAAGGACCTGCGGCGGCGCGGCTGGAGCTTTGTCGGCCCGACCACCGCCTACGCCTTCATGCAGGCGATGGGCCTGGTCAACGACCACCTCGAAGGCTGCTCGGCCCGGCCGGCGGCCCTGCAGGCCCGCGCGATGCAGCCCGGCCCCTGACCGGGGATCCCGCCATGCCGGACCAGGCCCTTCCTGCCACCGCCGCCGAGCAGCCCACGACGGCCGAGCCGACACCGCTGAGCCGCGCCCACCGCTCGCGCCTGATGCAGATCTGGCGCTCGGCCGGCTGGCCCTGCAAGGACGGACTGGAGATCGACCTCCTGGCGGCGGGCCAGATCATCCTGCAGACCTCGCCCGAAGGGCACGAGACGCTCAGGCTCACCGATGCCGGGCTGCAAAGCCTGGCCTTCGCCCGGCAGCGTGGGGCGCGGGCCCTGACGGCCCACGACCGGCTGGCGCGCCGCTTCGGCGAACACCTGCTGGCCACCGGCCGCATCGTCTGGCGCGAACTCGCCCTGCGGGCCGCCCTCGAGGCGCCCGCCGCGCCCGGACCGGCGCCGGCCCAGGAGCAGGCCGGACTGCCCTGGTCCGAGGCAGCGACCTCAGCTGTCCCAGCCGCGCCACCTGCGCCGCCGGCCTGGCGACTCGCGCGGCCGGATCTGTTCTCGGTGCGGCACACCAGCGTGGCGGCCTATCTGCAGCCCCTGGTGCACGAGATCAAGTTCAGCCGCGCCGACCTGCTGTCCGACCTGCGCCAGCGGACCAAACGGCAGGCCTATGAATGGCTGTGCGAGGGCTGCTACTACGTCTTTCCGGCCGGGGTGGCCAAGCCCAACGAGATCCCCGAACACCTGGGCATCTGGGTGCTGCACGGCGGTCTTGAAGAGGGCGAGTTCGAATTGCTGCGGGCCGCGCGCCACACCCGCTGCGAACTGCCCTTCGCGGTCTGGATGGCACTGGCCAAGGCCACCCCGATGCGCACCGAGATCGAGCTGGCTCAGACCGGTCTCGGCGACGGCAGCCCCGAGGCCGAGCCCGCCAAAGCCCCCTGGCGTCGCAGCGCGTCCGCCCAGGCTGCATAGCCGCCGCGCAGCGGACGGACCGAGCGATAGCCCGCCTGCACCAGCCGGTGCGCAGCCTGGACCGCCCCCGCATCCTCCGGGCAGGCACACAACGTGACCACGGCCCGGTCGCGGGGCCAGTCGGCCACCGCCTCCAGCAGACGGTCATGCTCGGCCACCACCGCTCCCGACAGGGGGCCGGTCTCGGCAATCAGTGCCGGGCTGCGCAGATCCAGCAGGCGCAACGGTCCGCCCTCGCCCAACAGGCCCAGCAGCTCGTCGGGGCTGATGTGAGGCAGTGCACTCGCCCGCCTGAAACGGTATTTCTGCCAGAACTTCCAGCCGAGCCAGATCCCGGCCAACCCGGCAACCAGCAGCAGGGCCATCGCGCCATGCCCTGCCAGCAGCGCCAGCGCCTGCGGCACCGAGTCGCGCAGGCACCAGCCCGCCCCGATGGCGACACCCGCCCACAGCGCCGCGCCCAGGGCCGATGCCAGGCCGAAACCGGCGAAATCCATGCGCAGGGCGCCGGCAATCGGAGGCGCCACCGTCGAAAAGCCCGGGATGAACTTGGCCACGACCAGGGACGGCAGGCCCCAGCGGATGAAACGGGCCTCGGTCTGGCTGACGCAGGAAGAGGGATTGATGGATAGGCGGCACAGACCGGCCAGCACCCGGTAGCCGAACACCCGGCCCAGGGCATACCAGGCCGCATCGGCCAGCACCGAGGCCAGCACCGCCGCGCCGAGCGCCTGGGCCAGCGGCCAGGGCCCGGCAGCCAGTCCGCCGACCAGCAGCAGGGTCGGCACCGCCGGCATCGGCAGGCCCAGTTGCTGCAGCAGGACGTTGAGGAACACGACGGACACGGCGTCGTGGCTGAGCGTGCGGGCGAGGTCGTCGAGCATCATGTGGAGACGGATTCTGCGACAGAAGCGGCAGGCACCGCCAGCACGCCCTCAATCACCCAGCTTGGGCTGCCACTGCCCGAGGCGGCGCCGCCATTCGCCCAGCGGGCTGCGGGCCTGGGCCTCGGCGGCCCGCGCCGAGGCGGCGACCAGCCGGTCCAGGGCCTCCTGCACGGCCTCGTCCTCGTCTTCGGGAAACTGGGGCAGCACCTTGACGATGAAATCGCCGCGCTCCCCTTTCGGCGTCAGCGGGAAGCCCTGGCCGCGCAGGCGATAGACCAGGGCCTCGCGCTGCAGGCGCATCTGCTGCACGCCGCCGGGCACCGGCACGTCGACCCAGCGCTGCGCCATCCAGGCATAGCCATCGACCGGCATCTCGCAGCGCAGGCCGGCCTCATCCAGGATGAAGAAAGGGTGCGGCTCGAACTCCACCCGCAACTCCAGGCTCAGCTCGAACCCTTCATGGCGGGTGCTGGGCACGGTCAGCACGTCCCCGGCCCGCACGCCGGCCGGGAAACGCACACTGCGCCGGTACTTCACCGAGCGCTCGCCGGCCCCGCCGCAATCGCCGCAGACCTCGCGTGCGCGCCCCTGGCCGGCGCAATCGGCGCAATCCTCCTGGGTCCAGAGCCAGCCGAAAAGGGCGGCCCGGCGCACCGAGCCACGGCCCGCACAGGCCTGGCAGGCCGAGTCCAGCACCCGCTGCCCCTGCCCCTCGCAGGCCCGGCAGCCATGGGTGAAACGCCCCCGCAGCGAACGCACGCAACCCAGCACCGCCTGGTCGAGCGTGAGGTGCACGGTGCGCGACTCGGTCCGCGCCTCGAACGTCTCGGCCGTCTCGGATGCATCAGACGTGTCGGCGGGCGCCGGCGCCTCGGTGTCGGACGGCACGCTGACCCCGCTGCGGATCTGCCGGATGTGGTCGTAGGCCTTGTTGATGTGGGCCATGCGCCGCGCCGCTTCGGCGCTCTTGTTGCGATCGGGGTGCCAGGCCGACACCAGCCGCCGCCATGCGGCCTTGAGCCGGGCGTCGTCCACGCCGGGGTCCAGCCCCAGCGCCTGGTAGGCCTCCTGGATGTCCATCAAATACCTTGTCCTGTCGGATACCGGCCCCAGGAGCCCCGCCCCTGTCGCCACCGGCGGCCGCATGGTAGCAGCCGCCGACGACCATCGTTCCATGACCGCAACGGTGAAACACCATCGGCAGGCCTCGCAGAAGGCCCCGAGAGACCTAAAGTGGGAGGCTCGGTCCCTGCGCCGCCCCCCTGGCACAGGGACATCGCTCCATCTGGAAAGGTCTGCCATGTCCACCCCCCTCACCGAATCCCCTGTTTCCCGCTCCCGCACGGTCGAGCGCCTGGTCCTGGGCCAGGCCACCTCGGACGGCGCGGGTGTCCGGCTGCGCCGCGTGCTGACCCCCGACCTGCAACAGCGCCTGGACCCGTTCCTGATGCTCGACGCCTTTGGCAGCGATCGGCCCGAGGACTACATCGCAGGCTTTCCTGAGCATCCCCACCGGGGTTTCGAGACCGTGACCTACATGGTGGCCGGGCGCATGCTGCACCGCGACAGCGCCGGCCATGAAGGCCTGCTGCAAAACGGCGGCGTGCAGTGGATGACCGCCGGGCGCGGGGTGATCCACTCCGAGATCCCGCAGCAGGAAGAGGGCCTGATGGAGGGCTTCCAGCTCTGGCTCAACCTGCACAGCAGCGAGAAGATGATGGCGCCCTGGTACCGCGATTTCGCGGCCGATGAGCTGCCGCGTGGGCAGACCGCGCAGGGCGTGAAAGTGACCGTGATCGCCGGCAGCAGCCAAGGCCTGCTGGGCGCGGTCAGCCGCCCCCTCACCGAGCCGCTGTACCTGGACCTGCAACTGCCCGCCGGCGCCCGTTTCGACCAGGCGCTGCCCGCCGCCCACAACGCCTTCGTGTACGTCTACCGGGGCGAGGTGGCGGTGGCCGGCCGGCCGATCCCGGCCCAGCGCATGGCGATCCTCGCCAACGAGCCGACAGCCGACGGGGTGGTGATCGAGGCCTCACAGGAGGCCCGGGTGCTGCTGATCGCGGGCCGGCCGCTGCGCGAGCCCATCGCGCAATACGGGCCATTCGTGATGAACAGCCGCGAGGAGATCCTCCAGGCCATGGCCGATTTCCGCGACGGGCGGCTGGGCTGAGGCGCAGCGCCTCTCAGCCGACCACCTGCTGGAACACCCGCAGGTAGTTGCCGCCAAGGATCTGCCCGGCCTCCGCCTCCGAGAACTGCGCCAGCAGCGCCGCCGCCAGCTGCGGGAAGTCTGCATACGACGACAGCAGCGGATGCAGCAGGCCGTTCATGTCGCTGCCGATGGCCACATGATCGACCCCGATGGCCTCGGCCATCGCCACCGCCCCCCGCGCCAAGGCCGCAGGGCTTGAAAAGCTCGCGGCATTGGTCCACAGGCCGACCACGCCGCCGGTGTCGGCGACCAGCCGCGCATGGGCCTCACCGATGCTGCGGGCCCGTGGCCCCGGGGCGCGGACCAGGGCGGTGTGCGACAGCACCAGCGGCGCGGTGCTGATCCGGGCCACCTGCTGCACCGTCTCGAAAGTGGCATGGGCCACATCGACCACGATGCGCAGTTGCTGGCAGGCGCGCACCAGCTCAAGCCCCCAGGCGGTGGCGCCGCCCGCCTGCGGCGCCTCGGTCTGGATGTCGCCGATGCCGTTGTCGGCGCGGTAGTGCACCAGCTGGAGATGGCGCAGTCCCCGGGCGTGCAGGGGCTCGAGCCGCTCGGCCTGACCGTCCAGGAAATCCGCGCCCTCGGTGGCGAGGATCAGCCCCGGCGGACTCTGCGGCGCGACCTGGCGCAGATCGTCGGCGCAGAGGATGCGGCGCAGCCCCTGCTCTCTGATGGCCGCGTCGGCGAAGTCAAACCGCTCCTGCATGGCCTGATGAAGCTCGCCGGGCAGGGGTTCGCGACGGGCCAGGATGTGGCCCCGCGACACGCCCAGCACCGGCTTGTCGGAGACCAGCGACAGGCAGGCCGCCGACAGGCCGCTGGCCTTGAAGGCGGCAAAGTCGTGCACCGGCCGGCTCGGTCCCGAGCCGCCGAGGTGGCCATGGATGTCGATGCAGGGCTGGCGCGCCATCCAGGCGCGGGCCCGTTCCAGCGCGTCGTCCCCGGTGGGTTGTGCCGCCGGCGTGGCGCCCTCCAGGGCCCGGACGGCGGCCGACGCCGGCATCAGCGCCAGACCGGCGCACTGCAGGAGGCGCCGACGGTGGATCATCCCTGGCGGTGCGGCAGCTGACATGGTGCGGGCTCCGGTCCGTGGCTGGCTGAAGGTTCAGAACGGTGGCTCGTCCTGGGCAGGCGAAGCCGCTGCCTCGGCGGCCGCACCGCCATGGCCCAGTTCTTTTTCCAGTGCCTTCTCGACCGCATCGATGCGGGCCTGGCAGACCTTGAACGCGGCCACCGACTCTTCGACGATCTTCAGCAGATCGTCGATGTTGGGTTCCTGCTGGTCGCGCAGGGTCTGTGCATGCTGCTGGAGCACGCCGTAGGCGTCTTTGAAGGTGGTGTGCTTCATGGCTGTTGGAGTGTTGCGGCCCGTTGGCCGTCGTGGAATTGAATGATCACCTCCTGCTCGGAGGTGGAAGCCCGGGTCACGGCCCGGCCCTGCGGGTCGCGGACCAGGGCGAAGCCCCGCCTCAGGGTCTTCTCGGGGCCCTGGCCGGCGATCTCGCGCAGCAGGGCCTGGGACGAGGCCCGCGCCTCCTGCAGCGTGCGGCCGGCGCGGGCCCGGTTCTCCGCCAGCAGTTGCTCGAGCGTCTGGCGCCGATGCCGCAGCTCGCTGCCGGCCTGGGTGCGCACGACCCCCATCTCGGCCTCGCTCATGGCGCGCGCGGCCCGCACGGCGGCGCGCGACTCCGAACGGATCTCGGCCAGCAGCGCCGGCGTCTCGCGCCGGGCCAGCAGCAGTTGCTGGCGCGCCAGGTGCCGCACATCGTCACGCCGGGCCTGTGCCCGGGTGGCCGCCAGCCGCAGTTGGGAAACCGCCTCGAGGTGCAGCGTGGCCAGCCATTGCGCGGCCCGCTGGCGGGCGTTGCCGAGGTCCTGGCGCGCGCCGGCCTGGATCTCCTGGTGCCAGCGCTCCGTCTGGCGCCGGGCCTGTTCGATCGAGCGTCCGGCGCCCTGCACCAGTTGTTCGAACAGCGCCTGCGCCTCGCGGGCGCGCTGCACGATCTGACGCTCGATGCCGGCAATCACCTTGGACGGGGTGTCGTAGCGCTGGTGCGCCACTTCGTCGAGGACCGTGTTGTCGCGTTCATGGCCAATGCCGGTGAGCACCGGGATCGGCAGCTCGCAGACACAGCGGGCCAAGGCATAGTCGTTGAGCCAGGCCAGGTCGTTGACCGCGCCGCCGCCGCGCAGGATGACCACGGCGTCGGGCACCCAGGGGTGGTTGGCGCGGATCTGCTCCAGTGCCGCCGTCAGTTCGCGACGGATCTCCTGCGCCGCGCCCTCGCCCTGGAAGCGGCTGTAGACATAGAGGAAGCGGCAGATCCCGCGCCGCTCCAGACGCGAGGCCTCGGCCTGGAAATCGCCCAGACCGGCGCCGCCCTCGGGCGCCACCACCAGCACATGCTGGTAGTCCCAAGGCGGCATCAGTTGCTGGTTCAGGCGCCAGAGGCCTTCGGCCTGCAGCCGTTCGCGGATCTCGCGCTTGCGGGCCTCCAGATCGCCGAGGGTGTAGCTGGCATCGATCGCATCGATCTCCAGACTGAACCCATATTGGGCCTTGAACACCGGGCGCGCATGCACCAGCAGCTTGATGCCGGGCCCGAGCTCTGCCCCGGTCGCCTGCTGGAATTCCGGCAGGATGCGGTGGGCCTGGCCGGACCAGATCACCGCGTTGGCCTTGGCGACGACCACCCCATGGGCATCGCGCTCGGACACCTCCAGGTAGACATGGCCGCGCATGCGCACATCCACCACCTCGACCGTGGTCCAGATGGCGGACGGAAAGGCGTCGGACACCGCCGCGGCGACGCCGCCCAGCAGGCGCGACAGCGGCACCCCCCGGGGCGGCGGCGTCTGCAGGGCATAGCCAGCCTGCGGCTCGGCGGCCGCCAGGGCGCGCTGCGGCGGCTCGGTCGGCGCCTCTTCGGCCTGTCCGGCCGGCAACCAGGCCGCGAACGGGGCCAGGTCACGCCCGGGCGGCACATGCCACTGCCGCCGCGCCGGGTCCCAGCGGGCGCCCAGGGCCTTGACCTTGTCCTTGTCTTTGAAGGTCGTGACCAGGTAGGTGCCGCTCATGTCGATGTCTGTTGAAGGTGCCGGAGCTGTATTTTGCCAACTCTGGACAGAGCTGCAGGCCTCAGGCCGCTATGAAACTGCCGCGCGCCCTCCCTGGGCCTGTACCGGCAGGACATGTGCAGAAAACGCATAAGCTGCCCCGCAGGGCGTGTTTGCCTAGACCGCGAGCTTGATCACAATGGGGCCCATCGACCTTCCGTCCATCAGAACGCCATGACCCATCCGGCCTTGCCCGTTTCCCCCGCCGCCGCCGCAGACCCGACCCTGCAGGGGGGTGACTCCGCGCGGGGCCGCAGGCGCCAGCTGTGGACGGATCTGGGCACGAGCCTGGTGATCGCCCTGGTGCTGGTCGGCTCGCTGTTCGCCTCGGTGAGCCTGATCGCCATCAGCCTGGCCCCTTTCTGAAGTCCATCACCCCACTCAGGAGATCCCCGATGACCCAACGCCTTCCCCTGCCCGACAGTGCGCTTGACCAGTTGTTCCGCCACGCCCGCACCGTGCATGGCTTTCTGCCGGACGCCGTCCCGGACGACACCCTGCATGCGCTCTACGAACTGCTGAAATGGGGGCCGACCGCCTTCAATGCGCAACCGGCGCGCTATGTCTTCGTGCGCAGCGCCGAAGCCAAGGCCCGCCTGCTGCCGGCCCTGTCGGCCGGCAATCAGGCCCAGACCCAGGCGGCGGCCGTGACCGTCATCGTCGCGCTGGACACCCAATTCCAGCAGCACCTGCCGGAACAATTCCCGGCCTACGACGCGAAGCCGCTGTTCGACGGCAATGCGGCGCTCGCACAGACCACCGCCTTGCGCAACAGCAGCCTGCAAGGGGCCTACCTGATCCTGGCGGCCCGCGCCCTGGGCCTGGACGCCGGACCGCAATCGGGCTTCAACCCGGCGGCGGTCGATGAGGCCTTCTTCCCGGACGGCCGCTTCAAGACCAATTTCATCGTGAACCTGGGGGTGGGCGACCCGGCCCTGACCCACCCGCGTGGGCCACGGCTGCCCTTCGAGGTGGCTGCCCGCATCGTTTGAACCGGCCCTGCCTCTGCGCCCATGGCGGCGGGGAGGCGTTCAGGCTGCGCGGCGAACCCACATCAGGCTGGCACCCATGGCCATCAGGACGCCGCCGAAGACCCGGTTCTGCACCCGCTGGGCCCGGGCGCTGCGCAGCAGATGGGCCAGCCGCGCACCGGTGAAGGCGTAACCGTGCATGACCACGGTGTCCACCGCCACGGTGGTCAACAGCAGCACCGCGATCTGTGGGAGCAGAGGGCGGTCGGGGGCGATGAACTGGGGCAGCACGGCCACCATGAAGACGATGCCCTTGGGGTTCGTCAGGTTGGTGAACAGGCCCGTCAGAAAACGTTGCCTGGGCGACAGGGCAGGCGACTTGCCCTCGACGGTCGCCCCCTCGGTGGCGTCATCGAGGACGCCATGGCCCTCGTGCACCGGCGCCCGCCATTGTTGCCAGCCCAACCAGAGCAGGTACAGCGCACCCAGCGTCTTGACCACGGTGAACGCCAGGGCCGACGCCAGCAACAGCGAGCCCACGCCGACACCGGCCACCAGGGTGATGCCGGTCAGACCGGCCTGCAGACCGGCGATGGTGACGCTGGCCCGTTTGACGCCATACCGCAGACCGTGGCCGACGGACAGCACGGCCCCCGAGCCCGGCGACAAGGCGATGAGCCAGGCCGCCACGAAATAAGACCACCAGATATTTGTATCCATGGGTTAAATGGTAAGGGACCCGCACCGGGCCCAAGAAAAACTGTCGCCGCTGCAGGCGCCCTGTCCGGCCGCCCCGGATCCATCAGGCACGGCTGCGGCGGGTGAGTTCATCGCCCGCATCGTGCGCCAGACGGCGTGTGAGCGGAATCGACCCGGCGGAAAACAGGCCGATGGTCAGGAAGGCGGGCCAGAAATCGCTGTGCACGATGGTCGGGTGCCCCTGCCATTGGTGGGAAATGTGCAAGGCCAGGCCGGCGATGGTCACGCCCATGCCCAGCGACAGCTGCTGCACCACGCTGGCCAGACTGGTGGCACGCCCCACATCGCGGCTCGGGATGTCGGCGTAGGCGATCGAGTTGAGGCAGGTGAACTGCAAGGCCGGAAAGAAACCACCCAACACCACCACGGCCACCATGGCCCAATGCGGCGTCTGCGGCGTGAAAAGGCCGCAGGCGGCGATGGCCAGACCCGAGAACAAGGCGTTGTAGATCAGGACATTGCGGTAGCCGAACCTGGCCAGCACGTTCGCCGTGAGGCTTTTCATGAACAGGCCGCCGAAGGCGGTGGCACAGGTGATGGTGCCCGAGGCGAAGGCCGTCATGCCAAGCCCCTCCTGCAGGGCCAGGGGCAACAGGAAAGGCAAGGCCCCCAGGCCGATGCGGAACAGTGAGCCCCCCAGCACGCTGGCCTGGAAGGTCGGTATGCGCAGAAAGGCCAGATCCAGCAACGGCAATGCGCCGCGTCGACGCGCGCGTTCGGCATGGCGGCTGTACAGGGTCAGCGCCAGCAGGCCCAGTCCGAGCAGGCCGACGGCGACCTCCTCGCGGACCAGCTCACCATCGATCAACGACAGGCCCAGCATCACGCCCGCCCCGCCGAGCGCCGACAACAACAGGCCACCGATGTCCAGCGGGCCGGGATCCTCCTCGTGCCGGTTCTCGATGTAGCGGGTCGCCAGCACCATGCCCAAGATGCCGATGGGCACGTTGATGAAGAAGATCCAGCGCCAATGGAAATAGGTGGTGATGAAGCCCCCCAACGGCGGCCCGATCACCGGACCGAACAGGGCCGGCACGGTCAGGTAGCTGATGGCGCTGACGAAGTCCTTGCGCGGCACGGTGCGGAAGATGATGATCCGCCCCACCGGCACCATCATCGCGCCGCCGATGCCCTGGATAAAGCGGGCCGCCACCAGTTGCGGCAGGTTGGTGCAGATGGCACACAGCAGCGAGCCCAGCAGGAACACGGCGATGGCCGCGCGGAACACCGAACGCGATCCATAGCGGTCGGCCACCCAGCCACAGATCGGAATGAACACCCCGAGGCCGACCACATAGGAGGTCAGGGCCAGTTTGAGCGCGATGGGATTGACACCGAAGTCATGGGACAACGCCGGCAGGGCGGTCGACATCACCGTGGCATCCATGTTTTCCATGAACAAGGCACAGGCGATGATCAGGGGAACCAGAAAAGTGCGGGAAATAGGCATGGCGTGTCGGCGCTGACGAAGCACGCCGATCCGATGGGCAAGCGGGAGAACCCTGATTATGGTGTCGACCGCCTGCCCATGGTTGCGCTACCACCCGTTCCTGAGCAAGTCAGTCGGAAAGACCGCCTGCCGGTGGTGCCTCGGGGCCGCCCCGGGGTCGCCCGCGTTCTGCGCCCTCAGCGGAATGCGGCGGTCAGCGCATCGAGGCCGACCTCCAGATCGTGCAAGCCCCGGTAGATTGGTGGAATCGCCCGCTCCACGCCGAACAAGCGATACACCGCATGCATCGCGCAGTGCACCGAATATTCGACGGTGTAGACGGTGTCCTCAGGCAACTCGACATGCTGGCCCAGAAAGCCGAAATTGAAGGCCCCTTCCGGCAGCACCGATGGCCGGTCGCCCAGCTTGCGCGGCGCAAACATGGCGGATGCGTAAGGCAGCATCACGGGCGTCACGACGGTGGTCGCCAAGGCCTGGTCGCGCAGGTCCTCGAACTGCAGGTGATGGAGCAATTCGGACAGGATTTCTTCACCGCTGCATTGCGCCATCGGTTTGCCGACATGGTCGCCCGGCGCATCGATCATCAGACCATAGCCCCACGCGGTGTAGGTGTCAGGGGGCATGTCCGGAAAATGCGGCTGGTACGGCACCACCAGGGACATGAGCCAGCTGGAGTCGACAAAAGTCATCAAGGCACCGGTGCCAGGCTGGTTGCCACTGAAGGAAATCAGCCGGTCCAGCAGGGCGCGGCCCCGCATCGTCAGCGTGAACGACTCCCATTTGTTGTCGTCCACATGGAAGAAGGTGTGCGGGCGGCCAAAGTCGTCGGCCTTGCGGGCGATCGCCTCCCACAAGGACCAGGCACCGTCGCGACGGTCCCGGATCAGTTCGGGCGCGCCCTGATGGCTCCCGTAGCGCGCATCGGCCGTGATCGAGCCCAAGGTCAGCAGGCAGGCATCTCCTTCGGCCAATTCGATTGCCCGCTCGCCGGTTTCGGTCCGGACATGCAAGCGCGTCGCGCGGCGCCGTTGCGGGTCTTGCTGGTCGAAATCGACGTCAGTCACCCGATGGCCGAATCGCACGTCGACGCCCTGAGCCAACAGCCATTGCTGCAGGGGCACCGCGATCGAATCGTATTGGTTGTAGGGGGTGCGCCGAACCCCGGACAGGGTGTGCATGCGCGGGAATTCCTGGATGAAGCGCAGAAAGTAGCGCCGCAATTCGACCGCACTGTGCCAGTTCTGGAAGGCGAAGGTCGTCCGCCACATCTGCCAGAAATTCGAGGCAAAGAAATGCGGACCGAACATTTCATCGATGCGGCGCGCCCCGATCAGGGCTTCGGGTGTCGCCAGCAGGCGTGTCAAAGCAGCTCGGTCCCGTGCGTCAAGGCCGTAGTGATGTGCATCGAGAATGCGTGCGCCGGCACCGATGAGGCGGGCATGGGCCTCGGTAGATACCTCGGCATTGAAATCCACGATTTCCTGCCGGACCGACCGGCCCGGTCGGCGCAGCGACGGAATGCTGTCGAGCAGATCCCAAAGACATTGGTAAACCTCCTCGCAGAGCATGCGCCCCCCTCGGGTCACATAGGCGTCGGGCTGCCCAGGGGGCGCGCCACCGTCAAGGCAGCCGCCCACCAGACTCAACTCTTCAAGAATGTGGATGTGCGTGGCCGGCATGCCGGCGTCCCGGATCAGGAAAGCTGCGGCTGCCATCGAGGCAATGCCACCGCCGACCAACCAGACTTCTGCGTTCTTTGCGTCAAGCATGGGGTGAGGCGCCAGCGCCAAAGCCGCGCCGGGGTTGCGGAATGATGAAGATCATTCTATCGGCCACACCCGAGAAACCGCAGCAAGCCGGCGATCACAAATCTTGATCTGACAGGGTGTCCCCCCCGATTTTCTGCAACCTCTCCAGCCGAGATCAAATCTGCAAGGTGATTTTCGGCCGTTAAAAAACAAAACCCCCGCCCATGGAAGTGGGAGGGGGTTTTGAG